>DCZG01000140.1:0-17894 GCA_002331575.1 Atopobium sp. UBA2090 | reverse complement strand
TTCTCGCCGCGCGTGCGTTCCACGTGCGCGTGACCGAGTTCTTCCTCGGAATGCCCTGCCGCCTCCGACTCTCGCACAAGAGCGAGAAGTACGGTACCGAGGTCGGGGTCACGCCCATCCTTCTCGGTGGTTACACCCGCATCTGCGGCATGGAGGGCGACGCCGACGAGCTCCTCGCGCCCGCGCTTGCGAGCGTGATGCGCCGTGGCCAGGCGACCGTCGAGGAGGTCGCCGATGACATCGGCTGCGAGGCCGACCGCGCGGTGGGTCTCCTCGACACCCTCTGCGACTGGGCGAGCATCCGTCAGAACCAAGGGCCAGACGGCCTGTCCAAGCAGGAGCGAGACGAGCTCCCGCTTGTCTACGAGACGGTCCGTCGCGACGCCGTCGGTCTCACCGAGTTCGACCGCGGCCATGACTTCTCGCTTGATGGTGCGTCGGAGGCTGGCTCCCCCCGCAGACTCGACATGTCCGAGCAGGACTTTCTTGCCAAGGAACGCTCGCACACCTACCTCGGGACAGGTTTCTGGAAGCGCTTCGTCATGCTCGCCGCCGGTCCGCTCGTCAACCTCGTCCTGGCGCTCGCCATCATCATCGCAGGGCTCACCATCCAAGGCGTCGACGTCGCCGTCAACACGAGCCAGCTGGGCGGCGTGACTGCGGGCTCCTATGCCGAGGCCGCCGGGCTCGAGGCCGGGGACGTCATCACGGCCGTCGACGGGACGTCGGTGACCACCTGGGATGACCTCGTCACCGCGCTCGGGACCTACCTGGACTCCGGCACCGACTTCGAGGTCACGTACGAGCGTGACGGCGTCGAGCACGTTGCCACGGTGGACCTTCCTGACGGACAGGCCGTGAGCCTCATGGGCATCTCCGCGTCGACCACCGTCTACCATCCGAGCCTCGCGGAGTCCGCGGCGTACGCATGGAGCTACGCGAGCTTCTATGCCACGTACGTCGTCAAGCTCATCATCCCGACTCACACCATGGAGGTTCTCGACCAATCCTCGTCCATCGTCGGAATCTCGGTCATGGCGTCGCAGGCGGCGTCTGCCGGCGCCTCTGAGCTCGTGCTCTTCTGCGCGATCATCTCCCTGTCGCTCGGCTTCATGAACCTGCTGCCCATTCCGCCCCTCGACGGGGGCAAGATTCTCGTCGAGATTATCCAGGCTGTCTCCCGCCACCAGCTCTCGATGCGGACGCAGTCCATCATCAGCTATGTCGGTCTCGCCTTCTTCCTCTTCGTCTTCGTCGTCGTCCTGAGGAACGACCTCGTTCGCTTCGTGATTGGCTAGGTAACCCCATGGAAAGCACCGCCAGGCCCGTTCCCGCCCGCAACCTCACGCGTCCCGTTCACGTCGGCGACGTCATCGTGGGGGGAGGCGCGCCCGTCTCCGTGCAGTCAATGTGCACGACCAAGACGTCCGACGCTCCCGCCACGCTCGCCCAGATCGGACGTCTCGCCGATGCCGGCTGCGAGATCATCCGCGTGGCCGTTCCCAACACCGCCGCGCTCGACGGTTTCGAGCGCATCTGCGCGGAGTCGCCGCTTCCCGTGATCGCGGACATCCACTTCGACCACAGGCTCGCGCTCGAGTCCGCGCGCCGCGGCGCGGCCGGTCTGCGCATCAACCCTGGCAACGTCGGCTCGTGGGACCATGTGGACGAGGTCATCGACGGGGCGGGGGAGGCCGGCATCCCCATCCGAATCGGGGTCAACGCCGGTTCGCTCGACCCAGAGGTGGGCGCTCGCCCGGAGCTCTCCCTCTCGCAGAAGCTCGTGGCGTCCTCGGTCTCCTTCGTCGAGCACTTCCGTAGCCGCGGATTCGACGACATCGTGCTCTCGGCCAAGGCCCATGACGTCGTCACGACGCTCGAGACCTATCGACAGCTCTCGTCCGAGCTCCCCGATGTCCCGCTTCATGTGGGCGTGACCGAGGCTGGAACGCTCCAGCAGGGCAGCGTGAAGAACGCTGCCGGCGTGGGCATTCTCCTCGAGGAGGGCATCGGCGACACGATGCGCCTCTCGCTGACCGCCGACCCGGTCGAGGAGGTCAACGTCGCCTGGGACCTCCTCTCGGCGCTCGGCATGCGCCGGCTGCGTCCCGAGCTCGTGAGCTGCCCCACCTGCGGTCGTACCGAGGTCGACATGATTCCCATCGCCGAGGAGGTCGAGCGCAGGCTCCAAGGCGTGCGCACCCCCATCACGGTGGCCGTCATGGGCTGCGTGGTCAACGGTCCCGGCGAGGCCCGCGGCGCGGACATCGGCATCGCCTGCGGCCGAGGGCGGGGCGTGATCTTCGTCGGAGGCGAGCGCTTCCGCGCGGTCGAGGAGGACCAACTCGTCGACGCGCTCTTCGAGGAGATCGAACAGCGCTTCTCGTAACGCTTCCGACATGCGCTTGCCGTAGAATCCGGTTCGTTCGACCGTGCCCGAGGAAGGACTCACGTTGAGACAGTACATGAAGATGACCAAGCTCTACGCCCCCACGCTCAAGGAGGACCCGGTCGAGGCCGAGCTCGCCAGCCACAAGCTCCTGCTCAGGGCGGGGATGATACGTCGAGGTGCCGCCGGCCTCTATTCGTACCTGCCGCTCGCGTGGCGTTCCATCCAGAAGATCGAGGCCGTCATCCGCGACGAGATGGAGCAGATCGACTGCCAGGAGATGATGACGCCGATCCTGACCGACGCCGACCTCTGGCGCAAGAGCGGTCGCTGGGACGTCTACGGGCCCGAGCTCATGCGCATCAAGGATCGCCACGACCACGAGTACGCGCTGGGCCCGACCCACGAGGAGACCTACACCGACCTCGTCACCAACGAGCTCCGCTCCTACAAGCAGCTACCCGTCATGCTCTACCACATCCAGGACAAGTTCCGCGACGAGCGCCGGCCCCGCTTCGGGCTCATGCGCAGCCGCGAGTTCATCATGAAGGACGCCTATTCCTTCTCGGCAACACAGGACTCCCTGCAGGAGTGCTACGACCTCCAGAAGCAGGCCTATTCCAACTTCTGCCGCCGCGTGGGCCTCAAGGCGCTGCCCGTCGTGGCTGACTCCGGTCAGATCGGTGGCGACACCTCCGTCGAGTTCATGGCGCTCGCCGACGCGGGCGAGGCCGAGCTCGTCTTCTGCGACGCGTGCGGCTTCGCGGCCGACACCGAGGCCGCGACCGCAGCCATCGACCTCGTCGAGGGTGAGCAGGGCGACCTCCAGAAGATCGAGACGCCCCAGTGCGGCACCATCGCAGACCTGGCGGCCTTCCTCTCCGTGCCCGAGTCGGGCACGCGCAAGGCGCTCGCGCTCGTTGACGGCGACGGCAGGCCCGTCGTCTGCTTCGTCCCGGGCGACCACGAGATGAACGAGGTCAAGGCCGAGCACGTCTTCGGCTCCTATCACATGATGAGCGACGAGGAGATCGTGTCGTTCGGCCTCGTGAAGGGCTTCATGGGGCCGATCGGGCTCCCCGCGGGCGTTCGTGCCTGCGCCGACGTCTCGATTCGCGAGTCCCAGTGGTGGGCGATCGGCGCCAACGAGGCGAACTACCACTACGTGCATGCCAAGCTGGGTCGCGACTTCGAGATCAGCGACTGGGTCGACGTCATCACCGCCAAGGAGGGTGACAGGTGCCCCGTGTGCGGCAAGCCCCTCAGCCACGCCCGCGGCATCGAGGTGGGCCAGGTCTTCCAGCTCGGCACCAAGTATTCGGACTCCATGGGCGCCACCTTCGCCGACGAGGACGGCATCGAGAGGCCCTTCCTCATGGGCTCCTACGGCATCGGCGTCGGCCGCACCATGCAGGCCGTCGTCGAGCAGCATCACGACGAGAAGGGCATCTGCTGGCCCGTCTGCATCGCCCCCTACGAGGTGGAGGTCATTCCCCTCGACGTCGCCGACGGCAACCCCGTGTGGGAGACGGGGACGAAGGTCGCGGATGCGCTCGTTGAGCGTGGAATCGAGGTCGTCGTCGACGACCGCAAGGAGCGCCCGGGTGTGAAGTTTGCGGATGCTGACCTCATCGGTCTTCCGTACCAGGTCATCCTCGGCAAGCGTGGCGTGAGCAACGGCGTGGCGGAGGTCAAGGACCGCGCGACGGGCGAGAGGACCGACGTCGCCCTCGCGGAGGTCGCCGACTGGATCGCCGACAAGGTCATCCCCCAGCGCGCATAGGAGGCGTCTGTGAACTACTCCGAGCTTGCTGCCGCCGCGCGCGGCAACATCGGTCCCTTCTGCAAGGCCTGCCCGGTCTGTGACGGCAGGGCCTGCGGCTCGTTGATGCCCGGCCCCGGCGCCAAGGGGAGGGGGCGGGTCGCTGTGCGGAACTACGACGCCTGGGACGCCTTCCCCCTCGCCATGGACCCGGTCCACGCCTCGTTCGAGGCGTCAACGCGCACGAAGATCCTCGGTCACGACCTCGCCTTGCCTATCCTCATCGGTCCCGTCGGAGACGTCAACCGCCACTATGGCGAGAAGTACACGACGGTCGAGTACAACTCCAGCATCATGCGGGCGGCCCAGGCATCAGGCACCTACGCCTTCACGGGCGACGGGCTCGACCCTGCGATCATGACCGAGTCCCTTCGCGCGATTGAGACGCTCGGCGGAGCGGGCATTCCCACGATCAAGCCCTGGGCGATGGGCATCGTCCAGGAGAAGCTCGAGGCGGCTCGGCGCGTCAAGCCCGTCGCCATCGCGATGGACGTCGATGCAGCGGGACTGCCCTTCCTGAAGCACCAGGATCCGCCGGCGGGCTTCAAGGACGTGGGCCAGCTCCGCGAGATTGCTGACCAGTGCCACGACGCAGAGATTCCCTTCATCCTCAAGGGCATCATGTCCCCGCTCGTCGCCGAGAAGGCCGTCGACGCCGGTGCCGACGCCATCATCGTCTCGAACCATGGCGGTCGCGTGCTCGACGGCGTCCCCTCCACTGCGGAGGTGCTCCTCGAGGTCTCCTCCGATGTGGACGGTGACGTCGAGGTCCTCGTCGACGGTGGCGTGAGGAGCGGTGTGGACGTCTTCCGCGCGCTTGCGCTCGGTGCGAGGGCGGTCCTCATGGCACGCCCCTTCGTCGTGGCCGTCTACGGCGGGGGNNCTGATGGTCAACCCGATGTCGCAGGCCGACAAGCAGGTCTTCGCCCAGCTCGCCGACGAGCTCGCGGACACCATGGAGATGTGCGGCGCCGAGACGGTGTCCGACATCGACGAGGACATGCTTACCTGGTAACCCATCTCTCGAAGGGTGATGCCATGGACGTTGACGTCAGACCTGCCTCGCCCGAGGAGGTCGATGCCGTCGCGAGGCTCTATGACGACGTCACCGACCATCTCGACGCGACCAACAACTATCCACGCTGGAAGAAGGGCGTCTATCCGATGTGCGACGACGCCTGCCGTGCGTACGAGGCGGGCGGGCTCTACGTCGCTCTGCGAGACGGCCGTCTTGTGGGCACCATGACGCTCTCCCATGAGCCTCCCGAGGGCTTTTCTCAGGTGACCTGGTCGACGCCAAACGACTACTCGCGCACCCTCATGGTGTACCGTCTCGCCGTGGCACCTCAGCACCTCGGCAGTGGGGTTGGGCTCGCCCTGCTCGAGCATGCCGAGACGGTCGCTCGGGCAGAGGCCGACCTCGCCCTTCGACTTGACACCTCGGCAGACAACGAGCCTGCCTGCCGTCTCTACGCGAGGGCGGGCTTCTCGTACGTGGGCACCGTGAGTCTCGGCTGCGAGGACTTCGGGCTGCCCTGGTTCCGCCTCTTCGAGAAGGTTCTCTAAAGGAGGGCGCCCCATCCACCATGGACGGGGCGCCCTTCGTTCGAGTCTCTCGGCGGATCTAGCGAGCGTCGGGCGTGAGGTGCCAGATGTCGGCGTTGTACTGCCCTATCGTGCGATCCGACGAGAAGTAGCCAGCCTTCGCGATGTTTACGAGGCATTTCCTCGCCCAGGCGCGGCTGTCGGCCATGTCATGGAGCAGGCGCCCCTTCGTCTCGCAGTAGTCCTCGAAGTCGGGGAAGGTCATGAACCAGTCCTTGCCGACGAGCTCGCCCGCGAGGCGCTTGAGGTTCGTCTCATCGCCCACGGAGAGCATCTCCGGGCCGGTCAGGAAGTCGACTGCGGCCGCGAGCTCGGGATCCTTCTCGTAGTAGGCCTTGGGGTCGTAGTCGCCGCGCTGGTAGCGCGCGATGACCTCGTCTGATGAAGCGCCGAACGCGTAGACGTTCTCCTCGCCCACGAGCTCTGCGATCTCGACGTTGGCCCCGTCCATGGTGCCGAGCGTCACGGCGCCGTTGAGCATGAACTTCATGTTGCTCGTGCCAGAGGCCTCCTTCGAGGCGAGGCTGATCTGCTCGGAGACGTCGGCGGCGGGAATGAGCTTCTCGGCTGCCGTCACGTTGTAGTTCTCGATCATGACGACCTTGAGGTAGGGGCTTGCCTCGGGGTCAGCCGCGATGAGGTCGCCCAGGCAGATGATGGCGTGGATGATGTCCTTGGCGATGGTGTAGGCGGGTGCGGCCTTGGCGCCGAAAATCACCGTGACGGGACGCTCGGGAAGCTTGCCCGCCTTGATGTCAAGGTAGGTGCGGATGGCCCAGAGGAGGTTGAGCTGCTGGCGCTTGTACTCATGGAGGCGCTTGGCCTGTACGTCGAAGACGGAGTCGGGAGAGATATCCGTGCCCTGGTGGTCCTTGAGCCAAGAGGCGAAGCGGCGCTTGTTGGCTGCCTTCACGGAGACCAGGGCGTCCAGGAGGTTCTCGTCGTCGTGCGAGGCGAGAAGCCCCTCGAGCTCGTCGGCGTTCGTCTTCCATCCCTCGCCGATGCGCGAGCTGATGAGCTCTGAGAGCTCGGGGTCGCACTCGACGAGCCAGCGGCGGAAGGTGATACCGTTCGTCTTGTTGTTGAACTTCTCCGGATAGATCTTGTTGAAGGGTGCGAGCTCGGTGTTCTTGAGGATGTTCGTGTGCAGGGCGGCGACGCCGTTCACGGAGTGGCTGAAGTGGATGTCGATGTTGGCCATGTGCACGTTGCCCCACTCGTCGACGATCTGGACGAACGGCTCTTCGTAGGTCGAGCGCACGCGCTCGTCGAGCTTGCGGATGATGGGCATGAGCTGGGGCACCGCACGCTCGAGATAGGAAGAGGGCCAGGTCTCGAGGGCCTCCGCGAGAATCGTGTGGTTGGTGTAGCCACACACCTTCGTGATGATGGCAATCGCCTCGTCGAAGTCGATGCCGCGCTCGCCGAGAAGGCGGACGAGCTCCGGGATCACCATCGTGGGGTGCGTGTCGTTGATCTGGATGGCGGCGTAGTCCGCGAGGTCGTGGAGGTTGCTTCCGCGGTCCACGCACTCGTCGAGCACGAGCTGCGCGGCGTTGCTCACCATGAAGTACTCCTGGTAGACGCGGAGGATGCGGCCGTCCTCGTCGGAGTCGTCGGGGTAGAGGAAGAGCGTGAGGTTCTTGGAGATCTGACCCTTGTCGAACTGGATGCGGTTGCGGATGACGCGCTCGTCGATCGAGTCGACGTCGAAGAGGCGCAGGCGCCCGCACTTGCTTCCGTAGCCCGTGACGTCGATGTCATAGAGGGTCGACGTGACGTCGAAGCCGCCGAAGGAGACGGTGTAGTGACGCTCCGTGCGTCGCATCCAGCTCTCCTGGCCCCACTTGAGCCAGTAGTCCGGGGACTCGTACTGCTTGCGCTCGTTGAAGCTCTGGCGGAAGAGCCCGCAATGGTAGGCGAGGCCGACGCCGTCCGCGGGGAGACCGAGCGTGGCGCAGGAGTCGATGAAACAGGCGGCGAGCCTGCCGAGGCCGCCGTTGCCGAGCGAGGGCTCGTACTCGAACTCCTCGAGCGCGGAGAGGTCCTTGCCGGCTGCCGCGAGCTCGTCGCGGACCCTGTCGTAGAGGCCGAGGTTGATGAGGTTGTTGCCGAGGAGCTTGCCGATGAGGAACTCGGCGGAGATGTAGTAGAGCTTCTTCGTGCCCTCGTTGTAACCGCGCGTGCGCGCGGCATCGGTCGTCATCGCGAGAAGCCCGTTGAAGAGCTCGAGGTCGGTGCAGCCGGCGAGGGGTTTTCCCGTGTAGGATGCGAGCGTTTCATGTGCCATGTCAGTGCCTCCGGAATACGTGTCCACCAGTAGTTCCCCCTGAGGTGCTAGACGCACTATACTTGCAACATCAGCTATATGTCTTGTACAATTGCGACAAGAACTAGCACAAAAGTCGCTTTTTGGCAGTGCTCGCCTTTGGAGGCAGCCATGGAGTTCGACGAGTACGCGCAGTACCGCGAGACGAAGCTCCACGAGCAGCCCGACTTTGCCTACAACACCTACCTCTGCACGATTCCCCAGGACTTCGACCGCGTGAACCCGCACTGGCATGACCAGATGGAGGTCATCTACATCAAGCGCGGAGAGGGGGTCGTCTCGGTCGACTTCAACCGCCTCGAGGTGCGGGCGGGGTCCATCGTTCCCGTGCTGCCTGGAGAGATTCACTCCATCGACGGGACGCCGGGCGGTCGCATGGAGTATGAGAACATCATCTTCTCGCCCGGCATGCTCGGTGGGGGAGACGAGGACGAGTGGTTCCGGAAGAACGTCCTTGAACCTCTTCGCAATGGCAATCTTGCCTTCGAGCGACCAATCCCGCCGGGAACGGACTTCTATCTCGAGGCCAAAGCAGCTCTCGATGGTGCCGACGCAGCCTGCACGAACAGGACCCCCGGCTACTCGCTCCTGGTCAAGGGGTACCTCTTCGAGTTCCTGCACGCGCTCTACGCGAATCGACTCGATCGGCCCCAGACCCAGCCGAGGAGGTCTGCTGACAGGCTCAAGGTCGTTCTCGCCGACGTGAAGACCCGCTACGCCGAGAAGCTCACCGTGGAGGGCGCGGCGTCTCTCGCGGGCTATAGCGAGGCGCACTTCATGAGGGTGTTCAAGGAGGAGACGGGCCAGACCTTCGTGGGATACCTCAACGACTACCGCCTCACCGCGGCGACGTACTTTCTGAGGGAGACGGACGAGTCCATCGGCAACATTGCCGTGAGCTGCGGCTTCGACAACGGGTCGTACTTCATCCGCAGGTTTCGAGCCCGCTATGGAAAGACACCGAGCGAGTATCGGAAGGCAGCCGGGTCCTGAGGCTGGCATGTCCGTTCATGCGTCATTCTTCCGAACTGCGTGACTCTTTCAGGCAAATCTTGTGCCGTTCCGTTCATTCCGCACCCTCTTGGATGCCGAGAAATGAACGGAACGGCACAAGATTTGCCTGAAAGAGGATTGGGGACTCTTCC
The DNA here is from genome assembly GCA_002331575.1 of Atopobium sp. UBA2090. Classification (GTDB taxonomy): domain Bacteria; phylum Actinomycetota; class Coriobacteriia; order Coriobacteriales; family Atopobiaceae; genus Olsenella_D. The sequence continues at coordinate 8,604 of DCZG01000140.1, read as the reverse complement.
TCAAGCCCTGGAAACGACGAGCGCCCCCGCTCGGTCTGTGGTGGCAGACGAGCGAGGGCGCTTGAGAAGAATCGTGAGGTGGGCCCAGCAGGATTCGAACCTGCAACCCAGGGATTATGAGTCCCCTGCGCTGACCGTTGCGCCATGAGCCCAGATGCACAAAAAGGGCGACGGCAAACGCCGCCGCCCGTCATGTGTGGTGGAGAATAGGGGGTTCGAACCCCTGACCTCGTGACTGCCAGTCACGCGCTCTCCCAACTGAGCTAATTCCCCTTTGGTTGGTGCGGGAATTACTATACCAAAGTAAGGCTGATGGTCAAGGAACAATTTGGGTAAGCTACTCTTGCAAGGGGAGTGCAATCACAGGGACGCCACATTCCGTATGGTTCGGAGGAGAAGTCATGTCGCCAGACGCCAAGAGACTCAAGGTTCTGAGCCTTGTCACCATGTTCGTGGGAATCGCCGTTGCGGTGGTGGGCATCGTGCTCTTCACGGACGGATTCGAGCTGAGCGACCTTCTCGCCCTCGTCTCGGGACTCGCGACGATGGTGCTCGGCGGCTCGGGCGCCCGCATCGCCAACGTCCCCTCGAATGCCAAGAGGCTTATTCCCCAGGCGGGGGTCATCACCGCGGTGGACGTGGCGTCAGCTGCGGGAAGCGGTTTCGCCGTTCCCGGTCAGACGGTCGCCGTCATCGTCGCATCGGTCGTCGCCGTGCTCTCGCTCGTCGTGTGCGTGACGGCCGTCTCGGTGAAGAAGAACCTCGAGAAGATCTAGGGCCTGGCTGTGGCGTCGGGTGATTTTGGCTCTTTGTTCACGGTTTTATCAACTTGCTTANNCTTACCTGCGGAAACGCGTGGAGCCAAAATCGAAAGTCAAGTGCGATTTTGGCTCCCGCAGGTCAGGAGCTTGCTTAAAAGAGCCAAACTCCTCGTGAGCCAAAATCAAAACGTGCTGGCGAGAGTGGCTCTCGGGCATTGATTCTCGCCTGAGCGCCATCTTGGTGGCATCTGCGTTAGCCAAGCGTTAGCGCGAGACCTCGCAGGAGTGTTAGCCAAAAAAGGCACCTACCAACGTTTCAGCTGGTAGGTGCCTGTTTTTTCTGGTGGGCGATGCTGGATTCGAACCAGCGACCCCATCCGTGTGAAGGATGTGCTCTACCCCTGAGCCAATCGCCCGTCTCAGTGCGTGTGAATCATACCAAAACGAGAAACGTCTGGCACGCGAGAATGAGAACCTTCTCGAGATGGACGAATGCAAAGTAACCGTGTTTTGCGTGATTAGGCAGTCCGATCGCGTGGGACACTAAGGGAGTCTTTCAGCGTGGCATGGCTTTCCTACAGGAGATTCGAATGAGCGAGAAGAAGCGTCCGTCAACCATCCGACGGACCATTCATTACTATTGGGCGGTGACCAGGTCGAGCAAGCTGGCGTTTCTCGGCGCGCTCGCCTCTACCATCGGATATGTCGGATTTCTTACATACGCGAACTCGTACTACATGGGTGAGGTCGTGGACGCCGTAAGCGCGGGAGGCGCGACGCTGCAGTCGCTCTCGCCGCTCGTCATCGCCCTCATCGTGGTCAACGTGCTCGGCCAAGCCTGCTCGAAGCTCCAAGACTACAGCTGCTGGAAGCTCGAGAACCAGGCGTGCTACGAGCTCGACACGCACTGCTTCGACACGCTCTCGAACCAGTCCATGACCTTCCACTCCAACCGCTACGGCGGCTCCCTCGTGAGTCAGACCACGAAGTTCGTCTCCGCCTACTCGAACCTCATGGACACGATGATCTACTCCGTGATCCCGACGCTCGCGTCGGTCGTGCTCACCATCGTGATGCTCGCCGCAGCGGTGCCCCTCTACGTCATCGTCCTCTCAGTCTTCCTCGTTGCCTACGCCATCGTCACCTATCGTCTGTACCGGCGCATCCTGCCCATCAACGCGCAGGCGGCAGGCGCCCAGAACCGGCTCTCGGGCGAGCTCTCGGACTCCATGACCAACATCCTCACCGTGAAGACCTACGGTCGCGAGACGTACGAGCGGCAGATCTTCGATGCGGCGAACCGAGAGGCGCGCGCGGCGGACGCCCGCGGCATGCTTCAGTCCACGCTCACGGGAGCTACGACGAGCTCGATGATCGTGCTCATCATGGCCCTCGCCATCGTCTTTATCGCGGGCGGGAACGCCTGGTACGGCATCTCGGCCGGCACGCTCGTCATGATGTTCAACTACACCTACCAGCTCACGATGCGGTTCAACATGATGAGCAGCACCATGCAGCGGCTCAATCGCGCCTTCGGAGACGCTTCCGACATGACCAGGATCCTCGACGAGCCGCGCCTCGTCGCCGACGTCGCGGGCGCGCCGGACCTCAAAGTCACCTCAGGCACCATAGACTTCGAGCATCTTAACTTCTGGTACGAGGACGCCGACGAGTCGAACAAGGTCTTCGACGACTTCTCGCTCCATATTCCATCTGGTCAGCGCGTCGGGCTCGTCGGTCGCTCCGGAGCGGGCAAGACGACCCTGACCAAGCTCCTCCTGCGCCTCTCCGACATTCAGGAGGGACGCATCCTCGTGGACGGTCAGGACATCTCGAGGTGCACGCAGCAGAGTCTGAGGCACCAGATCGCCTACGTTCCCCAGGAGGCGTTGCTCTTCCACCGCACCATCAGGGAGAACATCGCCTACGGGCGCCCCGACGCCTCCGAGGACGAGATCGTCCGCGCTGCACGAGAAGCGAACGCGCTCGAGTTCATCGAGAAGCTCCCCGACGGCTTCGACACGCTCGTCGGCGAGCGGGGCATCAAGCTCTCGGGCGGCCAGCNNCCAGCGCCAGCGCGTGGCCATAGCGAGGGCGATTCTCGCCGACGCTCCGATCCTCGTCCTCGACGAGGCGACGTCCGCGCTTGACTCTGAGAGCGAGGGTCTCGTTCAGGAGGCCCTCGTCCACCTCATGGAGGGCCGCACCTCGATCGTGGTCGCCCATAGGCTTTCGACCGTCGCGTCTCTCGACAGAATCGTGGTCATTGCCGACGGACGCGTCACGGAGGACGGTACGCATGCCTCGCTCCTCTCCGCAGACGGGGAGTACGCACGCCTCTGGGGCCGTCAGACGGGCGCGTTCCTCGATAACGGAGACTAGGCTGCCTTCTATTTCCGAAATACGTTATCGTAGGGATAGGATTCGGCTGAGGGTGGGACGCATATGAAGAAGCAGGCACGGCGTACTATGGCCAACATCGGGGTCGTTCTGGCGACGGTCGGGGTCCTGGCTCTCGGCCTCTTCTTCACCTACAAGGTCATCGCGTCGTCGTATCACACTTCCGACAGTTCCACGTCATCGTCCACGAGCATGACCGCGCTCGGCTCCTCGTCGTCCTCGTCTTCTTCATCCTCGGATTCGACCAGCTCGTCGAGCAGTTCCTCAGAGGGGTCGAGCACCACGACTGACGCGGCCACAAAGAAGGCGCAGGAGATCGTGAGCGGCATGACGCTCGAGCAGAAGGTCGCCCAGCTGTTCATGGTGCGCCCCGAGGCCGTGACGCAGGTGAAAACGCAGACCAAGGCCGGGGACTACACCAAGCAGTGCCTCGAGCAGTACCCGGTCGGAGGCATCGTCTACTTCTCCAAAAACCTCGTCTCAACGAGCCAGACCACGAGCATGCTCTCCGACACCCAGACCTACTATCAGGACATCATGGGCTTTCCCATCTTCCTCGGCGTCGACGAGGAGGGCGGCACGGTCGCCCGCATCGCGGGCAACTCGAACTTCGGCGTGACCAACGTCGGTGACATGGCCGACATCGGTGCGACGGGGGACACCTCCAAGGCCAAGGCCGCCGCGGTGACGGTCGGCACGTACCTCACCAAGCTCGGCTTCAACCTCGACTTCGCGCCCGACTCGGACATCGCCTCGACGAGCGAGTCGGTCATGGTCCGTCGCTCGTTCGGAGCCGACGCGGCGACCGTCGCCCCGATGGTTCGCGCGCAGGTGGATGGCTACCTCAGCACGGGCATCCTCTGCTGCTCCAAGCACTTCCCGGGCATCGGCGGGGTTACGGGCGACTCGGAGGACGAGCTCATCTACACCACGTCAACGCTCGACGACATGAAGAAGTCCGAGCTTCTCCCCTTCGAGTCCGCCATCGATGCGGGCGTCCCCATGATCATGGTCGGCCACATCTCCTGCTCGGCGGTCACGGGGGATGACATTCCCGCCTCGCTCAACCCGAAGATCGTCACCGACGTCCTACGCAACGACCTCGGCTACGATGGCGTCATCACCACAGACTCGCTCGAGATGGGTGCTGTCGCCAACCTCTACAGCTCGTCCGAGATCGGCGTCAAGGCACTTCTCGCCGGAGACGACATGATTCTCATGCCCAAGGACTTCGAGGCCTGCTACCAGGGAGTGCTTGACGCGGTCAAGGACGGGACCCTCACCGAGGATCGAATCGACGAGTCCGTGGTCCGCATCGTCCGTGCCAAGCTCGCCCTCGAGTCGTAGGTACCATACCGCAACCAATATGGTGTTCTCCCATGTCTTGGGCCCGGTGGTCCCGCCGCGTCACGCCTCTCCCGTATAATCTAGTGTTTGGCGTCGCGCCATCGGGGCGCGCACGAGGGAGGAAGACCATGGCCGAGACGAGCGAGAACCCAGTCGAGCTCTTTGACATGCATATCGCGCACGTGGGCATCAACGCGGAGAACGAGTCCGAGGCGGGCGAGATCGCGCAGCGTTTCGAGAGCCTCATGGGGCTTCCCAAGCACGAGATCCTCCCGCCGTCGTACTTCGCGGGCTCGCTTATCGAGGTCATGAAGCACAACGGTCGTGGAGCCAAGGGTCACATTGGCTTCTACGTCAACGACCTCGAGGGTGCCGTCGCATGGTTCTCCGCGCGTGGCTTCGAGGTCGACGAGTCGACGCGTGCCTTCCTGCCCGACGGCAGCCCCCTGCTCGTGTACTTCAAGAGCGAGATCGCGGGCTTTGCCATCCACCTCACCACGATGAGATAACGTCGAGTTCCGGAGATATAGTTTGATAGCACTTGCAGACAAGATAACGAAGTCGTTCGGCGGCCGGGCCCTGTACTCTGCCGCGACGCTCCAGCTCAACGCAGGAGAGCGCTGGGCGCTCGTCGGGCCCAACGGCGCCGGCAAGACCACGCTGCTCCGCATCGTCATGGGCCTCGAGCCCGCTGACGAGGGAACGGTCAGCTTCGCCAAGGACACCACGATCGGCTATCTCGAGCAGGAGACGAGGATCGAGGGGGCCAAGACCGCCCTCCAGGAGGTCGTCGACTCGGCCGTAGAGGTCAAGAATGTCGAGCGGCGCGTCCGGGAGTACGAGCACCGGATATCGCACACGGCACCCGGCGAGGAGCTCGACTCCCTCCTCGAGCGCTACGGTCACGCTCAGGATCGCTTCGAGCGCCTTGGCGGCTACGAGCTCGAGAGCAGGGCGCGCGCCATCCTCGGCGGTCTCGGCTTCCCGATCGAGGACTTCGACAAGCCAGCCGCCGACTTTTCAGGCGGCTGGCAGATGCGCATCGCCCTCTCGAAGCTGCTGCTGCGTCATCCCGACCTTCTCCTTCTCGATGAGCCCACGAACCACCTCGACCTCGAGAGCGTCCGCTGGTTTGAGCAGTTCGTCGCAGGCTACGACGGCGCGGTCCTTCTCGTGAGCCACGACCGCTCGTTCATGGACGCTTGCGTGAGCCACGTGGCGGCGCTCGAGAACAAGCGCCTGATGACTTACGTCGGCAACTACTCCGGCTACCTCAAGCAGCGCGAGGACAACCTCACGCAGCTGCGTGCGAAGAGAGAGGCCCAGGAGCGGGACATCCAGCACATGGAGGTCTTCATCGAGCGCTTCCGGTACAAGCCGACGAAGGCAAAACAGGTCCAGGAGCGCGTGAAGAAGCTCGAGAAGGTCAAGGAGGAGCTCGTCGTCCTGCCCGAGCAGTCCCATCACGTTCACTTCCGCTTCCCCGACCCACCACGAACGGGAGACACGGTCGTCGACGTCGCGGGCGTCGCGAAGAGCTTCGGTGACAACTGCGTCTACGGTGATGTGAACCTCACGCTCTACCGCGGCGACCATGTGGCCCTCGTCGGCCCCAACGGCGCGGGCAAGTCGACCCTCATGAAGCTCATCAACGGCAGGCTCACGCCCGACTCCGGCTCCATCACGCTTGGCCAGAACGTCTCCGTCTCCTACTACGCCCAGCATCAGCTGGAACAACTCAACCCGTCCAACACCGTGCTCTCCGAGATGGACGAGGTCGCGCCGGGCTGGACCTCTTCGGACGAGCGTCGCCTGCTCGGCGCCTTCCTCTTTCACGGAGACGACGTCGACAAGCGCGTCCAGGTGCTCTCCGGTGGCGAGAAGGCCCGTCTCGCCCTGGCCAAGATGCTAGTGGCACCCGACCCGCTCCTCTGTCTCGACGAGCCTACGAACCACCTCGACATCGACTCGGTCGACGTTCTCGAGACCGCGCTCGTGGACTTCCCGGGGACGATCGTCCTCATCAGCCACGACGAGCACCTCGTGCGTGCCCTCGCCAACAAGGTCGTGGACGTCCGTGACCACAAGGTCACCCTCTACGACGGTGACTACGACTACTACCTCTACAAGCGGGCCGAGCTCGAGGCGCGGGCCGCCGAGGAGTCGGTCGCGACGCCCCAGACGAAGATCGCGACGCCCGTGCCGTCCGACGATGACAGCCAGACCTCGGGTCGCAACGTCAAGACGCGCGAGCAGCGCCGTGCCGAGGCGGACGAGCGGAACCGTCGCAACAAGGCGCTCAAGAAGACGCGCGACCGCCTGAGGCAGGTGGAAGCGGCTCTCGAGCCAGCTCATCGTCGTCACGACGAGCTCGTCACGATGATGGCCGACGAGAACCTCTACAACGACAGCGAGAAGTTCAACAAGTGTCTCTCGGAATACAACGCGCTCGAGAAGAAGATTCCGTCGCTCGAGCAGGAGTGGCTCGAGCTTTCGGAGAAGATCGAGGAGGGTGCAGATGAGTAGTGACGACTCGAACGACAGCAAGGCTTCCAGGGTTCTCAGGATCATCTCGGTCATCCTGCGAGTGGTGGGCGTTCTCATCGCTGCGCTCGTCGTGGTGGACGCCTTCGCATCCGGCACGGTGCGCGTCGCCCTGTCTGGCGTGAACGGGTTCGTGTCTGTCCTGACGCCGAGCTTCCTGCGCGGGCTCTTCGTCTTCTCGACCCCGTTCGACGGCGCGTTTCGCGGCGACTTCGCCATCCTCGCCATGATGTTCCTCGTCGCGGACTGGATTCTCTGCAGGATTGCTACCTCGCTGCGCTGACGCCGCGAGAGGGGAGTGTCACGTGCTCGCTTCGTATTCGACGACGCAGATCTTGAGAATCGTCATCTCGGTCGTCCTCGTCATGTTCTCGGCCGTGGTGCACGAGGTCGCCCACGGATGGGCGGCCAACCGTCTCGGTGACCCCACCGCCAAGGAGGCCGGCAGGCTCACGCTCAATCCCGCGGCGCACCTCGACCCCGTCGGATCGATCGTCCTGCCGCTGGTCATGGGGCTCATGGGCGGTCCCGTCTTCGCCTTCGCGAAGCCCGTCCCGTACAACCCGAACCGCCTCCGCAACCCCCGCAGGGACGAGGTGCTCGTCGCCCTCGCCGGTCCCGCCTCCAACTTCCTGCAGGCGCTGCTCGGCACGGCGATTCTCTACGTCTACTACCACTGGTGCGTGAGCTCGATTCAGAGCGGGGCGATGCTCTCGGTCGACACCGCGAGCTGGGTGCTCGTCGTCATCGAGACCTACATCTACGTGAACCTCCTGCTCATGTTCTTCAACCTCATCCCGCTTCCGCCGCTCGACGGCTCGAAGGTCATCTTCCTCTTTCTCTCGGGCAGCGCTCGCAGGACCTACTACAAGATCCAGAGCTATGCCATGCCGATCCTGCTCATCTGCATGTTCGTGCTGCCTTCCGTCATCGGGATGGACCCGCTCGGTTCCTACCTCGACGTCACGGCAGGATGGCTGTACAACATGCTCGTCTCGATGGTCTAGACATGTCGTACCGAGTCCGCACACAGGCGTATTCGGGGCCCTTCGACCTTCTCCTCCAGCTTGTCAGCAGGCAGAAGGTGGCCATCGGGTCCATCTCGATCTCGGACGTCACCGAGCAGTACCTCAACGAGGTCGGTCGCATGGACGACCTCGACCTCGACGTGGCGAGCGACTTCGTCCTCGTGGCCTCGACGCTCCTCGAGATGAAGGCGGCCGCGCTCGTACCGGACACGACGGCCAGGAACGTTGACGTCGATGAGCTCGACGGTGACGACCTCGACGGTCTCTCGCCCGACGAGGCCCGCGAGGTCCTTATCGCCAGGCTCATCGCCTACAAGCAGTTCAGGAACGCCGGAACCGCCCTCGCCGCCCGCGCGGAGGCCGAGGGGCGGATGCTTCCCCGCACGGTCGGCGCCGACCCGGAGTTCCTCAATCTCATGCCCGACTACCTCGAGGGCATCACCCTGAGGAGTCTCGCCGTCATCTGTGCTGACATCGACAGCCATCGAGACACCCTCCTCCTCGAGGCCGAGCACATCGCTCCG
>DCZG01000093.1:15969-16441 GCA_002331575.1 Atopobium sp. UBA2090 | reverse complement strand
CATCCCTCTCCTGCAGAGCCTCTATAACGCGAGCGCGCTCGTCGAGGAGGACGGCGGCTTCCGTCCGGACGGAGGAGGGGCGCAGCCCAGCCAGGTCTGGGGCGAGGCGTCATCCCAGGTGATGGCGCTCCTCGCGGGCGGCGAGGGGTCGCCCGTCAACCTCGAAGAGCTGCGGGGCTTTTACGCCCAGGAGGCGTTCGTCGAGACCATGGAGCTCTACCGCAGGCTCCTGCTCGCCGCCGGCAACGCCTTCGACTGGCTGGGCNNGCGACCTCCGGCCGAAGGGGGTTCTCCGACCTGGACGAGGCGCTGGAGGTCTACGCCGTCTCCCGGGGAGAGGCGGCCCGACGAATCGGGCGGGCAATCACGCTGGCCCTTGACAACACCCCGTCGTTCACGGACAACGGGACGATCGAGCCGCCGCCCGACGGATGCGAAGGAAGCTGGATCGCCCCCTGCTCCCTCGTGGGCA
>DCZG01000093.1:652-15964 GCA_002331575.1 Atopobium sp. UBA2090 | reverse complement strand
TACGCCAGCGGCCCGAGCTGCATGGACCACGCGTGGGTGAGGAGATGCTGGCCCGGACCGGTCCTCTACGGCTCAACGACCGAGGAGGAGAGCGTGTTCGGAGCGGTCTGGCTCTGCGAGGCGCTCGCGAGCGTGAGGAACGGAGCCGCTTCGCGCGAGAGGCTCGCCGGTACGAGGGAAACCTCCATCCGCGACGGAAAGGTCGGGCTCCCCCCCGGCTTCCTCGACGACGACCCGCTGGTGTATCTGACGGCAGCCGAGGACGAGATCGGAGGCTACTTCTACTGCCAGGGGCAGCGCCGCCGGGACGAGCTGCTCGCCAGGCTGATCCTCTCCGAGCAGTCGCTCGGGGGAGACGCGTGGGGCGCCTCTCCCTGCCCGTCCTCCCCCGACGATGAGTGCGCGGACGTGGCGGATCGCTTCGAGGAGGAGTTCCGAACCGCCGCCCTCTGCGACTACGAGGCGGATGTCGACGAGGACGGCAGAGTGGACCTCTGTGACTTCGGATGTCAGCCTGGGTTCGAGGAGGGGTCGACGGTCACGGTCATCGGCGCAGGCGACCATTTCCTCATCAGGAGCACGGCCGAGCCAGGGTCACGACGGCCCCCCGCCCAGCCATCGCTGCCCGGGATTCCCGTAGCCCCAGTCATCATGCCACTCGGCACCCGCCCCCAACGATAGGAGCATCGATGAGCTTCAGGCAGTGCATCGGCATCACCGACTACCGCATCGACGACCTGACGCCCGAGAGCCTCTCGGCTATCAAGAGCGCCGGCGAGGTCCGCTTCTCGGGCGAGCCCGTGCTCTTCGACGACGCGCTGCGGGAGGTCCTCGCGCTCTACCTCTGCTACGGCTCCTTCCCGGGAGACCGCGGGTACGTCTCGATCCTGGAGAGTCTGTCACGTTGGGGCGTGCCCGTGACGGCGACCGACGGCCGGAGGCTCAGGGCCTTCGACGAGAGGATCGAGGGCATCATCCTCAAGAGGGTGAGGGACGACGAGGCAAGGGACGCGGCGCAGATGGGGACCGTCCGAAAGCGGATCGGCGACGCGCTGCGGACCCTCGGCGAGGACGGATCGGTCGCCGCGACGGGCGGTGCGCGTCCCCGCGAGGCCCGGCGCGGGGCCGTCGACGAGGTNNAACGTTCGCGCGCCCCGTCCTCAGGGACCTCGAGGACCTTTCGGAGGGTCCCGAGCCCACGTGTCTCACCGACATGCTCGAGCTGCTCAGGCGGCTCCTGCTCGCCGCCCGGAGGTCCGGCGAGGAGCTCGTCGCGGCGGCAGCGGGCGAGAGGGGCCTCTCGCTTGGGCTCGACGAGGCGAGGGAGCTCTACCTTGCCGCGCGCGGGGACGACGCGCGCCGCCTCGGGCACATGCTCTTGATCCTCGCGAGGCAGACCCCGTCCCTCGAGGGCGACGAGGCGGTCGCCGGCGCACGAAGGGTTGAAGGTCCGGAGTGGGTCTCCAGGTACGCGGGGCTCGGGCGGGCAATCGCAGCTTGGGAGGCAGAGCGCAGCGGCGTGCCAGACCTGCCCGGGCTGGGACGCACGTGGCCAGGCCCCGTCGACGAGCCCTTCGACCCGACGGCGGACGAGAGGCTCGCGCCGGCACTCCGCTTCCTGCACGAGCTCACGGACCGCACTGACCAGCACTTCCTCAACGGCAGCTTCCCGGAGACCGTCCGGGGAGGCTGCGTCAGCATCCCGGACCGCTACCTCGACGGAGGGCAGACCGTCGTCTACGCGTTCGCGGCGAAGGACGAGGACGGCGGGGTCTACCTCCACTGCCAGGGCGAGACGCGCCACTTCGGCCGGCTGGCGAACATCGTCAATGGCGAGGGAGTCGCCAACCTGATGCCGTGGGAGACATCGCTCGTCGAGCGGGACGGGTCCGCCTTCGACTGGGCCTGCCTCCTCGAGGGCAGGACGAGGGTCCGCCCGGGGAAGCAGGTCAGCCTCGACGACATCGAGGGATTCAACCTCGGGGAAGGCGAGGAGGTCGTCGTCTTAGGCGCCGGCGACCACTTCGAGATTCGGACGAGGGAGAGCTACGAGCGAGCTGGGGAGCACCTCCGACAGAGGCTTGGCGGAAGGACGCTCGAGGACCTGCTCGGCATATCCGACGCCGCCACCGACTAGCTTCGCTCACTCCTCGTGCTTCGTGAGCCCGACCCACTGGTCGCGCAGTCCGTCGAGGGTCACCGAGCCTGGCTCCACACTGTTCAGGTAGTGCTTCTCGACCAGCTCGTCCGTGTAGTCCTTGAGCAGGTAGATCCTGGTCGTGCCACCTGAGTAGTGACAGACCGTGGGGACCATCTCGCAGGACGCGACGCGCGCCCGCACGCCGCCCGCTCCGCCCTGTCGCGGCTTCTCGAGGACGATGCTCGCCGCCTCACCGAGCACAGTCTGCGCATCGGGCTGGTTGGAGGCAAAGTTCCCGAGGCTGTAGCACACGAGCCCCTCGTTGCCCTCCCCCGTCGTCACGGTCTCGGTGCGTTGGACCACGTGGGGATGGCTGCAGACGATCACGTCGGCACCCGCGTCGATCAGCTGCTCTATCAGGGCCTTCTCGCCATCGCTCGGGGCGGCCGCGTACTCCTCGCCACAGTGCAGGAACAGAATCGTGGCATCCGACGTCGCCCGCGCCGCGGCGAGCTGCGCCTTCAACCGTTCGATGTCATCGAGCGTGTCGACCCGCCAGGCATCGGTGGCGTCGAGCGCACTGTCGTCGTTGAGCCCGTAGGAATAGTCGAGTAGGGCGAGGCGCATGCCGCCGACGTCTCTGTAGCTCACCTCACCGCATTCGTCCTCGCTCGCATTCAAGCCAATGAGCTGCACGTCAGGATAGTCGTCTCGCCAGAAGGCGATCGTGCCTTCGATGCCTGCCGCGCCCTTGTCGCCAGCGTGGTTGGTCGCTCCCTCGATGACGTCAAAGCCCGCGCCGGCAAGCGCGTCGTGCGGCTCAAGGGCGGGGACTCCTTCGTCTTCGGCCGCGGCATGGAAGAGGTGATCGCGTGCCGGGANNTCCGTACGTGGGAAACTCACCGCTCACGTCCGCCTCGTCAGACACGAGCGGGGTCTCCTGGCACACGGCCGCCACGTCAGCGGAGGAGACCAGGTCCGTCACGTTCTCGTAGAGCGGCGAGAAGTCGTAGCTGCCGGTCGCGGAGTCGCGCGCCTCCGCGAGCATCCCGGTCTGCACGATGTTGTCGCCCACGGCGAGAAGCGACACGGCATCGTAGTCCGCCTCGCGCATCGAGGGGTTGTCCTCGTCGACGTAGGTGAGACCCCATTCCTCCCACTCGCAGAGATAGTCCTGGTCGTCATGCGTGTGCAGGTGAAGGCGCATGTGAGAGTCGAGGCTCGCACGCTCCACCTGCATGCCGATGTCAGACGAGAGCCAGTCGTCCTTGAGACTGCCGTCCTCGTAGTGGAAGATGAAGACGTGCTGCGAGAAGTCCATCGAGTCGTGGTCGACCCAGAAGGGCCGATAGGGACCGTAGCTGCCGCGCTTCCAGGTGAGACAGACGATCTCCTGGACGCCGTCGGAGTCGAGGTCGCCCACGAAGACGTCGGAGACGAACCAGCCGTCGCGGGAGGTGCAGACGAGCTGGCCGTCCTCAAAGATCGAGAGCTTCCTGTCCGAGAGCCTGACCGCCTCGAGCTGCCCGTCCCCGTTGAGGTCGCAGGCGAACTCCTCGTCGTTCCATTCGACCCAGCTGGGAAGAAAGCAGCCGGCCAGCCAGCACGCGACGAGCGCCACGCCGCCCGCGACGATCGCGAGGACGATGGCGCCCGCCACCAGGAGTGTTCTCTTTCTCCTGGGCACCACTGCCTAGTTCGACGTCTGGAAGGTGTTGACCCATTCCGGCTGGTCCGGAACCGAGGTACTCCCGGATCCCGACTCCGTGATGCCGAGCGTCTTTCGCCACTGCGAGTCGGTCAGGCGATCGGACTGAGGCTGCTCGAACTCGTAGTAGCTGAAGGTGCCACCGGCGCAGAGGTGAAGCTCGCCATCGATGGGCACGAGGACGTAGATGGTCGAGACCCTACCCGTGGCGAGTTCGAGCACCGTGCCGTCGTCATTGTCGGTCGCCACGTCCACTACGACGGCCGCAGGATACTCGTTGGATCGGGTGGCACCCTTGGAGGCCGTCGGGTTCGCGACCTGCCAGAAGTGCTCGATCTGACCGCCATAGCTGCGGATGAGGTCGTACTCATCATCCGAGAGCGTCTTCCCGGAAAGCTCCTCCTCCGAGATGGTCTCGAGCTTGGTGGCGAGGTCCTTGAGCAGCCCGAGGTCAGCTGCGTCATTCGAGGAGAGCATGCCGTAGCGGGAAAGGCCGTCGGACGTCGCCTGGGTGAGGTTCGCAAGACGAGCGTAGACGTCGGGTTCCGGCTCCACGTACCCACGGTCGTCCTTCTCGACGTCCCCGCCGCCCATCTCGGCCATCACCTGCTTGGAGTAGAGCACGGTGTCATGCTTGAGCTCGGTGTAGCTGCCCAGATACGACTGGAGGTTCTTGCGGGTCCAAGCTTCCGACTGCATGAAGTCCGGATAGCCCGAACCCTTGGTCACGAGCAGGGGGTTGAGCGTGTAGAGCCACTGGCTGTAGAGGCTTGCGTTCCAGATGGAATCGTCACTGTTGGCGATCGTCGTGCGCAGGCCCTCCATCTGGCTGTCGTAGTTCACGTAATCGGTCTTGCCTTCGTCCTTGAGGATACCGAGCGCCTCGTCCGACCCGAGGGCTGCCGGCAGGTCGAGTGCGGAGGGTAGGAGCCGCGCATTGTTCTTGTCGCCCACGTTGTCGTAGATGAGCTGCTGGAAGATGCTCTCGTCGATCGAGAAGCGCTGTCCCATGAGTCGGAAGCCCTTGATGTCATCGTCGGTGACCTTCGACTCATCGCCCACGATCACGGAGCTGATCTTGGGCGCGGGCATCGTGGCCGTGAGAGCGTGGTAGCTCTCCCAGGCCTGGTCGTTGCCAGCCAGGTCGTCGACCGTCGCGCCATCGCCGTAGCAGTGGGCGAAGATCGGATAGTACTCGTAGTAGCTCAGGTCGTCGCTGGCTCCCGCAAAGAAGCTCGTGACGGTGTAGATGGCCTCCCAGTCGGAGTTGACCGTCCCGTTGGTCCCGCCGTCGAGTGCGAGCGTGGCGAGAAGGGCACTCCGGTCGAGGTCCTCGTCCTTCTCGGTGAAGTTGATGCGCCCGTACCACATCATGGCGCGGAAGTAGCGCTCGAGCTGCTCGTCGCCTTCGTAGTAGCCGCGAGGCTTGTACTGCGAGTAGTCCTCTTCCTCTCCCGTGATGGCGCATTCGACGACCGCCGTGGCGTCTTGGATCTTGGAGACCTCGGAGCTCACATCGGACGCGACGGCGTCAGGCACCGCGGTGCTCGGGTCGAGCAGGCAGCAGGCGACGGCGAAGAAGGTCACGTTCCTCTTGGCGGCAGCCTCCCATTCGGTTCCCGAGAGGGCGGTCAGCTGGTCGGAGCTCGTCTGGAGCATGGTCTGGCTGAGCGAGAGAAGATCGGCGGAGAGGTAGGTCTTCTCGCAGTTCTTCTGGAGATAGCTGAAGTAGAGATGGTAGGAGTGCATCATCGAGTCGGTCGTCACGAAGTTCGGCAGCATCTCATAGCGGTTGTGCTCGTAGATGTCGAAGAACTCGGAGGAACCGTAGCGCGCGTCGACGGCGAACATGTTCTGCTCGAGAAGGCTCTTGTCCTGGGCGGTGAGGTTGAAGTCGCCCAGATTCACCACGTTGGAGAGATTGCTCGCCGGCTTGAGGTCGGAAAGCGTCGAGTAGGGGTTCGTCACGGCGTCGCTGCCGGAGGACGACGAGGCGCTTCCGCTCGAACTCGAGCTTGCGCTCGAGCTGCCATCGGAGCTCGGCATGTTGATGGAGTTCAGATACCGCGCCAGAGCGGGGGCGGAGGACATCGACATCGACGAGCTCACAAGTGTGGTGGCGATCGTCGGGCGGACAAACGTGTCGATCTCGACGCCACCGTCGCTCACGGAGCTCGTCGAGGAGGAGCTGCTCGTCTGACTCACCTGGGAGGATGGCCGCATCAGCAGGACGCCGGCGACGACGGCGATGATTCCCAGAGCGCAGAGAACCCCCGTGAGCACGGGGTTCATGCGACGCGGCTTCTTCTCGGCAGGAGCGGGCGCCGGAGCGACCTCCTCGGGAGCCGTAGTGGCGACGGGAGCGACGGGTGCCGTTTCAGCGGCGGGCTTTTGGGGAGTAGGCCCGCTGCTCTCGATCGGCTCGACGGGAGAACCACACTTGTTGCAGAACGACGCGTCATCGGGTAGCTTTGCACCGCACTTCGGACAATACAAATTCATACCTCGCAGGGTCGTGTTCGTCACCTGGCAGGAACCCACATCTTGCCCCATTGTAACAGGCGGCTCATATTTTCTGAAAAGAACCTGTACTATCTTGCGGCTACGCCATCCCTTTGGAGCGTATGGATGGCT
The DNA here is from genome assembly GCA_002331575.1 of Atopobium sp. UBA2090. Taxonomy (GTDB): domain Bacteria; phylum Actinomycetota; class Coriobacteriia; order Coriobacteriales; family Atopobiaceae; genus Olsenella_D. The sequence continues at coordinate 9,482 of DCZG01000093.1, read as the reverse complement.
TGCCTGACGCGGATGTTCCGGCCCGGTGCGGCCAACCCCTGGCGACAAGACCCACACGACTTCTTGGTATAGTCTCGCTATGACACAGACCAGCAGACATAACGGCACCACCAGTTCGGCACGGCGCCCATCGTCCCCACGACGGTCCGTCTCTCGGCACAGCTCTGCTTCGCGTTCAACGAACGCCAGCTCACGAGCGCAGAATTCGCGCGGAGGTCACACGCGGGGACCGAATGGCAGGCGGACGTCGAAGAGGAATCGGCTCGGGCGGCTCGCCTCGGTGCTCATGGGGCTCCTCGTCGTGATCATCATCGGCGTCGGCTCGATCACGATTCTGCACGCGCTCTTCTCCTCGGGGTCAAACGAGACGTCAGCCAACTCGTCAGTGACCGTGAAGGACGCGCTCGATCCCGTCTACGTCTGCCCCTACGACTGGTCCAACCTCTACCTCAACACCGACGGTCGCTACGTGTACACGGTGAGCGGCACGGTCAAGTCACGCCTGGGAATCGACGTCTCGGTGCACAACGGGACGATAGACTGGGCAGCCGTCGCAAACGACGGCATCTCCTTTGCCTACGTGCGCGTGGGTTACCGCGGCTCGTCAGCGGGCAACGTGTCCGCAGACGACAACTTCCGCGCCAACCTCACTGGTGCCCAAGCGGCGGGACTCGACGCCGGAGTCTACTTCTACTCGCAGGCGATCAGCGAGGACGAGGCACGCGAGGAGGCCGACTTCGCGATCTCCCAGCTCGCGGGCACGAAGCTCCAACTGCCCGTTGTCTTTGACCTCGAACGCCAAGGGGGCAACGGCAGACCGGACTCCCTCTCGGACGAGGAGGTCACCGCGATTGCGAACGCCTTCTGCGCGCGTATCGAGAGTGCCGGCTACACCGCCATGATCTACGGCAGCGCCTCCGACATCGAGCGCTACGACCTGACGTCCATCTCGACGAATCTCTGGGTCGCCCAGTACGACACCTTGGCGCCGACCTCGGATTTTCGCTATGTGCTGTGGCAGTACTCCACCGACGGGTCGGTCGCGGGCGTCGACGGCACGGTCGACATGGACCTCGACCTCTCCGGCGCCCTAAGCTAGCACGCGCATGACGAGAAGGACCACGACGAGCACCGCGACCGCGATGCCGACGATGATGAGGATCCTCTTCGTCTGTCGGCGTACGATCTGACGCCTGCGTGCGGAATACGAGAGCGAGAGCTCGTCTCGAGGCGTGACGGTCCCGTAGTGCTCGGCGTAGGCGCTGTCTGCCGGAACTTGACGGTCAGCCGCATGTCGGCGAACGGGAGAGCCGGACGAGGTGTTCACGCGCTTCTTGCCAGGAGCATCCTTGGTGTCGCCGCGCGACTTCGTCGGGGGAACCTGCTGCCCGCTGCCGCCACGACGCCTGCCGAACATGCCGCCCTGTGCCATAGCTCGCGCCGCCAATCCCCATGCCTTCGTTTCACTGCAGTGAACAGAATAGGCAAATGTCAGCCCGTTGCTGACGAGGAAGAGGCCCTACCACGTAAGAGGCACGTTCACGCGGATGGTAAAGCGCGGAGAGGGCTCGACCCGCAGCGTGGCGCCGAGCTCCCGGGCACGTCTCCGCATGCCCTGGAAGCCGACGTGCTCCACGACGGCATCAGGTACCAGGCCGTCATTCGAGACGACGAGGCGCGCCTCCGTTGGCGTCTGGTCGATGGAGACCTCGATCGAGCGAGCCTGCCCGTGTCGCACCGCATTGGTGCTCGCCTCACGAATCACGCGCACGAAGAAGCCCGCAGCCGTGCCGTCCGCAGGAAGCGACCCCGTGATGCGGTAGGTGACTCCCACGAGCTCGAAGGCTCCGACGATCGCGCGCAGCGACATCTCGGGATCCGAGTCGTCATTCGACCGCAGGTCGGTGAGGACGCTCGAGAGCATGCCCATGATTCGAGCGACGGCCTCGTCGGAGGTGTCACCGTCCTCGAGGAAGCGGTGGATGATGGAGACGCGCTGCCCGACGACGTCGTGCACGCGAAAGCGCATGCGCATGCGCGTGTCGTTCTCCGCGACCTCCTGGACGCGGGCGAGAGACTCCTTGAGCTCGAGCCCCGTGAGCTCGAGCTCATCGTTCACGGCGCGCATCTCCCTGGCAAGATGGTCCTGTTCCGTGATGTCGTAGGCCATGACGCAGGTGGCACCGCCTTTGACCGCCATCGGCTCCCGAACGACATAGCGCGTCTCGTCAGGAGAGAGCCGCACCGCCATCCCGTGCCCGGTGACCTCGATGGCCTGGCCCGAAGCCTCCGCGGCGCGCGCGATCTCGTCCCACACCTCACGCTGGTCCGCGACGTCAGTGGGGAGCCCGAGCGATGACAGGCAGCGTCGCATGGCGTCGTTCAGGAAGAGGCTGCGGCCGTCCGACGCGACACAGAGCACGCCCTCCCCAATCACCTCGAGTGCCTGGATGGGAGAGATGCGGGTGGTCTCCTGGTGCCGAGTGGCGGCAAAACGGCAGACAAGGTACGACATACGGGCCGAGAAGTACGAGGCGAGAATCACGAGCGCCATCGGCCAAGAGGCACCGAGGGCCACGGCCACGGGATGGAGGCCGATGGCAAGCAGCACGACGTCTGGAAGCCGGTCAAGGCGGCGGTCACGAACCATTGCGACCACTCCCGCGATGATGGTCGCGACATTGACCCACATGAGCCCCGACAGGGGCGCCCTCATCGACCCAAACTCGAGCGAGAGACGCGGGTCACCATACGCCGCCGCCACGCACACCGCCGCCATCACGAAGAAGCTCGCCGCAAGGAGCTCGCGATAGGCGATGGCGGCGACGGAGCGGCGCGTCTCTCCGCGCATGTACTCCCAGGCACAGAGCACGATCGACTCGGAGACGAGCAGTGAGAAGAGCACGACGAGAGCCTCCGACACCGCAAGCGTGGGATAGAGAACGGGACCGGTCATGACGCCTCCCCCCTGCCCACGGTAGCCGTGAGCCTGAGCTCGCCGTCATCCTCGTCGAAGGCATAGATGACGTCCCGCGAGTCGAGCACGGCGCGCATCTCCCGCACGAGCGGCAGCGCGCAGCTCCGATCATCGAGCCCAGAGTCAAGAACGGTCCTCAGCTCAACGCCTCCGACGCCGGCATCGCTCACGAAGACCATGAGCGCGGCACCTGGAATCGAGAAGGTCGTGGTGAGGAAACCGAAGATGCAGTCGTAGAGGGTGTTCACCGTGCATGCCGGGAGCGAGCGGCCCACGTCTACCACGGCGGCGCAGTCGATTCCCGCCGTTCGGGCATCGGTCATCGACTCGTTGACCACGAGCCGGAAACGCTCCGCATCGTAGTCCTCGCCCGCGGCATCGGAGACGACGAGCGCGCCCTTCCTCTTGCAGTATGCCATGAGGAGTTTGACCAGCATCAGCTGATGGCGTCGTCGATCGAGCGAGGCATCATCCGTCGCGGCGGGGAGGTTCGAAAGCAGGGAGCGGGCGAGCTTGACGCTCTGTTCGAGAGAGGATTCGACGTCATCCGCGAGCTCCTGTTCCGCTCTCTGTCTGAAGAGGCTCTCACGAACATCGCGCGATCGCTCGAGCACCTCGTTGCGCCGGGAGAGGTCACGTATGCGCCTGCCGAGCAGACTCCGCTGGTCGCTGAGGTCAGTGATCTCCTCGCTGAGGAGTGCCACACCGCCGTCGATGCCATATGCCTTGCGGAGGACGTCAGGCTCCCCGGCCACGCTCACGTCCGCCATCGCCCCAGGTTCGACGTGCAGGTGTCTCAATCGATCCGCGACCTTCTCGGAGAGCGGACGAGCGACGCGGGTGGCGCAGATGACCTCACCACCAGACGCCACCACCTTGATGTCGAGGGGTATCTCCCGAAAGAGCTTGCCCACGTGCCGATATGAGGGAAGGAGGCCCAGGTCGAGGCTCGACTCAGCGATGATCACGATGCCAGTGGCATAGAGCAGGGCGTAGTTGCTGTTGAAGGCAAACGCAAGACGCATGACGTAGGTCGCCGAGTAGACCACCGCCGAACCCGCGACCACCGCCACGAGAAGCATGACCCTTCGAAGGGTGCGACGCGCATAGAAGGCGATGAGCACGAAGTATGCCAGGAGCATCGCGACGGACCAGACGAAGACCGCGACGTACAGGGGGCCGTACGAATAGCGAACGTCCCAGAGCGAGTCGGACGGGTCGAAGACGAAGGCAAGGTGATGGATGCCGTTGGTGAGCATTCCGATGGAGAGAGCCGCTCCTACGCCCACGAGCACCCGTTCGAGACGAGCTACCCCCATCGTTCGGTCCAGAGTCGACGTCCTAAGCGCCGCGAGCGCCATGAGCAGCGGAACGAAGACGAGCGGGACGTAATAGAGATACCAGCACACGGCCACCACCGAGCTCGTCAGCGCCGTGTACTTGACGAGGGCGTCCACCTGCAAGAGGTCGAGGAGAACTGCCACGCCGAGCAGACGGCGCCGCACGGTGACGTCGGAACAGCGATAGTAGAGCGAGATGCTCCAGAGGGTGAGGACGACCACCATGACGAGCATCATCCCTGTCGTTCCGAAGGCGCTCTCGTGAGGGTAGGGGACGTTCCTCTCGACGTCGGGACCGAAGAGCTGAAGGCACGAGAGCGTCACGGCGAGCAGCACGCCGCACGTCGGCACGAGCCTACGCAGCAGGTTCCACCTCACCTCGATCACCTCCGCGTCCCCCTCGCTTCGGAATCCCGGGCGACACGAGCGTATGCGAGGAAAGTGGCCGCGTCACCGCAAAATCGAGGGGCGGGCGATTCTCACCGCCCGCCCCGATCGGACATCCCGCAGCGCGACTCTCATGCGCCTGATGCGGGAGCACGCGGAGCGCTACTGGACCGTGAAGGGATAGGTCGCCAACTCGTTCCAGTCCGCGTCGTAGACGACAAGCTCGCCGTCGACGTTGACGAGCATCTCGGTACCCCCGCCGAGCTCGGACGAGGAGAAGTACAGGAAGCACTCGGAGTACGCGCCCGGCTTGATGGTCTCGCCGAGATAGGGGTCTATCATCTTGTTGTTGACGGAGAAGCTGCCTGAGCTCGAGGAGACGTAGATCTCCTTGTCCGAGTTGTTCGTGATCTTGAGGTTGTAGCCGGGGTCGTCCGCCCAGTCGGTCTCGGTGCCCAGTGCCTCGATGGTCACGAGGGCATCGTTTGCGACGACGATCGGCGTGGGATAGACCACGGCAGAGCTCGAGGAGGACGAGGAGCTGGACGTGTCTGACTTGTTCGTCGTGTCATCGATGACCTGGTCGACCGTCTCGCTCGAGCTGGAGTCACCGGTCGCGGCCGGTGCCTCCTTGGCGTCTCCGCGCACGAAGACCATGGTGTCGTTCTTGCCCGAGCCGTCATCCTTGAGCAGGAGCTGGTCGTTCTCATAGGTCAGGTCGGAGTCGGAACCATCTGCGGTCAGCGTGAGCGTCTTGGCGTCCTTGACCTTCCACGTGCAGTCGAGGGTCTCGCCGAAGAGCACGAACTGTGCGGTTCCGTCCTTGTTGAGGTTGAGGTAGCAGTCCATGCCCATGCTACGTAGCATGTCCATGTCCGCCGACGTCGTGGCGTCGTCGCCCGTGATCTCCTTCACGTCCCACGTTCCCGCGAAGTCAGCCGTCGTCGGCATGTTCGCACCACCTGAGCAGCCGGCGAGCACCACGCACATGACAAACGCCACAAGGCAGGCCAGCACGGCCCCGAGCAGTCCCCTTCTTCTCATCTCTCCCCCGTTCTGTTGGTTTCTCTCACACTCCCTGCGAACCCCGAGGCCCGCGCCTCCCCGGTCAGGGTCTCGGCCTCCCGCACTCCGAGCAGAACTTCCCCGTGTTGGTGGCACCACAGGTGCAGGTCCAGGGACCAGCGGGCTGCGGCCTGGGCTTTCCGCACTCCGAGCAGAACCTGCCGGTGTTGGTGGCCCCGCACCCGCAGGTCCACGCCGCCGCGGCCGCGGCAGGCGCCGCTTGCTGCGGCGCGGACGGCTGTGCCTGCGGCTGACCCATCTGATAGAGCGCCGAGGAGTTCATCCCGCCCATCGCGCCCGCCATGCCCATGCCCATGAACCCCGCCATGGCACCGTTGGAGTTCGAGGCAGCTGCGCGCATCGCGTCTCCCTGTGCGGCGGCGATGTTGGCAGCCGCCATCGTGGGGTCGCGCATGACCGCCGCGCGCTGGAGGTCCTTGATCGCCTGGGCGTCCTCGTCCCGTGCGGCGATGGAGTTCATGCCGAACGAGGCGATGGCAATGCCGCGCAGCTCAGACCACTGAGCGGAGAGGATCTCGTTGAGAGCCGAAGCGAGCTCGGACGTATGGCCGGGGATGGCACTGTAGCGGATGCCCATCTCCGAGAGACGCGCGAAGGCGGGCTGCAGCGCGGTGAGAAGCTCGCTCTTGAGCTGCGAGTCGATGAGGGTGCGCGAGTAGCTCGTCTCGACGTTTCCGCAGACGTTCTTGTAGAAGAGCAGGGGGTCGACGAGCTTGTAGGAGTACTCGCCGTTGCAGCGCACGGCGATGTCCATGTCGAGACCGATGTTTCGGTCCACGACGCGGAACGGCACCGGGGTCGCGGTGCCGTACTTGTTGCCCATGATCTCCTTGGTGTTGAAGAAGTAGATGCGCTGGTCCTTGGCGGGGCTGCCTCCGAACGTGAAGCGCTTTCCGAGCTGCTCGAACGAGGCCTTGATGCCCTCTCCGAGATCTCCGTAGAAGATGCTCGGCTCGGTGGACGCGTCATAGACGAACTCTCCCGGCTCGGCGCTGACCTCCACCACCGCGCCAGACTCCACGATGATCATGCACTGGCCGTCGTTGACGTTGACGATCGACCCGTCCGAGATGATGTTCGCCTCGCCGGAGGTGTTGGACGAACGCCCCGAGACACGCTTCTGGCCCTTGGCGGCCAGCGTGTCGACGTCGAGGGACTCGCAGTAGAAGTAGTCGCGCCAGCTGTCGGCGAGAACGCCGCTCAGGGCTCCGATGCCCGCACGGAGAAGGCCCATGATGCTCCTTTCGAAAGGTCGAGCGCCGTATGAGGTCGAGCTATCCGATGGCTCCGCCGCAGTACTCGCAGCAGCCGTTGGCGGTGGGAATGGTCGTGGCACCGCAGTGAGGGCAGGTGACGGCCGTCTTCGGGGCGTTCGCCGCCTCGGACTGGCTCCGCGTCTCCTCGCGCACGGCCGTGAGTGCCTCGCGAATCTCGTCGGCCTGCTCCTTGGACGCCCTGAACTCGGCTGTGCCCTGCCCCTCGATGAGACCGTCGTTCACGCGGAACTCGATCTCGTCGAAGTACGGCGCGTTGACGTTGATCGTGACGTAGATCTCGTTGCTGACGTTGTAGCGAGGAGGGTCGTAGCTCACCTGCGTGCCGTCGGGGCCCTCCCTGTAGATCTCGGTGCGATACTCGCGGACGTCGACGTTGCAGCCTGTGACCTGCGAGAAATCCAGAATGTCCGGGTTCGCGTCACGCCAGTGGCCACCGGCCGAGGTCACGCAGAACTTGTGGGAGTCCTCGTCGAGAAGGACCTTGGTGTCGTTGCCGAGCGTGCGCGTGACCTTGAAGTCGGCGACGGCCTGCTTGTTTGCCTCGCGGTAGTCGAGCTGCTCCCTGATCTGCTCCACCGTGCTGCGCCGACGGTCCGAGAAGAACGGCGAGAGCTTGGCCGCGCACTTCTTGCAGAGGTTGCCGTCCTCGAGCTTGCGATTGCCGAGAAGCCCGATCTCGTCACCGCATATCGCGCAGTTCTTCTTCTCGAACATCTTTCCGAAGATTCCCATGGCCGCTCCTCCCGACGCATCCCCGGCGTGATGTGATGCCAAGAACATCATGGTCTGGGAGTTATGCAAACGGAATTCCCCCGCGGCCCAATCTTGGGTCGTTTCTGAGCCGGCTGGCCTATTCTGCCCGCTGTCGCGGATGGTGCGGGAGATGTCTTCGGGATGCGCCGCTGCACCCCCTGCCAGAGGGATTCTCCGAGGTCGAGGGCGTCATGCGGGCAAGAGCGTCGACTCGCTATTCCGACTTGAGCCGGGGGACGATGTAGCCCTTGGCCACGGCGTCGACGGCAAGCTTCATGATGCTGTCGTACCCCGTCTTGACGAGGATCTCCGAAATGCGGCGCTTGACCGTACCCTCGGAGAGGAAGAGCTCGGCCGCGATCTCCTTGCGAGACTTTGCCTCGCACACCAGGCGCAGCACCTCGATCTCATCGTCGGTCAGTCCCCCGGCGGCGAGGTCCACCTCCTTGGGGATGGGAAACGTCGAGTACCCGTCCATCGTGGAGCGAATCACGGCGAGCAGGTCCTTCGTGCCGACGTTCTTGTACACGAAGCTGTCGGCTCCCGCCTCGCGCGTCTGCCGCACGAAGGTGATGTCAGGCATACCGGTCATGACCACCACGCGAACCCGCGGCCAGCGCTCCTTCACGTGCCGCGCCGCCACGATGCCGCTCGAGTCGTTGTCGGTGCAGACGTCCATGAGGATGCAGTCGGGTTGCGCGCGCTCGACCACGCCCGTAACGTCAGCGGCGTCCGCGAGGACCGAGACGACCTCCATGTCAGGCTGGGCGTCGACGGCCATGGTGAGGGAGTCCCGAAGCATCGCCTGGTCCTCCACGATCATGATCCTGATCACCGTCCACCACCCCCCGAGGCAGAGCCGTCGATATCGTTCGCTGATTATAACCTGAAATAACGTTGCGCCGTATCAGTTGGCTGTCTCCCCTGGAAACGCCGACAGCCGACTCGACCGTCTCGCATGACGAGCTCGGCTATGATTCCCCTAGACGCACGTAGGAACATCGCAGAAG
>DCZG01000093.1:0-635 GCA_002331575.1 Atopobium sp. UBA2090 | reverse complement strand
CGTCGAGCCCTGTCAGGATGACGCCGAGGCCATCGACGAGCTGTGCCGGAGCTGGCGCGCCTTTGGCGGGCGAATGAACCCAGGCCTGCTCAGACGCTATGACGGCGACTTTGACGAATGGCTCGAGCTCCTTCTCGCCTGGAAGGAGGGCGTCGGCATCGGGGACGAGGTCCCCCAGACGCTCTACCTGCTCAAAGACGGCAGCGGCACCATTCTCGGCGCGGCCTCGCTCAGACACTACCTGAATCACACCAACATCGTCGACGGCGGGCACGTAGGGTATGGCATCTGCCCAGAGTACCGCGGCCGGGGATATGGCACGCTGCTGCTCCGCCTCTCGCTGAGGAGGCTCTCGGCCATGGGCGTGGAGCGAGTGCTCGTCACCTGCGATTCGGACAACGAGGCCTCGCGACGGGTAATCCTCGCCAACGGTGGTGTGCTCGAGAACCACGCGATGGACGAGGACGGAATTCCCATCGACCGCTTCTGGATAGACAACGCCAGGCCAGGCCGGAGCGGCCCGCAGAACTAGTCGCGGGTGAGCTTGCGATGGAGGCGGTGCGGCTTGGAGGCCTCCGGGCCAAGACGCCGCTCGCGGTCCTCCTGGTAGGCACCGAAGTTGCCCTCGAACCAAT
>DCZG01000094.1 GCA_002331575.1 Atopobium sp. UBA2090 | reverse complement strand
AGAACCTCCACCGCCTCGCGGTCCTGGATGATGCCGAGGTAGGGCACGATTCTCTGAGGCGTGGGATCCGTCGCCGCGAGGTCAGGGATGCAGCGCTTGACCACGACGTCGGGCGCGCGCGTCCCCTCGCGGGGTACTGCGTAGCCCCACCGCGTCGACGATTCGTCGACCACGACGTCATAGAGCGACGGGACGTAGACGCCGGGAATCCGCGAGAGACGGAACAGGACGTCGGCGCGCGAGACCCCGTCGGCGCGGCCGTCCCGCACGCAGGCGCACATGTCCACGATGCCGTCCTCGCCATCGCCGAGCAGTACGGCGTCGAAGACGGGGGCCATCGGCTCGCAGTTCCATGCCGAGGGGCCACCCCCGAAGACGAAGGGGTCGTCCTCGTCACGCTCGTCGGCACGAGGGGCGATGCCTGCCAGGTCGAGGACTTCGAGTACGTTGGTAAAGATGAGCTCGTGGGCGAGTGTGAAGCCGATGACATCAAACGATCCGAGCGGAGCCGCGCTCTCGAGGGACAGCAGGGGTACGCCTCGCTCGCGCATGAGCGCGGACATGTCCGTCCAGGGGAGGTAGGCGCGCTCGCAGGACATGCCGTCCTGCTCGTTGATGCGCCCGTAGAGAATCGCGATGCCGAGGTTGGGCTGACCGACCTCGTAGACGTCCGCATAGACGAGACAGGCATGGAAGGGGCCGTCCTGGTCGACGATCGCACCCCACTCGTGGTCCAGATAGCGCGACGGCTTCTCGACGTGCGGCAGGAGCGGCTCCATGAGCCCGAAGAGGTTCTCCCTCCTGGCGCGCACCCTACTCCCCCGCCCTCTCGGCACCGCCGATGACGAGGTAGTCGAAGTCGCCGGGTCTGGGCTCGCGCTCCGCCCGTCTGGATGCGGCCTCGGCGGCACGCGCCCGAGGAGCGGAGACCATGCCCCCGGAGACGCGCACGATCTGACCGGCCGCCTCCCTCGCTGCCTGGACAGCCTCACGCCCGCGCTCGACCGTCTCGTCAGGACCGTCGAGGGCGATGTCAAAGCGCGCCTTGAGCGCGTGACCCGTCGAGACGGTGCCAGCATAGCCCATGCCCGCCTTGACAGCCCAGCCGAGACCAGGCACGAGCCCGACGAGCGAGCGTGCGGCGGCACGGTATGCGAAGCCGGCGCCGAGGACGCCGACGAGCTCGGCAGCACGCGACACGTCGATGTTCTGGCCATAGGCCGCGGCGATGTCGAGCGCCAGCTTCGCCTGATTGGCGGTCATGATGGGCATGTCGGATCCCGGCAGGATGCTCACGGCACCGACAGCGGTGTTCTCGAGGGCGCAGGTGCCGATGAGAGCCTCAACCTCCTCGTCCCTGCAGAAGGGGAAGTTCGCCGCGAACGCGATTCCCTTGTCGGTCGCGCCCACGAGCCACCGAGCCACCTTCGAGGTGGCGGCCACCGCATCAGTGGCACCCATGACCTCGACGAAGGTCGCGGAGACCTCGTCGAGCGAGACGCGTGGCGCATCGACGGAGGATTCCACGAGGACGCCGACGTGCGTGCCCCGACGGGCATACGCGGTGACGGCGCCGGCGGCGGCCGACTCGTTGACGCCCGGAATCACGAGGACGACGTCTGCGGTGACGTCGTCCTCGACGAACCCGCACGCGAGGGAGAGCACATCGACGATGCCGCCGGGGCGCAGCGCCACGAAGGCCTTCCTCACGGCGGAGACGAGTTCGCCCGGAGCGGTCGGGTCGACTCAGATTCTCACGCGCACGGTCTCGTCGTGGCTCTTCTCGGCAGCTCTTCCCGAGGTCAGAACCTCGAGCGCCTTGTCTATGAACACCTTGCTTGACATGTGACCCTCCTGTCGAACAATCCGCCTAAGCCGACTTCTGCCGATGCTTCCACACCGATTGGACGATGCCCACGGAGGCGATCTGCGCGACCATCGACGAGGATCCAAAGCTGATGAACGGTAACGGGATGCCCGTGATGGGCATGATGCCGATGCACATGCCCACGTTCTCCAAGACCTGGAACGACCACATGGCGACGCAGCCCACGAGGACCAGCTTGGAGAACGGCGAGTCCATCCTCATGGCCAGGAGAATCGTCGAGAAGATCATCCACGCGTAGAGGCCGAGAAGGACGAGCGAGCCGACGAAGCCGAACTGCTCGGCGAAGAGCGCGAAGACGAAGTCCGTCTGCGCCTCGGGGAGGAAGCCGTTCGCCGCCTGGGTGGCGTTGCCGAACCCCTTACCGAGGATGCCGCCTGAACCGACGGCGATCTTAGCCTGTTGGAGGTTATACCCGTCCCCCGTGGGGTCCACCGATGGATCGATGAAGACGATGAGCCTGTTGAGCTGGTATTCCTTGAGGATGTGCGGGAGACCGTCGATCATCGAGGTCGCAACGACGACGGTCGCGCCCACCACGATGAGCGCGATGGTCACGAGCACCCAGCTCCTTCTCGCGCCGGCGCATACGATGATCGTTGCGCCGATGAAGAGAATGATGAGACCAGTGCCGAGGTCGGGGAGGATGAGGATGAGCCCGAAGGGCACGCAGAGCGTCGCGCACACCCTGACATAGTCGCGGAGACTCTCGATCTTGCCGTTGAACTGGGCGGCGACGGACGCCATGAGAAAGATCGTCACGAGCTTGGCGATCTCCGACGGCTGGAACCTCAGGTGGATGAGGGGCAGCTGCACCCAGCCGGTCATGCCCTTGGCGGAGTACCCGAGCCCGGGCACCTTCGGCAGGAGCATGAGGACGCAGTCGATGATGAGAAGCGCCGTCGACATGTTCGCGAGGGTGCGATAGTCGTAGCGCCAGATGACCGCGGCGACGATGATGCCGAGGGCGATGCCGATGAGATGCCGCGGGAAGTTTGCCTCGGCTATCGTGAGCGAGGCCGAGTAGATCGTGACGATGCCCACGATGACGAGAAGGGCGGCGGGGATGAGTTGAGAGAGGTAGAGCTCCGAGAAGACGTTCCTCTTGCCCGAAAGGTGCGAGGCGTTCTTCGACGAGCCGCCAGAGAACATCGCACTCAGCCTCGAGCCGATGCCCGAGCCGTCCTGAGGACCTGCCATCTCGAGTGCCATTCTGCTCGCCTCCCTAGTCTACGATGTCCGAGTTCGAGGTTGATTCGTCCGGCTGCCCGTAGATCGCACCGAACACGTCGCGCACGACGTACATGGCCGAGGTTGCGCCGGAGAGGACCTCGTCGACGTTCGACCCGATGACGTACTTCGGGTTGTCTGTCGGACCATAGCCTATGAACCAACCGACGGGCTGGTCCTTGTTCTGCTGAGCCGTGCCCGTCTTGCCCGCCACGTCGACGTCGAGATTCGTCCAGTGCACGGCCTGCGAGGCGGCCTCCTCGTAGACGACGCCATGAAGACCCTGGCAGACCGTGTCGCGATACGTCGCGTCCTCGGTCGGCTCATAGATGACCGCGGGCTTGTAGTCGATGACCGAGCCCTCGCCCGTCCGCGCCTTGACGCTCTTGAGCAGGTGCGGCCGCCAGATGGTGCCATTGTTCGCGATGCCGCAGTAGGCGTCCACCATCTGGAGACAGGTGACGAGAAGGTCGCCCTGGCCGATGGCGAGGTTGCAGTTGTCGCCGCCCTGCCAGGCGCGCGCCTCGTCCGAGGAGCTCGTGAAGTAGTTCCACTTCCACTCCGCGTCAGGAACTCGACCGCTCATCTCGCCAGGGAGATCGATGCCCGCGGAGCTCCCCAGGCCGTAACGCCGGAACGTCTCCTGCATGCCCTCCTGGGTGTCGGAGTAGTAGAAGCCCTTGCCGATCGAGTAGAAGACGACGTCGCAGGAGTTCGTGATGCCCGTCACGAAGGTCATGGTGCCGTGACCGCTCTTATACCAGCAGTGCCATCCGCTCGTCGTGTCGTTCTCGTTGCCCGACCAAGTCCAGTACCCGGTGCAGTACCAGCTCGAGGACGTGTCGGCGATGCCGTGGTCGAGCGCGGCGAACGACGTGAGCGCCTTGATCGTCGAACCGGACGGGTACTGGCCGGCGATGGCGCGATTCATGAGCGGGTAGTTGGCCGTCTCGGAGGAGAGGGCGTCCCAGTCGGCCGTCGAGATGCCTCCGACGAACACGTTTGGGTTGTAGGTCGGTGCGCTCGCCATGGCGAGCACCTCGCCGTTGGTACAGTCCACGCAGACGACGCAGGCGCCCGTCGCGTTGTATCCGCTCTCCTGGATCTCCTTCATCCGCGTGGCGAGCGACTGCTCGGCCGCCGTCTGGATGGTGGCGTCAATCGTCAGAATGACGTCGGACCCACTCTGGGGGTCGATGGTCGTGCTCGTGTCGAGGACGTTGCCGTTCGCGTCGACGTAGACGGTCTGCTCGCCCTTCACGCCCTGGAGGACGCTCTCGTACTCGCTCTCGATGCCCGACTGCCCCACGATGTCGCCCGACTCGTAGGTGATACCCGTGGCCTCGGAATCGTTGGCCTCTAGCTGGGCAGAGGTTACCGTGCCTGTGTAGCCGATCACGTGCGCGGCGAGCGAGCCGAGCGGATAGGAGCGCTGAGAGCGCTCCACGACGTCCACGCCGTCGAAGACGCCGGGATGCTCGGCGATGAAGGCCACGACGCGCCGCGAGACATCCACCGAGATGGTCCTCTTGCTCTGCGCGCCCTCAGAGGTGTCCTGAATCTTTCGGCGAACGGCCTGGAAAGGCATCCCTATGAGGTTGGCGAGAAGCTGGACCTCTATCTCGTCGTCGACGACGTCTGAGCTTGAGACCACGGTGAGGCTCGAGCGATTGGTGACAATCTCGGTGCCGTTGCGGTCGAGGATGCGCCCGCGAGGGGCGTCCGTCGTGATGGTGCGCGTGCGGTTGCTCTCGGCCTCGGCAGCGTACTCGTCCGACGAGACGAGCTGCATGCTCCAGAGACGGGCGATGAGAACGGCGAAGATGCCTGCGACACCGACGGCGAGGCCGACGAGGCGGTTCCCCACGGTCTTCTCGCCAGAGGTGTCCGAGCCGCCGGCTGCTCGAGGGGACGCCCCCCCGATGTCAAAGGTGAAGTTGGCCTCTCCGCGTCCGAAGACCACGAAGACGACGATGAGCGCGACGGCCACCACCGCACTGACGATGATTATGATGAGCTTCACGTCCATGGCGAGTCCTAGAGGCCTCGCATGTCGAGGTGGCTGCCGCGCGACGAGCGACCGCGACCGCCCCCGAGGCTCGGCCCCGACGGCTGGGCGCGGGTGAGCCAGACTGCGAACGGTATGAACGCAAGGATGGTGAGGATGGCCGTGGGCAGCGTGCGGAGGAGAACGACGTCCACGAGCCCGCTCGCCTGACCGACGAGAAGCATTGCGATGTGATAGGCGAGCGAGACGGCCAGCGCATGTGCGGCGAAGCTGCCCATCGTCAGACCGAAATCACCCGAAACACGGTTTCGTCCCTCGAGACCCATGACGTACGAGCTCACACACAGCAGAAGCGACATCAGCCCGATGGGACCCGTCGTCGAGAGATCGAAGAAGAGGCCGGCGCAGAAGCCCGCAAGCACGCTCTTCCTGCCGCCGACCATGAGCGAGATGCACACGGAGAAGATGAGGGCGAAGTTGGCGCGACCGTTGCCGAGTCCGACGTTCGGTGCCAGGGCGAGCTGGAGCACGCCGCACACGAGGGCGAGCACGAGGATGCTGCGCTGGTCCCTGTTCCTGTCGGATACCTGCATCGCTCTCGCCTCCCCTACTCGTTCGTTCCCGTTGTAGCGCCCGTAGTGGTGCCCGTGGTCGTGCCTGTCGTCCCGTCGCTCGACGACGAGCTCGCACTCGCGCTGATCGACGTCGATGCGTCGGTAGACGTCGTGTCCTGGGCGTCAGCAGAGGAGATGTCGTCAGAGGACGCCTGCTGGCCTTCGGTGAGCGACGTGATGACGAGAACCTCCTCGTAGCTCCCGTACTCGGCGAAGGGCTCGACGATGATGTCGAGGTAGAGGGAGCCGGGGTTGTTCTGGACGCTCGTCACCTTGCCGAGCGGCAGGCCCTTGGGATACACGCCACCGAGGCCGCTCGTGACCACGATGTCTCCGACCTCGACGGTCTGGGACGTGCTGATGAGCGTCAGCGAGAGCTGCCCCGTGGCGGACCCCGTGAGCATCCCCTGGGCACGACTCGACTGGACCATGGCCGAGATGCTCGATGACTCGTCGGTGAGAAGGCGCACCGTCGACGTGGTCGCCCCGCACTCGATGATCTGTCCAATGACGCCGCTCGACGCCGTTACGGGCATGCCGACGGCGAAGCCTGAGCTCGTCCCCTTGTCGATGGTCACCGTGGAGGACCACGAGTCCGTCGAGCCCGAGATGACATGCGCCGCCTCGGACTGGAGCTGGGAGGTGTCCTTGAGGTCGAGCAGGTTCTGGAGACGCGTCGCCGTCTGCTCAGACTCCTCGAGCTCGGCGTTCCGGGACTGGAGCTCGTCGTTCTCAGCCTTGAGCTCGGAGAGCGTTTCCTGGTCGGCGGTCAGGTTTGTGAATATGTTCGCCAGCCCCTGAAAGGGTGACGCGACCGCGGCACCGACGTAACGCACGGGAGACGTGACGGTCTGGAAGCCGCTCCTCACGCCGCCCAGAACGCCGGTCTCCCCTCCTCGGACGCTCACGGTGAACAGGACGACCGACACGACGACGAGAATCGCGAGGAGGCTCCCACCATTATTCTGGTTGTTGTTCCTGAGGCTCGGGGTACCTTTGCCCCGTCCGCCGCTGGAGATGGGCACGCCTAGTTGCCCGTGCTCTGGACGAAGCCACCGGAGAGGGCGTTGGCCTCGAGGACCTTGGCGCATCCCGTGACGACGTTCTCGAGCGCCGTCGGGCTGACGTTGACCGCGACCCCGGTCTCCTCGCGAAGACGCTGGTCGAGGCCGCGGAGCAGGCCGCCGCCGCCCGTGAGCAGGATGCCGTAGTACATGAGGTCGGAGGCGAGGTCGGGGGGCGTGACGTCGAGCGCGTCCTTGACGGCCTTGGTGACCTCGTCGAGTGGTTTGTCGAGCGCCCGACGAATCTCCTCGGACTCGATGCGGACGGTCTTGGGCAGGCCGCTCATGACGTCACGGCCGTTGACCTCGACGTCGAGCTCCTCGGCGAGAGGCGCCGCCGAGCCGACCTTGATCTTGATGTCCTCGGCCGTGCGCTCGCCGATGGAGAGGTTGTACGCGTCACGAACGTGCTCGAGGATAGTCTGGTCAAACTCGTCGCCAGCCGTGCGGATGGACTGGGAGATGACAATGCCGCCCATGGAGATGACCGCGACCTCGGTGGTGCCACCGCCGATGTCAACGACCATGGAGCCCGTCGGGTCCTCGATGGGCAGATCGGCGCCGATGGCGGCTGCCATGGGCTCCTCGATGAGGTAGGCCTGGCGTGCACCCGCCTGAATCGTCGCCTCGAAGACGGCGCGCTTCTCGACGGACGTGACGCCCGAGGGGACGCAGACGACGACGCGCGGCCGCGGCGACCAAGGATAGCGCCGCTCGCGGGCCTTCTCGATGAAGTAGCGGAGCATGACCTCGGTGACGTCGAAGTCGGCGATGACGCCGTCCTT
>DCZG01000153.1 GCA_002331575.1 Atopobium sp. UBA2090 | reverse complement strand
GCGCAGCTCGGTGGCGTAGTTGACCTTGCAGATGCCGTTGCGGATGGCCTCGGCGACCTGGTCGTCGGGCACGCCGGAGGTGCCGTGGAGCACCAGCGGGATCTCGAGGCGGGAGCGGATCTCCTTCAGGACGCCCTGCTCGATGTGCGGAGTGCCCTTGTAGACGCCGTGGGCGGTGCCCACGCCGACAGCCAGCGAGCCGCAGCCGGTGCGCGCGACGAACTCCTCGGCCTCGTCCGGGTCGGTGTAGGGGTTCTCGCCCTCGACCGCCGGGCCGTCGTCCTCCTTGCCGCCGACCTTGCCGAGCTCGGCCTCGACGGGGATGCCCAGGGGCGCCGCGACCTTGGTCACGCTCGCGGTCAGCGCGATGTTGTCCTCGAACGGCACGTGGGAGCCGTCGATCATGACGGAGGTGTAGCCGGCGTGCATGGCCTGGACGCAGCGGTCGAAGCCGTCGCCGTGGTCGAGGTGGATGGCCACGGGGACGCTCGCGGCGTCGGCGGCCACCTTGCACATGGCGGCGAAGTAGTCGAGGTTGGCGTACTTGACGGTGCCCGGGGTGGTCTGCATGATGACCGGGCTCTTCTTGTCCTCGGCGGCCTTGATGACGGCCATGACGAACTCGAGGCTCTCGACGTTGAAGGCGCCGACGGCGTAGTGCCCCGCCTGGGCGTCGAGCAGCATCTCCTTGGTGGTGACGAGCATTTGGTTCTCCTTTTTTTGGTATGGCATGCCCCGAAGACGTGTCCCATCTGGACATGCCGGATAATTTCGGTTACGTCCCGCCAAGCTTCAGAGCAAATGCTTTAACAGGGCGTTTATTCAGATAAAACGAATACGCAACCTAGAATGGCTGAACCGTGAAGCTGCGCTCAACTGTCTGGCCGGGAGCCGCCACGATACATCCGCGCTTGTGCTCAAAAACGTCGTCCTCATCTGAGCATGTCGAAAGTCCGCCCCACGGCTCAAGCGCGACAAAGTCTCCAGCCGGCTTGCTCCATACGACCAGGTAGTCGAAATCCGGGAACTTAACCTTAACGCCGTGACCGCTTAATCCCTCGAGCACAACCTCACGACTCTTGAGACAATCGTAAATTGTCTCGGCAAAGTCAAACAGCTGGTGAGAAAGACACAGTTCGAGTCCGTCTTGCGGCGCCGGGTCGCGATTCTCGACGTCGATTAGGCCCGTCGAGGGCACGGCTCGACACACATCCCCCTCAGGCTTCTCAAAGCGCACGGAGTAATCTGTGTATCTCTCGCCCGGCATAATTGGACAACGAAACGCTGGGTGCCCGCCGATGAAGAAAGGCATCGACTCGAAGCCTGTATTTGTGACCGCATAGGTAATGCGCAAAGATTGCACTTCGAGTTCATAGCGTGCAACAAGCTCAAAATCGAAGGGATACTTGGCTAGGGTCTCGGAATTTGAGCAAAGTCGCAGCTCGACTTTTTCTTCAGAGGCGTTAAGCGGCTCGAACTCCATCTTACGTGCAAACCCATGGCGAGGGAGCTCAATCTGTTTTCCGGACTCCGTCACGGCCTTGCCTTCGCGCAGACCGCCGCAGATGGGGAAGCAAATGGTGGCCTGGCCCGTCCAGATTTCGGGATTGGGCTGCCAAAGGTACTCGCGCCCGTCTCTTTTTATCGAGGTGAGCGTCCCACCTGCGGTCGTCACGCCAACGCTCAGGTACTTGTTCTCAATTATGGTCTGCATGCCGCGCCTCCTCGAGCGGGGTGCCTCGCCACACAAAGCGGGCGCCCCACGTCGCTGTTAATCGTGGTAGTAGCCCTGGTTCCACTTCTCGATGAACTCATCGAGATAGTGGGGGTCGGCCTGAGCGGCGGCGTCGGCCTTGTTCACGGCATCGATCTTCGCCACAAGCGCATCGTGCTCCGGCGTCTTCTCGTAGCTTTCCTTTAGGAAGGCAAGCATAATGTCAGCCATGAGGAACTCCCCGGTGATCTTTCCACCGAACCCGACGACGTTGGCATTGAGGCAGCGGCGGGCGTAGAGCGCAGAAGTCATGTCACGGACAAGCGCACAGCGGGCACCGGGGACCTTGTTCACTGAGTTAGTGATGCCAATGCCCGTGCCGCACAAAGCTACACCGAGGTCAGCACGTCCGGAAGCAACGGCCTCGCCAACGGCCTTGCCATAAATCGGGTAATGCGTACGTGTGTGGCTGTAGGTTCCAACGTCGAGGACCTCGTATCCTGCCTCCTCGAGGCGGTCGTGCAGATAGGTCTTTTCGTCAGTAACNNCGCAGCCAAGCGCGATGATCATAATTTATCTCCTTATATCATTTCTCGTATAAGACAAGGGGGGTTGTCCTTATGTCTTATTAAGCGAGCTTGTTGAGCATGTCGACACGAACCTGGTGGCGACCGCCGGCGTAGTCTGCCGCGAGGAACTCACGGGCAATCTTCTTGGCGACCTCAGAGCCCACGACGTTCGGGCCCATGCAGACAATGCGGGAGTTGTTGTGTTCGCGGGTCATGTACGCGCTGCGCTCGTCGGAAATGTTCGCGCAGACCATACCCTTTACGCGGGTGCAGACCATGTAGCTGCCCACACCGTATCCGTCGAAGCAGAACCCGAGCGTCCCGTCGTTGGCTTGGACGTCCGCCGCCACGGCGAGCGCGGAATCTACGAAATCGGCAGCGGGCTCGACGGAGAGATCGACGACCTCATGGCCGTCCTCAACGAGGGCTTCCTTGACGATGTTCTTGAGGGACATGCCCTCCGCGTCGGAACCAATAACGACTCTCATGCTTCCTCCTTGGAAATTCGACAAGACGGTTCCTAGACACCGTTGACAGATGTCGTTATAGCGATGTCTACGATCAGCTCTTGTCACGCAAAAGATGCGATTGTGTTGTGGCTTGACAGTGACTTATACGCGCAAATCCTCACACGCCGCCGGGCACAGCGTGGATGGAACAAGGTAATAGCGGAGCCTCACGTGGGACAAATCACTCGCGTGAACTCCTCGACGCTCGTACGTTGATTGGGCGTGATTCCGCCATCGCAGATCAGGGCATCGATATCCGAGAGGTTATAGAACGAATAGAAGTCGCGAACGGCGATCTTACTCGCATCCGCAACGATATAACGGGAATCTGCCTGGTCGAAGGCCTTCTTTTGGAAGTAACCTTCTTCCATGTTCGAGGTATAGACATCATTGCCGAGCAGGCCGTTGACGCCGATGAATGCGGCATCAATGCCCACTTGGGAGATGGCACTCTCGGCGAGAGGGCCTACGAAAGCGCCAGTACGCTCACGGAAAGCCCCACCGATGAGAAAGAGCTCGCAGTTCTCGCGAGAGGCGAGCAGGTTGAATACATTGATCGAGTTCGTGACCACGCGCAGACGACCTGACGGCAGAAAGGGAATCATCTGCTCAACGGTGGTGCCGGTGCCGAGGAAGACCGTCGAACCCTCCTCGATGTGACCTGCAGCAAGGCGCGCCGCCTCGGCTTTCTCGGCGACGTTCTTGTCTCGCTTCTCGATATGAGTGTACTCGCGGCGCAGCATTGAATGAACAGGAGAGGCACACCGGCGGGCGCCACCGTGCACGCGCTCGATGTCTCCAGCAGCGCTAAGCTCATCGAGGTCGCGTCGAACCGTCATCTCCGAGACATCAAGCGCGTCGGAGATCTCTTTGACCGAGACGGTCCCATGAGCATCCAGGAGCGCCTTCAAGCGCTCATGCCGCTCCACTTTGATCATGGCACCCGCCTCCTCTGGCTCAATTACTTGCCGCTGTTATTTACAGTTATATTTGAACACTTTCGAACAGGAACGAACGTGAGAATTTAAAAAAGATGACGATTTGCCGTTCACCGCCAGTTTACGACCGTTCGAAGTTGTTCGTTATGTTTGTTGTTGTTCTTCTTTGTTTGGAAAGTATTGTTATATCAGCAAGAAGCTCAGAGGGCGGCTGCCCGGACACCCCGCGAGCCCGAAGTGCACACAGGCGCAAAGGCGCCGCTAACAGAAAGGGGCCCAAAATGGCCACCAAAGAAGAAATCTCAATGATTGGCTTCGAGATTGTCGCGACCGCGGGCGATGCCATGACCGACCTGCTCCATGCCCTGGACGCCGCGCGCGAGGGCAACTTCTCCAAGGCGGAGGAGCTTCAGAAGAGCGCCTACGATGCTCTCATCGAGGCACACAACATCCAGACCGGTATCCTTTCCAAAGAAGCGGGCGGCTCCGAGATGGACGTGACCTTTATCATGGTGCACGCGCAGGATACGCTCATGACCACCATGATGCTCGAGAAGCAGGCCAAATTCATGATTGATGAGTACAAGCGGATCGCGGCGCTCGAGGCCAAGACGGCTTAGCCAACCTAATTAAAATCAAACAGACCACAAAGGAAGAGGCGGCGGCATCGATTGTTTTCGCCGCCTTTTTCCTTATGCGCAACTTTAATAAAAAGAGACACCTAGAAAAGCACCTTTGGTAGCCGTCTTCTTGCCCAAGAGGTGAATATCATGAACAAAGACAAGCTCGTCAGACTCTTTGAGGAGAGCTTTGGCACGGTGGGCGTCCGCAACCTGTTGTCCGTGCATGCGCCCGGCCGTTCCGAAATCGCCGGCAATCACACCGATCACGAGGGCGGGCACGTAATAGCAGCAGCGCTCGACGTCGCCGTCGACTGCATCGCGGCGAACAACGGTACCGCTACCGTACGGGTAGCATCCGAAGGCTACCCGCAGATTGAGGTTGACCTGGACTCACTCGATTCACGCGACGACGAAAAGGGCTTAACCGCCGCCCTTGTCCGAGGCATGGCGTACGAGGTCGCCGTTCGCGGCGGGACGCCCACAGGATTCGACCTCGCAATGACCTCCACCATCCCCTCTGGCGGCGGCCTCTCCAGCTCCGCAGCCGTCGAGGCGGCCCTTGGTCGAGCGTTGGAGGCGTTCTGGGGCCTCGAACCGGCCTCCCCTATCGCGCTCGCGCAGGAGAGCCAGCGCACCGAGAACAACTTCTACGGCAAGCCTTGCGGGCTCATGGACCAAGCCGCGGTATGCCTCGGAGGCCTTGCGTTCATGGACTTCGGAAACGCCGCTAATCCTCGAACGAAGAAAGTTGCGCTCGACTTCGAGGACTTCGGCCACGCACTTGTGCT
>DCZG01000123.1 GCA_002331575.1 Atopobium sp. UBA2090 | reverse complement strand
GTCGAGGTCCCCGTAGAGGTAGTCCATGTCGTGGTCGTGGTTCTCGTGGGCGTGGTCGAGCACGACGTCGAAGTCGCAGGCGTCGACGGCGCCGCAGGTCCTGCGGCTGACGCACACCTCGAAGCCGCCGAGCCCGAGGCTGGAGAGCGCCTCGCGCATGCCCTTCTCGCTCGCGCCGAGGTCGAGCAGCGCACCGACGACCATGTCACCCGAGATACCGCTGTCACACCTCAGATAGAGAGTCCTGCCCATGTTTCCCCCGTCCTAGCGTCGGGCCGCGGCGTGATCGATGAGCGCCGCCTGGTAGCCCGCACCAAAGCCATTGTCGATGTTCACCACGGAGACGCCGCTCGCGCACGAGTTGAGCATGGCGAGAAGTGCCGCGAGACCGCCGAACGACGCACCGTAGCCCACGCTCGTGGGGCAGGCGATCACGGGACAGGCGGCGAGACCGCCCACCACGCTCGCGAGGGCGCCCTCCATGCCCGCGACCGCCACGACGGCGGAGGCCGCCTGGATGTCGTCCACGTGGCTGAGGAGCCGATGCACGCCGGAGACGCCCACGTCGTAGAGACGCACCACGCGACTGCCGAGCATCTCGGCGGTGACGGCCGCCTCCTCCGCGCAGTAGAGGTCGCTCGTCCCGGCAGCACACACGACCACCTGGCCGATGCCGTCGGGCTCGGGAAGTCCGCCCACGATGCCCAGGCGCGGGAGCTCGCGGTAGTCGAGCGGCACGTCGAGCCCGTCCGCAACGGCGGACGCCTTGTCGGGGTCGAGCGTGGTCACGAGCACGCGGCCCTGACCGCCCGAGACGAGCGCGCGCACGATGCCCACGATCTGCTCGACCGTCTTGCCCGCCCCGTAGACGACCTCCGAGACGCCCTGGCGCACGCCGCGCTGCAGGTCGGGCTTGGCGTAGCCGAGGTCGACGAAGGGCTCGGCCGCCAGCTCGCGAGTGGCGACCTCGACGTCGACCTCACCGGCAGCGACCCGTTCGAGCAGGTCACGCACGTCTCTTCTCTCCATGGGTACCCCCCTCGTTCGAATCCGCCGTCACACGAGTCCCGCCAGGCGAGTGGCGAGAAGCCCTACTCCCCCTCGTCGAAGGGGTCCGCGTTCAGGTCGACCTTGGGCCTCGGCACGGAAGTGCGTGCCAGCGAGAGGCTCAGCAGGCCTCCCACGACCACGTAGGTCACGGGCAGCTTGATGGAGATGATGACCGCCACGGCGAAGAGCGTGCGGATGGCATCGGGAAGCCCGGAGGCCACGAGCGGGCTCGCGACGGCGAGCACGAGCATGACGAGCGAGATCACGCGCAGCACGATGCGAACCGCGCCCGACAGCTCGGGATCGCGCCAGAGAACGAATGCGGCGACCACGAGCGCGCCGGCGGAGAACTCCGCGAGAGGCGTGCTCACGAGGGTGAGGTACTGCAGGACGGACGACGTGGAGACGGTCGCGAGGCTCGCGGTCGTGTCCGCGTAGAACCAGACCAGGAACGCGCCGTTCGCGATCAGGACGACGGCGAAGACGATCAGGTAGACGAGGAAGAAGCGCTTGCGATCCACAATCAAACCTCCCAGTTGTGTGAAGGATATGACAATTACGATTTCTAGCTTATCTAGTTTTCAATACTAGATAGGCTACTCTCAGTACGACGGAGGAAATCATACCATGCGGGTGTGTACCGCCCGTATCGTCCGAACGGGAGGCAGGAAATGACGAGAAGCGCAGAAGCAACGGAGAAGGCGGCAACCCCCACCCGCCAGTACAGCAAGGGCGAGGAGATCGCCAACTCGGTCTCGCACGGAGTCGGGGCGTTGCTCTCGATCGCGGCGCTCGTGCTCCTCATCGTCGCGGCACAGGTCCACGGGGGCGGGATTCGCCTCGTCGCGGCACTGCTCATGGGCTGCGGCCTCGTGATCGAGTACACCTTCTCGACGCTCTACCACGCCATCCCCAAGCCCGAGGTCAAGCGCCGCCTGCGCGTGCTCGACCACTGCGGCATCTACTTCCTCATCGCCGGGAGCTACGCGCCCTATTCGCTCCTGACGCTCGCCGACCACGGCGGGATGGCCCTCTGCGCCACCGTCTGGATCTTCGCGGCCGTGGGCATGCTCGCCGAGTGCCTCCTGCGCGAGCGCCAGCCCAAGTGGCTCTCGGCGGCCATCTACGTGGTGATGGGCTGGCTCGTGGCGTTCCACGTCACCGACCTCGTCGGGCTTCTCCCCGCGCCGGCGTTTCGCCTCCTCATCGCAAGCGGCATCTGCTACACCGTGGGCGCGGTCTTCTACGCCTTCAAGGGCGTCCCCTACCTGCACTTCGTCTTCCACCTGCTCACGGTCGCCGGCAGCGTCCTCATGGTCCTCTCGGTTCTCCTGTACGTGATCTAGGCTCGGGACGGGCCGCAGACGGAAAGTGGCCCCGCCTCAGCCAGAATCGCCCGCCCGCCTCGGCTACCATGGAACGCGTTACCGCACGCATCGCACGCAGGGAGGCCGTCATGGCGGACGAGGAGCTCAAGGCACGGGTTGACCAGTACGTCGACGAGGTCTGGGAGGACGTGGTCGCCGACATCCGCACGCTCGTGCAGGTCGAGTCGGTCGAGGATCTCGACCATGCCGAGCCGGGCAAGCCCTGGGGCCCCGCTCCGTACCAGGCGCTCGCCCGCGCCCTCACCATCGCCGGCCGCCTCGGCCTCGACGCGCACGACCTCGACGGCTACCTCGGCTATGCCGACCTCGCAGGCGAGTCGGAGAGCTACATCGCCACGATCGCCCACACCGACATCGTCCCTCTCGGCCTCGGCTGGACCGTCGACCCGCTCGACGTCACGCGCCGCGAGGGCTACCTTCTCGGACGCGGCGTCCTCGACGACAAGGGCCCCTTCGTCCTCTCGCTCTACGCGGCGCACTTCTTCCAGCGCCAGGTCGCGGCAGGCGGGGCGCGGCTCCCCTACACCCTGCGCTGCATCATCGGCAACAACGAGGAGACGGGGATGGGCGACGTGCCCTACTACCTCGACCGCTTCCCCGAGCCTGCCTTCTGCTTCTCCCCCGACGCCGACTTCCCGCTCATCTGCGGCGAGAAGGGCGTCTACCACGGCGAGATTACCTCCGCGAAGGTCGCCGGCGAGAAGATCGTCGAGCTTGACGGCGGAACCGTGCCCAATGCCATTCCCGGTCTCGCCACGGCCGTCGTGCGCGCCGACGCGACCACGCTCCCGGCAAGCGACGGCATCGATGTCGAGCCCGCGGGCGACGGCCTCGCGCGCGTGGTCGCGCATGGCAGGGGCGGCCACGCCTCCCTTCCGGCAGGCACCGTCAACGCCATCGGCGTGCTCGTGCGCTACCTTCTCGACGCGGGCGTCTGCGACAAAGGAGAGCGCGCCTTCCTCGAGCTCGAGCGGACGCTCACGGCCTCGACCGACGGCTCCTCGACCGGCATCGCCTCTGCCGACGACAAGTTCGGCCCGCTCACCTGCATCCAGGGGACGATCCGCACGCGCGACGGACGCTTCGTGCAGACGATCGATTCGCGCTACCCCACGTCGATCTCGGGCGAAGACATCACGCGGACCGTGGGCGCGCTCGCCGAGGGCATCGGCGGCAGCTACCGCGTCCTCGCCGACGTGCCGCCCTTCTACATCGAGCCGAGTTCGCCGGAGATCCAGGCCCTTCTCGCCACGTACGGCGAGTACACCGGCCGAGACGCCACGCCTCTGGTCATCGGCGGCGGCACCTATGCCCGCCACTTCCCCTATGCNNCCCGCCACTTCAAGCGTGCCTGCGCCTTCGGGCCGCACGACCCCGAGGAGCAGGTCCCGGCATGGGTGGGCATGGAGCATGGCCCCGACGAGGGCATCTCCGAGCAGAGCCTGCGCCGTGCGCTCAAGATCTACATCGTCTCGATCGCACGCCTCATGAGGCTGGAGCTGGACTAGCCGCGCGACGCGAGCAGCCGGGCGATCTTTGTCATGATGGACGGCGCGTCTATCCCCTGCGGACAGTGCGCCGTGCATGCCCCGCACCCCACGCAGTCCTCCGGCTGGCCGCCGTCGAGCGAGCGCACCGTGCCGAGCGCGCTCGACGAGCCCATGCGGTGGCGGTTGTAGGCCGCGAGCACGGCGGGGATGTCGATGCCGGCGGGGCAGCTGTCGACGCAGTAGCGGCATGCCTTGCAGGGCACCGACAGCTCGTCGTGGAAGGACGTGCACGCGCCCCTCAGGAGCTCGCGGTCATCCGCCGAGAAGGGCGTCCGGTCGCAGAAGGTGCGGACGTTGTCGGATATCTGCTCGAGG
>DCZG01000015.1 GCA_002331575.1 Atopobium sp. UBA2090 | reverse complement strand
GATCTTGTGGGATTCCGTTCATTTCGCGGCCTCAGCAGGGGCTCGAAGTGAACGGAATCCCACAAGATCTGCCTGAAAGCGAGCATGGCGGAACCCCGGCGGCCAGCGGCCACCTGGAAAATCAACCTGTCCCCTTTTCCAGGTCAGAGCGAGAAGCCCTCGAAGCTGTCGATGCTCTCGTCGGCGGCGCTCGTGTCCTGCACGATGCTGCCGCCACGGAACCCGATCACGTACGTGCCGGCAGCTCGCGCCGAGGCGATTCCCGTCGGCGAGTCCTCGAAGACGACCGTGCGCCCGGGCGCGATGCCGAGAAACCCCATCGCCCGCTCGTAGGGCTGCGGGTCGGGCTTGAAGCGCTCGATCATGTCGCCGCAGACGATCGTGTCATAGAGCGACGTCATCCTGAAGCGGTCGAGCGCGTACATCACGTCGCAGGTGGGCGTCTGCGAGACGAGACCGACGAGAATCCCGCGCGCGCGAAGCCCGCGGATGAGATCGACGATGCCCGGCAGCGGCTCGATGTCCATCTCGCGGTAGACGGCTCGGTTCCCCGTGCCGTCGGGAAAGAGCTCGGCGACCGTGCGCGTGGAGTGGTGCGCATCGAGAACGCCCTGGAAGGGCTCGTCCCCCGCCGTGCCGGTGAGCGCCTCGATCTCCTCGACCGAGACGTCGACGCCGATCGCCCCGAATCGCTCGACGAGAAGCTCCACGCCGAGCGGCTCGGTGTCGGCGGTGACCCCGTCGAAGTCAAACAGCACGCACTCGATGTCGGCCGGACGCCCCATGGCAGCCCCTCTCGCGGATTCCGTCGCAACAACGTCGAGCATACCAGGTCGTACGTGCCCGGACGACCGTCGACGGGCGAGAAGGACCCCGCCCTCACAAGCTGCAAAACGAATTTGACAGGACTCCAACTCGTTTTGCTTTCCAACTCGGCGCGGAACCTCGATACTGTGGGCAGAAAGCCAGTCACAGCCACCTACCAGGAGGAGCCATGTTCGGAGAGCGCATCGCGGAGCTTCGCAGACGTCACGGCCTCAGCCAGCAGGAGGTCGCCAACCTTCTCGGCGTGACTCGCCAGACGGTGTCCAACTGGGAGTGCGGTCAGGGCGCGCCGACCATCGACAAGGCCATGGCGCTCGCTCGCACCTACCACATGAGTCTCGACGAGCTGGTCGACCCGGACTTCGACGCCGATGCGGGCCAGCTTCCGGAGGGGCCCGCGCCAGAACCTGCGAGTCCCGTCGCGTCCCTCAGCCTCAAGCTGGTCGACGACGCGGACTCCGTCCGCATACTCGCGAGCGACAAGACCGGCGCCATCGCGTACGAGGCACGAGCCGCGAAGTCGCCCCTCGGGCCACGCGACTTTGCCGTCCGTGACGAGAGCGGCAGGAGGGTGGGCTCGCTCGCCCGGCGGACGACCACCTTCATG
This sequence comes from Atopobium sp. UBA2090, assembly GCA_002331575.1. Lineage (GTDB taxonomy): Bacteria > Actinomycetota > Coriobacteriia > Coriobacteriales > Atopobiaceae > Olsenella_D. The sequence goes on along the minus strand of DCZG01000015.1, from coordinate 22,527 downwards.
GGATTCGACATGACGCGAGTCGCCATCAAGGTGAGCGGGTTCCACAAGGTGGAGGCCGTGCGGGACATGGAGCAGTTCGCCATCGCGTATCGGCTCGACGGCGAGGGCCTCTCCCTCACGTCGAGGAGCGACTCGACGGCCTGCGACATCAGGCGCGGAGAATCCCCGTTCGCGAGCATCGACGCCGCGGGAACCGCCCGAGACGGCTTCGCGGCCACGTTCGCGGGCGACGCCCCCATGGACCTGGCGATATGCGTCGCGATAGCCGTGACGCTGCTCCTTGCCATAGACAGGCCGGGGCTCTAGGGACAACCCCCGGCGAATCGTGAGCCAGAGCTTCTCTCCCCTACCTCACGTCCACGAAGTCGATGTCCTGCTCGAGCGGGAGCGAGAAGGTCCTGAGCTCGGTCGCGTCCACCATGTCGCCGAGGCGATAGGCCGTGATGCGCCGGTTGGAGAAGGGGCTCGTGTAGTACGTGAGCGACTCCGCGCACATGGCCGAGGTGTAGAGGGTCTTCTCGCCCACGCCGGACTCGTTTCTCACGAAGCCCTCGGGCATGGCCACGCTGCCGAGCGCGCCGAAGAGGTAGGTCACGGCCTGGACCTCGTTCGCGGGCTCGGGGAGGTTGGCCTTGACGTAGGCGAGACGGACGAAGCGCGAGGGCGGGGTGAAGTCCCCGGGAAGGCCGAGCGAGCCGGCGCCCACGCCGTACGGCGCGAGGTCGAGGCCGAGGACCTTGGCGGGCCTGGGCTGCTCGGGCGTGAGCGTGAGGTAGTTGCGCAGGTTCTTGACGTGCCAGTCGTAGTCGGGCGCGTTGGCGAGCACGCCGATCGTGTCGCGGTGGACGGAGAGCCCGCCGGCGTCCGGCTCGATCACCACGGCCTCGCCGCTCCGGTCGGAGAGGAAGAAGTGCATGGGCATCTCGTAGCCCGGGACCACCTGCTCGGAGGAGAGGTTGTGCCCCGTGAAGAACGCGACCGCCTCGTCGAGGTCGACGCAGGTGGCGAGCGCCAGCGTGACGGCGAAGGCCGGGTTCACCGAGGTGGCCGAGGGGTTGGTGTCGTAGGTCGCGAAGCCCGGGTAGAAGAGAGTGCCCCCGCAGAGGCCGCACTCGTTGACGCCGTCGTAGAGGACGGGGGCAGCCGACTGCCCCACGGCGCCCATGCCAAGGCAGGCGTAGCGAGAAGTAAGGCGGTCCTCGCGGGCGGGGTCCTGCATGAGGGGAATGTCGAACCCGCGGGGAACGAGCGTGACGGTGGAGCCCTCCGCCGAGGGGAAGTCATAGTTGCGCGCCCAGAAGTGCTTTCCGTCGGCGCTCGAGAGGGTCATCCCGCTGCAGCCGAACCCGTTGAAGCCAAACATGCGAGCCTCCTGTCAGACGTAGCGACTGATGTGTTCAGTGTAGCTGGCTGGGCGGAGGCGAGGCAAGGATGGAGACCTATACGAATATGTCACCAGCTCTTATTGATGCTCGAGCGCGTCTCCTCAGAGACGTTAGACCCCAAGCTTTGTCAGCGGGACCACGAAAACCCCTTCAGGGGTCCGATAGGCATAGTCGGTTTTGCCAACAAGCACGGCCAGGAAGCTCGGCTCAGGATTTCGGGCTGCGGGGTTTGCCATCACCTTGTCTCGAAGACGAAGCAATGCATGTACGCCCGTATCAATCTTGTTCTGCCCGAGCTTCACCTCGAAGGCGCCCCATCTCCCATCCTTCAGTTCTATTATCGCATCGACCTCCAGCCCATCGGCGTCACGGTAGTACTTCAGGGCATCAAAGCCTGCATCTGGCAGGGCGGATGCATAGACTCGCAGGTCGCGCAGACACATCTCCTCGAACAGCTGGCCGAAGACCTGGGTGTTCTCGAGAATCGAGGACGCAGAGACGCCCATGAGCGATGCGGGGAGCGAGGGGTCCGCGAAGCAGAGCTTGGGCTTCGTCCTCAGGCGTTGGGGCGACTTTATGGGAGCATCCCAACCTGCGAGCTCAGTGAGCACAAAGCGGTTCACAAAGTAGTCGCGCATCGCCTTCACGCGATTGCGCCCCGAGTCCGTCGGATCACCTTTCGGAGAGAGATAGCCGAGGTCGCGGACAAAGGTGTCCGTGACCGCCGCGCTGCCCACATTTCTTGCGGCCGAGGTGAGAAAGCGTATGAGTTCCCGGCCGTTTTCTGGAGCGGCCTCATCCTCTGAGGACACGAGCGTATCCAGGTACTGCGCGGGAATCAGCGTCGCGGACTCGTCATCGAGGTCGGATGCGGCAGGCCAACCACCGCGGCAGCACATTCTGGCTAGGTCGAGAAGCCCGACTTCAACCTTCCCGCCCGAGAAATCCCCTTCAAATAGTCCTCGCAGGGATACGCTCGAGTCCGAGTCTCCCGATTCTGCGAGGGACATCGGCCACATGCGCAATCGGGATATGCGCCCAGACCCTGAATGATTTACGTACTTCTTGTTCGGTCGGGATGACCCAGTGAGAATGTACATTCCGCGCCGAGCGTCTGGCTTGTCAACCTGCCGACGGACTCGGTCCCAAATCTGCGGGACTTCCTGCCACTCGTCTATGACGCGAGGAGTATCGCCGTCCAACACGACATCGGGGTCGATTTCGGCGAGCTCGCGCGACTGGGGGCTGTCGAGCGCGACGTTGCTCCTTGAGTGCGCCAAGGCTGTCCAGGTCTTTCCTGACCACATGGTTCCCGCAATCTCAATCGCACCAAAAGCCTTGAGGTGCTTTTCGACCGTCGCGTCGATTACCCTCTTGCGGTACCTGGTGGGGTCAAATTCCAGATCTGGCATGTGATGCCCCCCTTCGCGTAATCATGCATTGCGAGAAGACGTGTTCCTAGAAAATTGTAGCAACAGAATCAATAAGAATGTAGTGATAAATCGAGGAAGAATGTTGCAGATGATTGATTGCTGCTGATTGCCATTTCAAGTGCAAAAGAGCGTGCATTAGGTCTGACACGGTCCCCAGACCAGGCAATGATTGATTGCAGCTGTCTTCATTCGCTCTTTGCACCCGCTGCCTGCTTCGCATCCTCAGCAATGCCACGCATCAGGTCCCATGCTGGGGATTGATCAGGCGTCGGGTCGATCCCGACATCAAATCGAAAGACCCTGACCTTGAATTCAGGAGCACCAGGAACGTGATACGGGATATCTCGCCCCCATCCTGCACGCGTTCGGTCTGCGGTGGGATAGACGAGCACCACTTGTGACGCATTGAAGCTCTTACCGTATGCGTACATCTGGTACATGTCGCCGCCCATGGGACGGTCGCCGTCATTGTCCATGGTCTTCCACTTCGTATCGAGAATGACGGGACGATCGTTCCTCGTCTTTAGCACCATGTCCGGCCTCAGAGGGCACTCGTTCTTTGGGCTGTCGAAGAGGTAATGCCCTCCCACCTGTGTGGCGAGCTCCCACCCCTTGGTCTCGTCACGCCACATCTCTCGTCTCAGTGCGAATGGAACGTAGTCCTCAAACACCTTTTCCATGGGAAAGAGCAGTGCTTCGCTCACGGTCCTCCCCTGAAAAGAGGTGAACGTCCTCCCCTCGAGGAAGATGCATGCCCACTCCACCGCATGACCGTAGCAGGCCGTCTCCCTGTCCTTTTGGAGCCTACCGATATCCGAGGCGACGTCGGACGGGAGAGGAACCTCTTCCATCAGCCCCAGCAGACGCCTGATGCGCCTCCGGTTCGACTCCGACGAGCTGCTGCCATTCAGTTTTATAAGGGCACCCTTCACAAGGCGGTTCTCTGGCCTGTTCAGGTCGAAGGTAGAATGCCGCACGAAGACCCTCGACTTGTCGATGGGGTTCCTGCGCATGTCTTCGTCCAGGAGGAGCTTCCCCCTAAGGAATCGTTCGTTGCCGTCGACGACCGAGTAGCCCGAGCGAAGCCCGGCACGCACCACGCGCTCGACCTCCTCCACGAACACCCCTGGGCCAGCCCCCGGGATTTGCCCATGGGCAGGTAGGGAGGCCGCCTATCGAAGCCCGCGGCGCTCCCGTCAGGCAGGCGTCAGACAGGCGTCAGGGAACCGTCAGGCGCCTCTGGGACAATCGTCGGCACGTCGCGACCGCGGCGAGCAAAAGTCGATTGGAGCCCCCTTATGGCGAAGGCGAAGTTCGAGATGCCCGCACCCGACACCCTCTACTGGTGCGAGGAGGGCGGCATGATGCTCACCATGGGCGACATGCTGAGCGAGGTGGAGGGGGTCGAGCTCGTCCCGCGGGACGCCGGCGACCTCGATCTGCTGCTGTGGTGCTACGACGCGTGCGAGGTGGGCAGGGCGGAGTGACCCTGGGGCATGTGGGCCGTCGGGGGGGCGATGGCCCCCCGCGGCGGGGGCTCACGCGCTACCGCAGCCCGTCGAACGTCCTCTTGAGCGCCAGGGCGGCCCTCATCTGCCATTCGATGTACTCGGGCCACCTCTCGGGGTGGGACTTGATGTTGCAGCCCTCCTTGAAGAAGCGAACCCCGCTGTCCTTGGCACCCTCCCAGAAGGTCGGAGACACCCCCACGGCGTCGGCGAGATCCTGCTTGGCCGCCTTGACGCTGGCGTAGAGGTCGCCGTCCCCGCTGATGTAGTAGCCGCATGATATGCGGCCCTTCTGGGTGTCTACGGTCAGCTGGATGTTGCAGATCGACGTCCCGATCGAGAGGGTAGTCCAGTTCTGCGCCAGAGGCTTCTGCGGCCTGAGGACCCTCATGAAGGCCTCGTCTGCAGTGGCCCTGTCGTGGAAGGCCTGCCAGTAGTCGAGTTGCACCTGCGCGGCTGGGCTCAGGTCGTCGTAGCCCTTCATGACCTTTCCCCAGTCGTTGGGACGCTCGACGACGTTGAACTTGGGGGCGGGGTCGGAGTCGCCGATGCGCCAGAGCTCCATCTCTATGAGGAAGAACCCGATGTCCTCGTCGGTGTGGGCGTTCAGCCACTCGACCGCCTGTGAGTGCTTCTCGTCAGCCTGGGAGACTATCCAGACGGCCACGTGGGCGTCCTTGCCCGAGGCGTAGGTGATGACCTTGCCGAGGTGGTCGTGGTTGCTCTTCTCGAGCTGGTTCTCGATGACGACGAAGCGGCCGTCCGAGGCCCTCGCGTAGATGTCTGCGCGATAGGACCCCACCGCCGACTCGACCTCGAGGAGCTCGAGGTCTATGCCGATGGCTTCGCCCAGCAGGTCCAGGTTCTCCTCCTTGGCGAGCCACTTGGTGAAGTTCGAGTCCTCGCGCTCCCACGCCTCGCGCAGGGGCACCCTCTCGAGCTTTGAAAGCTTCGTCTCCATGATCACATCACCTTCCATGCCTTGGGCCAGTCCGCCGGCTGCTCCCTCTCGTTCAGGGGCGGCAGGTTGTGCACGATCTCGAGGGTCTCCATGGACACCCTCACGACCCTCTCGACGAGGTCGACGATGTAGCGCGGGTCGTCGCTGTACTCGTTGGGGTCGTTCACGATGCCGGAGTCCTTGTCGGTCCTCACCTGATAGCGGTCCATGAGCCAGCCGATAGCGCTCTTGCCGTTGATCACGTAGCCGTAGGCGCCGATCGGCACGTTCCTGAGGGTCATCCTCTCGGCCACGTGGAGGACCGTCATGTCCTCGCCCCTCGGGTGCTCGTCGTCGCGCTTGCACCTGCCGAAGCGCATCTTCTCGGTGCGTCCGGGGTCTGTCCTGTCGCCGTCCTCGTCGAGGGGCCACGGCTCGATGGTCTCGTAGTCGAGATGCAGGTGCGCCAGGGCTCGGCCGGCAACGGAGAAGGCCGCGAAATCCTCGGCGAGCGGGATGCGAGGTAGCTCCTTCCTCAGGTTCGAGTCGAAGCGCTCGCGGTACTCCGGCGAGTGGAGGATGCCGTAGACGTAGTAGAAGACGTCCTCCTTGGAGAGCTCGGTGCCGCCGTCCTTCTTGTAGCGCGTCGGGAAGGCGTGAGGGTAGGCCTTTTGGAACACCCGGAGGGTCTCGTCCGTGATCGCGTCGTGACGGACGTACTCGTCACCCGTCTCCATGCCCTCGAAGAGGGTGCCGAGCGGCTCCTGCCTCTCGTACCAGTAAAGCGGGAAGCATTGGGAGTCACCGACAAAATGCAAATCGGGAACTGTGCTAGATACCAGAGGTAAGGGCCTGCTCCCGTTTGTGCAGCCAATCACCAAATTCGGCAAAAGAGAGGAGTGTTGCTGGTAGGTCATTTCGACCCCGCCTTTTCCCTCTGGCTCCTTCGTTGTTGAGGGCACAGACTTTGAGGGAAGCATGGGGTTGCTGGTAGGTCCTTTCGCCCGCTCGTCTTCGACGAGCGGGAAAAGGCGGGGTTGCTGGTAGGTCCTTTCGTTGAGTTCGCTGTCGTAGTAAACCCACTGCTTACAGAAGGGCCTATATTGCCCGAGGACACAATGACCGTCGTCAAAGGTGATTTCCTTGCCCTTGGCAGCATCATCTACCAGTCGTCGGGTCCAGCTGTACTTCGTCGCATCGAAAGCAAGAAACGCGCTGGGCGGGACACTGCCGCCGTCTTTCTGGTAACGGTTCATCTCGTCGTTATAATTGTCGATGAGACGCCCCATTTCTTTTGAAACGGAGCGACGGGAATAGCTCCACGCCCATGGGTCTCGCTGCGTCTTGAGACCGCATGACCATATCTCGAACATCCCAAGAGGAGCCTTCCTCTTCTGGAGGCCCATTGGAGCAAACCTATAGAAAGAATCGTCCCTCTGGTTGAGCCAGTCGCCATGGGCATCCGGGCGAAGCTCAGCCCACTGGAGGGTACCACCCTCCGCGGCTCGCTTCACGATGGCGAGCTTCTCCTCGCGCGTCAGGTAGTCGCCGACGTCATGGAAGAAGACCCTTCCGTGGTCCCGGCTCTCGGGGTTCTTCACGAGCATGGTGATCGCGATGGGGGCGCGAGAGCCCGAACCGAAGACCTTGCCTCCCTCTTTGCGAGACTCCTCTCCCTGGGTGCGCTGGTTGCCACGAAGATGGAAGACGTGAATGGTGCTGAACTCCTCGACGAGGCACTTTCGCATGCCGTCCATCGCCTGGCCGTCCACCCAGCCGGCGTTGGTCACGAAGCAGATGATGCCCCTGTCGCCGATGCGGTCGGACGCCCAGCGGAAGGCTCGGATGTAGGAGTCGTAGAGGGAATTCTTATTGGTAGCACCTGTCCTCGCCGCATATGTGGCCGCGATCTTAGCGTCGAGCGTGGGATAGCTCTCGTTGGCATTGTTGTCGTTCGCACTGGTCTGCCCCACCGAATAGGGTGGGTTGCCCACGATGACGCGGATGGGCAGCTTGTTCTCGGCGACCACGCGACCGGAGTTCTGTGTGAAGACCTCCTCGTCGAGGGTGTCACCCTCCTCGGTCATCTGGAAGGTATCGGTGAGCACGGCGCCCTCGAAGGGCCGGTACTCGCCGCCCATGCGGGCGTGGTAGGCCTGCTCGATGTTGACGGTCATGATGTAGTAGGCCAGTAGGAGTATCTCGTTGGAGTGCAGCTCCTCGGCGTACTTGCGCGGGAGCTCCTCGTCGCTGATGAGGTCCGACTCGATGAGGTTGGCCGTGAAGGTGCCCGTGCCCGCGAACGGGTCGAGCACGTGGACGCCCGGCGAGCCGAGCCCCTCGCCGAACTCCTGCCTGAGCATGCGGTCTGTCGCGTGGAGGATGTAGTCCACGATCTCGTTCGGGGTGTAGACGATGCCCATCTTCTCGCTCGTGCCCTTGAAGGCCTTGGAGAAGAAGTTCTCGTAGAGGTCCTTGATGAGGGCCTGCCTGCCCGAGGCGCTCTGCACGACCGAGCAGCGGCTCCTCACGCTCGCGTAGAGGTCCGCCAGCGTGGCGTCCTCCCCGGGCGTCGCGATCTGGTGCTCGTAGAGCCTGGCGAGCATGCCCTGCATGGCGACCGAGACGGGGTTGCTCCTTGCGAAGTCCGCCTCTCCGAACAGCGCCTCGAACACGGGCAGCGTGATGACGTGCTGCGCGAGCATCTCGATTGCGCTCTCGCGCGTGATGCCCGGGTTGAGGCTGTCGCGTAGCCCCCTCAGGAAGCGGTCGAACTCTGCCGCGGCGTCTGGGTCGCCGTCGACGATCCTGCCGATGCGCTCGATGTGCCTCTGGGCTATCCCGGCGACGTCCTCGGCCCAGTCGTCCCAGTAGACCCTGGTCCCGCACCTCCTGACCAGCCTGGCCTCCATGGCCCTGTTCCAGTCGTCGACCGTCCAGTCGAGCTCGAGCTTGCCCTGGACGGGGTCGCCGGCGTCCCCCGGGTCGTCGACGGGGTCGACGCGGATGTGCTCGGTGCCGGGCTTGCCCTCGGCGCCGTCGAGCTTGAGCGCGTTGATGCGCGCGTCGAGCCGCTCGTCGTGGCTCCTGAGCGCCTGGAGGACCTGCCAGACGACCTCGAACGCCTTGTCGTCGTCGAGCGCCTGCTCGGGGCTGGTGCCGGCCGGCACCACCACGGGCAGGATCACGTAGCCGTACTTCTTGTCCTGCGCCCTGCGCATGACGCGACCGACGGCCTGGATTATCTCGACCTGGCTCTTCCTGGGGCGCATGAAGAGCACCGCGTCGAGGTCGGGCACGTCGACGCCCTCCGAAAGGCACTTGGCGTTGGTGAGGACGCGGCACACGTCCGCGCCGGGGTTCTCCTCGAGCCAGTGGAGCTTTCCCTTCCTCATGACCGAGTTCATGCCGCCGTCGACGTGCTGGGCCTCGACCCTGAGCGGGTATGCCGTCCCGGTCTTCTCGATGTAGAGGTCGACGACCTCCTGGAAACTGTCAGCCATCCTCTGGGAGTCTGCGATGGTGGAGCAGAACGCCACGGCGCGCTTCATGGGCTCGACGCCAAGCGTCGTCACGGTCTCGAGGTCCCCGTCTCCGTCGAGGTCGATCCTGAAGACGTTGAGGTCGTCAAGGTGCTCGCCCCTGGTGGCGAGGCCCTTCCAGCAGCCGAGGATCTTGGCCGCCTCGGGCACGTCGAAGCCGCCCTCCCCCTCCATGGACTGCTGGTAGACCCTCGAGGCCATGTCCTCGGAGACCGTGAGCACGAGCACGCGGTAGTCGGAGAGCAGCCCGAGCTCCACCGCCCTGCCGAAGGACAGCCGGTACAGCTCCTTGCCGTACTTCTCCTCGTCGTCCATCGAGGAGACCTCGAAGCTGTTCTCGTGGGCCTGCCTCTTGGCGGCGGTGCCGTAGACGCGCGGCGTGGCGGTCATGTAGAGGCGCTTCCTCGCGCGCAGCGCGTCGGCGTCGTGGACCTTGGTGAAGGCGCTCCTCTCCTCCGGGGAGAGCGACTCGTCGGTCACCCCGGTGGTCCTGTGGGCCTCGTCGCAGACGCAGAGGTCGAACTCGGGGGCGCCCTTCGCCTGGGCGTCGATGACGACCTGGATGGACTGGTAGGTGCCGAAGACGACGGTGAGGCCGTCGTCGTTGCCCCTCCGCGCGATCTGCTCCGCAAGGGCCGCAGCGTCGGTCGTCGCGGGGTAGGGCACGTCGGAGACGCTCGTCTCCCACGGGTCCTCGAGCCTGGAGGCCTTCTCGTCGGAGCACACGACGAACGGGCGCATGGGGAGCTTTGCCTGGTTTGCCCACGCTCTCAGCGTCTGGGCGACGAGCGTGATCGAGGGTGCCAGGAAGAGCACGGCGCCCGTCGGGCAGAGCTCCTCGGCGAGCCTGAGCGCCGTGAGGGTCTTGCCGGTGCCGCAGGCCATGATTAGCTTCCCCCGGTCGGCGGTCTCGAAGCCCCGCCTCACGGCGGCGATGGCCTCCTTCTGGTGGTCAAGGGGCTCAAGGAACGTCCGCTCGGCGCGGTCCCTGCCCTCCAGGAACGGCTGCCAGTCGAGGGCGGACTCCCTGAGCTCGTCGAGGTCCACCCTGACCGTGCCGTACTGCTCTGCGATGCCCCTGAGGTGCGGGCTCCACGAGTTGGCGGTGTCGATGATCATGTAGTGGGAGTAGCGCCCGTCGGCCGCCGCGGTCGAGAAGAACGTGCTCAGCAGCTTGTAGCTGAGCTGCGAGTCCTCCTGGTAGCATTTGCACTGGATGGCCCAGTACGTCCCGTCGCCCGCGTCCCTGGCCACGACGTCTATCCCGATGTCGTGGCCCGTCCTGGTGGGAGCGTCGGACCAGAGCCAGACGTTCGAGAAGCGCTCGGCCCACAGGGGGTCGTTCTTGAGGAAGTAGACCGTGGCGCTCTCGAAGGCGTCGCCCTGCTCCTTGGTGTTGCCCGACGAGCTGAAGATCCGCCCGAGGACGTCGTCAATGGTCATCAATTCGGTACCGCCTCCATGGTGTGCGTTCGCCTGTCCGACCTTGGACGTGCCTCTCAGATTCTACAGTCAGGACGAGACGGAAATGCCGACTAGTCGGTGGCCTCATCGCGGGTCGGGTGTCCGGGTCGCTCTGCGGATATGGCATGAATTAATACGATTGCCCAAGATATCTCGACAGTCGCTTCCTTGCCCCCAGCAGTCTCGATTATTAAACGATGTGTGGACGAGTAGCCAAGACCCACGCTGCACACAAAGGCCCTCGATGGGGAATCTACTTTTTTTTCGGGCTCGAAGCACATGCCAAGTTGAGAGCGGCATCAGAAATCGCCATCAAGACAGGCGAGGTTTTCAGCTTCTCGTTCGGCCACAACACAGCGGCAGTAGCGTTGTGGTACGCCGCGCTCTCACGGCTGACCCGCTGCATATACAAGTCCGTGCCTTTGGGCTGCAGCCTGCAGAAGAGGCTCCTCGGTGAGCGTCTCTGCGCCATAGGGACGGTCTCAAAGATTCTGCGGCAATTGAACAACCGCGTTAATTCGTGCAGGAGGGACGCAACCTTCCTCGTGGTCATGCTCGTCATGGACAACGCTGCCAGGTTGAGGTGCGCGCGACAAACCCCGTATCGGGGAAGGGGAAGCCCAAGATGAGAAAGCGCATCCTCGTTTTCTCTTTGCAGAACATGACGTCTACGTTGCCGAAGTCGTGCTGGGCTTCGCCACGCCGTAGCCTCCGTCGTAGACAGTCTCCGCGAGAAGCCCCTCGTAAATCCTGGCCACTGTGTGACGCCGCTTGTGCCAGATGAGCCCGTCAGCGTTGAGAATTTGGTCGATGATGGGCTTGCGGGAACCGAGCATCGCTGGCCTCCGCTCATTGAATGGTCACTCAGGAGAGAAATCGTCCATCAAAAGATGCTTGCAAATCGTGGCCCGTGAGGCGCTGGCCCCCAATCTCCGCGTTGGACATATCTCTACAGCTCAAGTCCCATATACTCTCGATTCTGGGCATGCTAATCATCATTTCCTGCCCCTCATGATGTAGCCGGTAACTACGCGCACAGCATAGACGAATTTGTCGGTGTCACATATAATTCTTATGCATTTACTCAAGATGCCAGGAAGGAATGTCATGTACGTGAAGAACGATGAATATACAAAGATGTCCATTCACTGTCATCTTGGTGGGGAAGGTGCAGACTGCAAAATCGATCGTTCAATAGAATATGTTCCGTGCTTTAACCTCAACATGGCATATGAGAGCATTGATGAAGCTGCAGAATGCGGTTTCCGGCTTCTCGCCCAAACGAACTCAAATTACCTAGACGCCGCCTCATGGCGCCTTGTCAGAGAATACGCGAAGCGTAAGGACATTGAGGTGCTTCCTGGAGTAGAGGTCAATCTCAAGAACTGGAAAAACGAAAAACGGGTTCTGCACGTCGTCCTCGTGTTTTCACCCGACTCGGATCTAGCATCTCTTACAGCAATAATGAAAAGGTCATTTGAGAAGAACCACGGATTCTTCCTTAGTATTGACCAAATCGGCAGCCTTCTCCATGGCACGCGATCCGTTATTTGCGTACACGGCGGCGTTAAGCAAGGCAAAAGGAATATTCGGAATAACCCTGAAATGGCAAGCGAAGTTGTCGGTTTCAACCGCTTCTACCCCGTTGCTTTCGAGGATAATAAAGCATTCCACAAGACAGTCCTCGTCGAGAAACTCAAAGGATTCCTCGACGAGCAGCAAGCTGAGTGGCTCGAGAAGGATGCTGCGGATGTCTCCGCAGCAGATCGTATCCCCTTCTCCGAGATTGAGTCCCCGACCTACTTGTGGGCCAGCAATACATTCGATGATCTCTACTATTGCGTCCTCACGGGAGCATCGAGAATTGTGCGGGAGGAAAACATAGTCACGAGACCGCTATATATCTCTCGCATCATCATCGACCGCTCAGCCCAAATGGAGAGTTCCGAAATCAATTGTTCGCAGGGCCTAAACTGTATCATCGGCCCATCAGGAAGTGGCAAAACCCTTCTTCTCGATATCCTGAAGTACAAAATGAGGGGAGAGCACCTTACCGAGAGCTCTTCGAGTAGCGGAAACTACGAGGGGATGTATAACCCTGCCGACATCCACCTGTACGGGCCCGACGGTACTGAGCTCGATTTTGGAAGCGCTGCCGAAGTGATAGAGGGACAGAACTTGTACCAGAAGGTAATCCGCGCCTATGTAGGCAGCCGGGCGGAGCTTGTGAACGAATTAGGGCTCGGAATTGACATCGGAGGATTCACCAAACTTGTCGAGGACTTCTCCCGCGAGGCGAAGAAGTACCTCTCGGATGTATCGAAAGCGAAAAGAAGCAGGGCCGCTGTTGGAACGACATTGGCTCAGGCACAAAGTGCGCAGAGATTCATTGATGCAAACGACGTGGAGCATGCCAACACCATCGAATATATTGCCGACTCGTCGACGGCCTCACAAATCCAGGGTCTTGAAACCGCAAGGGAAATATGTAGTCAAGATTTGGCCTCGATTAAGAAGGCGTTCGAGACTCTTCGCGAAATTGCAGTAAGAAACGGGTTCGCCAGCGAGGTCGTCAAGACGATAGATGCCCTTGAAAAAACTTTCACGATGCACCTCCTCGCAAGGGCGAACCAGGTCGACCAATCAATTGGCATATTGAAGCTCTTCAAAGAGAAGCAGGATCTCATCTATAACGTTTGTCACACCTATAACGGGGAGGTCAGCGTTCAGTCCCAGCAACTCATTGAGAAGAAGCAAGTGCTTGCAGACAAACTTGAGGAACTCGCCATGAACCTCTTGGACTCCCAAAGGCATATATTCCAAGCAAAGGTGCCGACGCTCGACGAAGAAGCAGTGAGGAATTCGATTTCCCTAAACAGCGATAGCAATTCTAGCAAGCTAAGAATAAGCAAAGTCAAGTTGTCACTCGACAATGAGGACGATTTCTTAGGTGCTTTCGGAACGGTCGTTTCCAAGCGAAGAGTAATGGGCAAGGTTAAGGTCAGTATGCTCAAGCCGTGTTCGCTTTCAAAAGCGGCCGATGTGAAATCGCTGCTCGACATCTTTGCGGATAATGGCATCTCCGATGACTTCTACATCTCCCTTTCTCACGATGCAGTTTTCACTTACTCAATCGAGCTTGCCGACGAGAACGGCACTTTCAGACCGATTGAGGAGTTCTCTGCGGGAATGCTGAGCAAAGTCTATGTCTCTCATTTTCTTGATGATGCAATCTCCGACGCGGGCAGCAGCACCGTTATCCTGTATGACCAGCCCGAATCAAATATGGAGAAGGCATTTCTTAATGCGACTCTTTCGGATAAGTTCAGCAAGTTAAGGAAGAGCCATCAGATTTTCGTCGCCACGCACGAGCCCCTTCTCGTGGTTAATGCCGATGCGAACGAAATCATCCTCGCTTCAAACGAGAAAATGGTCAATCAGCCGAACCGTGTCAGCTATGTTAACAGGTCGTTTGTCGGCACGAATGGCAAGGCGAGCCTCATCGAGGAAGTTGCTAATCTTATCGATGGGGGTACGAATGCAGTGAACCACAGGAACAGCGTATACGAAGGGATGACAAGACGATGACGGAGAAAAGAACCATTTCGGTTTCTGAAAACGGGACCATTAACATCGACGGACAAAACGTGATGATTACTGACCTTACTCAAGAACTTCTCGAAGGAATCGTGGATTCATCTCTCGAGGGAAATGTCGAATTCAACATTTTAGGGAGCAGGCCCATCGCAAGGTTTTTCAAGTCGCTCGATGACGGAACCAAAGAAGGATCTGAGCTCAGGGGTTTGAAACAGAAGCTTGATGCTGAAGGCGTTGCAAAGGTAGAGGAGAAAGCAGTCGAATCACATCCGGATATTCAGGATGCGTCCCAAATTGTGGAGTAAGCGCAGACACGGTCCACGTCCGACACGGCATAGTCGTTCACATTAGTCTGAATCGGTCCCTAGCAAGCTGGTGAATGTTTCTGGAAGCATCGTCTTCTGATTCACTCAGCCAGCGGCGATTGGTTCGAGCCAGCCCCAGAAGGGGAAGCTGGCCGTCTGGCGCCGGATGGTTCTCAGCTTCTGCCTCTTGTGTGTCTGTATCAAGCAATTAGTTGCATAAAGGGCATTGCCCATTTTCAGTCGTGGCACCTGCCACTGTTTGGTGTTCTTTGCGGCGGCAGAGATGTCATCCGCGAAAGGTTTTGGCTGCGACCATGGCCTGCAAATAGAGACTGCCATCCGAGTTTCCCCTCAACGGTCGTCTCTTCGCCCTCACGAGTTGTGAGGATAGGATTTTATGCTACTCCTCCTGCTGGCGGCACCGATGAGGCGGTGAAGGCGAACACCGTGCTAGCCAACGATTTTGGGCAATGACATCTGTGCGAACGTTCTTGAGTAGTAAGCACTCGCGGTACCGCAGTCAGCAGACCTTGGTACCGCGAATCAGCCCAATTCGGTACCGTCGGGCCTAGCCTCTCTGGCTGCTTTCGGCCTTCTGCCTGGCGAAGTACTCGCGCATGTTCGGACCCTCGATGTCGATATACGTCGCGCCCGTCGCGATGCGGCTGAGTATCGAGTCGGCCATCAACTCGCCCTCGATGCGAAGATACCATTCGTTCGGCTCGAGCTGCGAGGCGATGAGGGTCGCACGGCGGTTCTCGCGCGCCTCCATGATCTCGAACAGGTCAACCGCGTTGACCGTCTTTATGGGCGTTGTCATGAAGTCGTCTATGATGAGGAGCGACACGCGCTTGAGCTTGCTCGGAAGCTCGTAGTACGTGCCATCGTTGAGTGCGCGCGCCTGGTTGAGCTCCGTGCAGATGTCGGTCAGGCGCGTGTACGTCACGTCGTACAGCTTGCGGCAAGCCGCGGTGCCGAGGGCCTGGGCAATGTAGGTCTTCCCGCCGGAGGTCCTCGAGATTATCACGACCGTGCCGCATTCCTCGACCCAGGTGCATTCCGCGAGTCGCGAGATCCTGTCCTTGGAGAGCCTGCGGTCCTTCAGGTACAGGATGTCCTCGACGCATGCGTCGGGGATCTCGGAGCCCGCACGTTTGACCAGCTTGGCGATCTTGTTCTCCTGGCGAGACGCGACCTCGGTGTCTATCAGGTCCCTCGTCTTCTCCTCGAACGTCATCGAATCGAAGGCCGGGTTCTCTACCATTTCCCTCAGGCGTCGGCCCATGGCGCCGCACCTGAACTCGGTGAGCCTGTGGAAATCCTCATCGGTCAGCATCCTGCGCCTCCTCGCGTCTCCAGGCATCGGCACCCTGGACGCGGCCCGCGCCCTTTGCGCGGTCGACGACTTCCCAGCCGTCGCCGACGGGCACCGCGGCCGCATTGTCGGCAGCCTTCGCCTTCGCATCGGCGGCCTTCATCGCCTGTATCCTGTTCTTGACCGCGGCGTAGCTGGGAACGGCGCATTCGGCTGCCACGATCGATTCGCATGCGCGTTCGAGCAGGTCGGGCGCATATGACTTGGAGAGTCCCAGCACGTTGCGGCAGGCGACGAACGATTGCTGGACGACGGGCCTCGAATCCATCATGCGACGGATCGCCTCTCCGGTGGAGGGCCCGACGCGGTCGCCCCACGACTCGAAGCGCTCGCGGGACCACGGCGAGTTCCCAATCCTGTGGTTGGGCGGCATGTGGCCTTCGAACGTGGAGTACTGGCCCTTGCGGCCGCGCAGGCGCGGATGCTCGGCCACGACCTCGCCGTCGCATGCGACGACGATGCGAGACGCGTATGCGCGGATGTCGCACGTCTTGCCGATGAGTGTGAACGGCACCGAATAGTGCATGTAGTCCAAGCGGACGTGGTAATCGGGCGCCACCTTGGCGCGATGCGGTTCGTAGGTCTCGAAGCGACAATCCGGCAAGGCCAGCATGTGCTCGCGCTCGTCCTGCTCGTACCTCTCGCGGCGCGAGCCGTCCTTGTCAGAGAACGGACGATCGTTGAGCCACTCGACGCGGTCGAGGACGAAGTCGTTGAGCTCGTCTAGGGTATGGAACGATTCCTCGTTGGCGGGAGCCACGATCCACTGCTCTGTCAGGCCCACGACGCCTTCGGCGAGGCTCTTGTCTCGCGGCTTGCGCACGCGCGCCGGCACGACGGCCGTGCCGTAATGCTCGGCGAACGCAAGGTAGGTGGCGTTGACGAGCGTCACGTAGGCCGGGGTGCGGTCGGTTGCGGTGCCGCAATTATCGGGCACGAGCATCTGGGGCACGCCACCGAAGTACTCGAGGGCATCCATATGGCCTTTGAGCCAGGAATCCTGGGCCATGCTCCAGAATGTCTCGGCGAAGATCAGTCCCGAGCATGGGAGGCATATGACGAGGAGATATGCCTTTGTGCGCTTGCCGGTGATGCGATCGGTGACCCAGCAAACGTCACCAGCCCAGTCTATGAACGCCTTTTCGGCCGCGTTGTGCACGAAGTGCGTCGTTGCGTCGGACTTGGCCTGCGCAGCGGAGAACTGCTCGCAGAAGGTCTGGTAGGAGTATGCGAGCTTGCTTTCTCGGCTTGCCTGCTCGCAGTACTCGAGCCACACCAGCTTGATGGGCAGCTTGCGTCGCTTCGACTTTCGCTCGACGAGTGAGCCTACGTCGGGTTGCAGGTAGTCGGGATTTTTCTCCCTGGGCTTGTGCTTGGGCGCGAGCAATTCCTCCGCTTCGGACTCGGCCATCGCCAGCACTGCGGCAGCGGTAAGGCCCTTCGTCTTGATGAGCTTGGAGGCGGCCGCGACGTCGCGCTTGCTGCAATGCACTATCGCCGCAATATCTGACTGACTCATACCTCCTTTGAGCAGCATCAAGAGCATTCGCTTCTTCTTCGGCATGGGCATATCCCTTCTGTGTTGCCCATCGCGTATTCGACGGGCAGCGGAAGCCTATGCCTCATGGTTCAGCGGTACCATTTACTGCTGATTTGCGGTACCAGCGGCTGCTGACTGCGGCACCAAGGGTGGCTACTACTCACGTTCTCTTCTTCGGTCTACCACTCTATGATGTCATGGGCCAAGACGCTCTTTCCGCTTCCTCCCTCACCTCACCAGCTTGCCGTCCTTTGCGACAAGCACGTCGTCCAGGTAGACCTCCGGCGCAAGCGTCACGCAGTCGATGTGCGATATCGCCTTCGTGACGCCGCCAAAGTCGTCGTTCGTCCCAAGGGCGATGTGCGTGGAGCCGTAGATCTTCTCGTCCTCCAGGATGACGCCCGTGAGACGCGCGAGGGGGTTGGTGCCAATGCCCAGCTCGCCGATCGTGCGCGAGGCGGGGTTGTCGGGAATGGACCGAGACACGGCCTCGGCGTCAGGACCCTCGATGCCGACGAGCCGGCCGTGGTCAAGCGTGAGGAGCACCGGCGCGCCAAGGAGCCCGACGCCGACGACGCTGCCGTTGACTAGGTACTCCCCCGAGGCCCCGTCCTCGATCGGCGCCACGAACGCCTCTCCTGAGGGGAGGTTGCCACCCTCTCCGGGATGACGATACACACCCGTGCTCGCCACGCCGGCGCGTCCCTCGAGGGAAATCGTCAGCTCGTGCGAGCCGCCGCTCACGATGCGCGCCACGTGGCACGCCGTGAGCAGGTCCGCGTAGCGCCGCGTGACCCGCTCCACCTCAGCGTAGTCGGCGGCGATGGGACCCTCCGAGAACATGTCCTCGGTGATGCCGGGCATAGTGGCGATTCTCGCCCCCGCCCGGCAGGCCTCGACGCGCGCATGCGTGTGCGTGACCGACATCGTCGTCGGGCACACGATCACGTCAGCCGCCGCCATGGCAGCCGCGACCGGCGTGGGCGGCTCCTCGCCGGCAACGTCGCTCACCTGCATCCGCACGAGCGTCGCCACGGCACCCTTCCTCGATGCGGCCTCGTAGATGGCCGTCCCCATGTCCAGACGCTCGTCGTCGGTGACGACGAGGACCTTCTCGCCAGGCTTTACGCCCATGCACTGGTCGAGGATCATGTCGCACGCGTTGTCATATGAACCCATGAAGGGCCTTCCTCTCATCCGCCGCCGGGCGACGGGACGCGAACCTACCCAAGAAGCTCCGACACGACCGATGCCACGAGCGTCCTCGGAAGGAGCACCGGCAGACCGGACTCCTCGCGAACGAGCTCACGCATGGCCAGCGAGAAGCCCATGCAATCCAGGCACACGAACGGATAGTCCCGCCCGCGAAGCGAGGACGCAGCCCGGGCGATGTGCGCCGGGTCCTTGTAGGGCGACGCGCAGACGACGTCCACGCACACGCCGTCCGCCTCCCACCGCGCGGCGGTCTGCTCGGCCTGGGCCTTCTCGGGCACCATAATGGCGATTCTTCGACCGCCTGCCAGCGACCTCGCGACGGCGTGGAACAGGGAAAGCGGCATGACGAGGGGCACGCGGTGCGCGAGCTCGGGAAACTCCCCCGTGCAGAGAAGGACCACCGCGCGAGCTCCGTCCCTCTCGGCACGAGCGATGCGGTTCTGGACGAGCGGTACGATCAGGCGCCCGGACAGGGTCGCCTGGCTCCCGTCCCTCATCCGAGACACGAGAACCTCGTCCCCGGGCGCAGGCATGAGCTCGCGCTCCACCTGCTCCAGGGACGAGAAGTCATCAAGGGCACCGTACTCGACCAGCTCTAGCGGCGGGGTGAGCCTGCTCTTGAGGTCGTCCGTCATGTCCACGCGCGGGGACTGCCCGATCGTGACTGCCGCGACCCTCGTGAGTGGGTCTCCCCCACCCTGACGCTGCGACGAATCCACGTCTGTCATGTGTCGCTACTTTCCCGCGCCCATGGTCTGGAACTGAGCCATCGCACCGTAGAGCTTGACCAGGTGATGGAACTGCTCGGCGTCGTAGAACGAGCACTTCTTGGCGCCGAAGACCTTGGCGACCTCAATCGTGAAGCGCGCCGCCTCCTCGACGTCGACGCCGTGCGTGGCGCCCGTCGCGCAGCCGGCGACCATCTGCTCGGTCGTAATGGCGACCCCGACCACCGGCGCGTCCGTCGCGATGGCGGGCTGGAGGATGCTGTTCAGGTGGTAGAGGTCGTTGCCGTAGGGTGTGATGTCCTGCTGCGAGAGGGCGAAGACCTGAGGCATCTTGCCCGTGGTGCGCATCATGACGTCCATGAGGTCCGGCGAGACGGGCAGGATGCAGCCCTGCAGCACCGTCGGGGAGATGGCGAACCCGTTGCAATTGATGATGCGGTTCCCCTTGGTCGTGTCGATGGAGATGATGGCGTCCATGCGCTCGTCGACCTCCATGCGGTTCATCTGCTGCATGTCGATCGGAGAGCCCATGAAGGGCACCGGCTCGTGCGGCTCGGTCGGCGCGTCGGGGCAGACGTGCGTGCCGATGACGACGTCGCCGTCGAGGACGTCCCCGAGGCGGTGCATGTCAGAGAGCTTGAGCGCCACGGTGAGCGCCGTGAGCGCGCCGTCTCCGTCAGACACGGCGCCGATCATCTCGGGACGCGCGCCCAGCCCGCCGAGCCTGCCAACGACGCCCAGCGTGGGGGCATCGCCGCCGGCCGACTTGCCGTTGCGCCCCGGGATGAGGACCTTCACGCAGTCGGTCCCGCCCCGGTCTCCCTCGACCCGCGTCGAGGTGGCCTCGGCGGCTCCGCGAGACAGGAGCACGTCGCACACCTCCCAGCCGCTCGCTTGGGGCTTGTCGATAAGGTCGTAGACCTCGAGCATCTGCTTGAACACCATGAGCGTCTCCGTTCTCTCCAGCATTCGGCGGAAAGCCGGCCACGCATGGCCGATCGATTCCGTCCCCCCCATCACTTCACGACAACGCACGATCAACCCGCGCACCCCTGGCGCATTAGCCTCAGACGGCCGAAAGACGGGCTTGTCCACGTTGTTTCGTGACCGTGAATACTACGACTCCACTCTAGCTCTCATTTGGCATTTCAAGTAGATTCCAGATGAGTAGATTAGTTGGGGTTTCTTTTTCTCTATAGCGATTACTTTTTCGCCTGTGTGAGTTCTTGCTCGGGGGGGGGCACCAAGGTACTCACGGTCTTCTGACCCGGTATGTCGGCCACGGGGATCGTCTGCACATAGGAGGGGACAAATGGGGGGCGTTGCCCGAAAGGAGACGAAAGAAATGGATCTCAATCTGTACGGATCTGTCGCGGAGCGCTGTCTCTCGAGGCGCGGATTTCTTCGCGGAGTTGGTCTTGGCGGTCTCGCCGCGGTTGGCATGAGCCTTGCCGCCTGCGGAAGTTCCTCGTCGACGGAGACGACTTCATCGTCGGCGTCGACGTCGGGAGGGGCGGTCACGGGCGGTACGCTCAACGTCTCGCTCCCCTCCTCGCCCAAGTACCTCGATCCCATCAAGTACACCGGCACCTATGAGGGCCAGGTCATCTTCTGCGTCTGCAACAACTTGGTTCAGTACTCCATGGACCTCTCCAAAATCGTGCCCGAGCTCGCCACCGACTGGACGATCAGCGACGACGGCATCACGTACACGTTCAACCTCCGCAGCGACGTCAAGTTCCAGAAGGGCCAGTACCAGGACGGTCGTGCCTTCGTCGCCGACGACGTCAAGTACGCGCTCGAGCGTTCCGCGACACAGTCCTCGATGAACCGCCTCTCGATGCTCGACCACGTCGACGTCGTGAGCGACACCCAGGTCAAGTGCGTCCTCAAGAGCGCAGCGGCCTCGTTCCTCACCGCGCTCACGGACGCCGGCAACGTCATCGTGCCGCAGGAGGAGGTCGAGGGCTGGGGTGACGCCTTCGGAGACCATCTCGTCGGCACTGGCCCCTTCACCCTCGAGTCGTTCGCCCAGGACCAGCAGTCGACGCTCGTCCGCAACGACACATACTATGGCGACAAGCCCTATCTTGACGGTGTCAACTGGAAGGTCGTCACCGACATGACGCAGGCCAACAGCGGTCTGCAGACCGGCGAACTCGACATGGCCACGTCGCTGACCGGCGAGGCCGTCCAGCTCATCCGCCAGAACAGCGAGCTGACCCTGAACCAGACACCTGGGCTGCACATCGCCTACGTCTACTTCAACCAGGTCAACGGCCCGACCGCCAACCAAGACGTCCGCAAGGCCATCCTCATGGCCATCAACCGCGACGACGTCGTGAAGGGCGTCTACCAGTACGGCGAGGCGGAGTCCGCCTGCGCGCCGCTGCCCAAGGGCAGCTGGGGCTACACCGACGAGGCCGAGTCCGAGGTTCCCGAGTATGACCCGACCGCAGCCAAGGCCCTTCTCACCAGCGCCGGGTATGGCGATGGCATGACCCTGACCCTGTACATCTCCAACACCACGGCCCGCGTCACGATGGCGACGATCCTCCAGCAGCAGCTCAAGGAGAACCTCAACATCGACCTCGACGTCCACCCGGCCGACTGGGGCACCTTCAGCGCCAACGCCGCCTCGGGCATCGCCGACATGTACGGCATGTCCTGGACCTGGTATCCCGATCCCTACTTCTTCCTCAACAAGCTGTTCTCCAGCTCCGAGGTCGGGGCGCTCGGCAACGGCGCGGGCTTCAACCACGCTGACGTCGACGACCTTCTCAACAAGGCACTCGCCGTCACCGACCAGGACGAGCGCGCGAAGTACTACAAGGAGGCGCTCAAGCTCATCGTCACCTACGACCCGATGTTCGTCTATGCCACCGAGTACGTGAACACGGGCATGACGCCCTCCGTCCAGGGTTACACGGACCGCTCCGACGGCGAGGTCAAGATCGTCAACGCCGAGGTCAACGTCTGGAAGAAGGCCTAGCCTTCCTCGTTCGCGCTCATCCGCCGCGCCTGCCCCCTGCAGGCGCGGCGGACGGCTCTGTACCCCCTCCTGTTCCCGACACCACCGCTTTCCCGCTGTGCCACGGGCAGGACCCGCACCAAAGGCCATGTTCTCGTGCAGGGAAGGTGATTCGCAGGTGCTCAAGACCATTCTGAAACGCATACTTCAGATCATTCCCGTCCTGTTCGTCGTCGTCACCATCACGTTCGTACTGACGCGCATGATCCCCGGCGACCCCGCGACGGTGATGCTCGGGCCTCAGGCGTCCCCTGACGCCATCGCCCAGATGAAGGAGCGTCTCGGTCTCGACAAGCCCATGTGGGAGCAGTACGTCAACTACCTGCTCGGCGTTCTGCAGGGAGACTTCGGCTACGCCTACTCGTACAGCGGTCCCGTCCTGCCCATCATCCTCGGCAGGCTTCCGGCGACGCTCATGATCACCCTCACGGGACTGGTCATCGCGATTCTCATCGGCATCCCCA
>DCZG01000053.1:50503-57488 GCA_002331575.1 Atopobium sp. UBA2090 | reverse complement strand
GGCGACCACCGAGGCATCCCCGAAACCGACCACGGCGAGGGGAATCATGAACATGAGCATCGAGATGATGCGGGCTCCCCGCGTCGCTCCGACTCTGAAGTAGATGGGGAGCACGATGGCCATGTACGTGAGGGTGAAGGCCATTCCGACCACCGCGAGCAAGAGTGTGCCCTCGACGTCCGGCGCGGCTGCGACCTGCGCTAGGACCGTCGAGAGCGCGATGCCGAACACCGCGAAGGCGAGGCAGACGACCATGGTGGTCGCGTAGCGGCCGAGCACGACGTCCCTGCGCGAGAGGGGGAGCGCAAGACGAAACGCCGCCCATCCGCGCCTGTCGTCAAACGCCGCGAGCGTCATGGTGACGAAATAGACGCCCATCATGATGACCGCCGGGATGACGCCCCCGCTCTCCGGGACAGCGATGCAGAGTATCGCCACGACGAACAGCGTCGAGAGCATGACTCGCGGCAGCTGCCGGCGAATGACGGCGAGATCGCAAAGGAGCATCCTTCTCATCGTGTCTCTCCCTTCAGAACCAGGGTCATGTACTTCTCGATCGTGACGCGGTCGAGGGTCACCTCGGGGAATGTCCGTGCGAACGTGTGGCGGTCGGGGACAAAGACGTCCGTCGAGAAGGCGCCGCGCAGCATGTGGACGGGGGAGCCCGCGAGCCCGCTTCCGACCACGGCATCGACTTCCTCGGTCCGACAGCGCGCGATGCCGGCAGTATCGCAGATGTCATCCTTGGGGATGTCGAAGACGATTCTGCCCTCGTCGATGCAGACGATGCGATCTGCGATGTGCTCGAGGTCGGTGGTGATGTGACTCGAGATGAGGATTGCCCGGTCGTCGTCCATGAAGTCCCGGAGGGCGTCGAGCGCCTCCTCGCGGGCTATGGGGTCGAGACCTGCCGTCGGCTCGTCAAGGACGAGGAGCTGCGGGTCGTGCGCGAGGGCGAACGCCATCTGGAGGCTCATGCCCATGCCGCGCGAGAGCTTCTCGACCTGCTTGCGTCCGTCAAGTCCGGAGGCGTGGCAGAGCTCTTCGAACCTGGCACCATCCCATCCGGGATAGCTGACCTTGCCGAGAAACGCCACGTCGGAGACGCGCATCTCGTCGACGAAGGGGCAGGTGTCCAGGATGACGCCCAGGTGCTCCCGCGTGGCGGGGGAGCAGACCCCCGTCTCCCCGAGGAGGGTGACGGTGCCTCCGTCCGTGTGCACGATGCCGAGAAGCGACTTGATGAGCGTGGTCTTGCCCGCGCCGTTGCGACCGATGAGCCCGACGACCTCTCCAGGGTCGATGACGAGGTTCACTCCTTCGAGCGAGAAGCCCGCGTAGCGCTTGGTGACGCCCTCCATGTTGACGAAGTGACCCATGTCTGCCTCCTAGTCGCTCTCTGCGAGCGTGTCGAGCATCTCGTGCAGCTCGGTGACGGTGATGCCCATGGACCCTGCCTTGTCGATTGCCTGTGAGAGGAGGAGCTCGACCTGACGCATGCGCTCCTCGCGAAGGAGCTCCACGTTGCCGCCGGTGACGAAGCTCCCCTTGCCTTGGACGGTGTCGATGAAGCCCTGTGCCTCGAGCTCGGCGTATGCTCGCTTGGTGGTGATGACGCTGATGCGGAGGCTGTTCGCGAGCGAGCGGATGGAAGGCAGCATCTCGCCCTGTGCGAGCGCTCCCGTGAGAATCGCGGCCTTCACCTGTGAGACAATCTGCTCGTAGATCGGTTTGTTGCTCGCGTTCGAAATGATGATGTCCACGGTGAGTCCTGGTTCTCACGCTCTAAGTGTATATATACGATAAGTACACTATATTCGGCAAACTGTGAATTGTCAACGAGAGACGCTCAGATCGTGGCTCAGAGGGAAAGAACAGAGAAGCATCGGCTATGGAACCCGAGGCCCGCTCTCTTTCTCGTTCGCGTCTCGGTCTGCCAAAGGAGGTCTCATGAACGGGACCATGCTTCAGGGCTTCTCGTGGAGCCTGCCCTCCGACTGCAATCACTGGAACCGTCTTGCCGCGAGCGCTCAGCGCTTCGCGACCGAAGGCATCACCTCGATATGGCTTCCACCCGCCTACAAGGGGGAGGGGGGCTCCAATGACGTGGGTTATGGCGTCTACGACCTCTATGACCTCGGCGAGTTCAACCAGAAGGGTGGCGTCGCCACCAAATACGGCACCAAGGACGAGTACGTCCGCGCGGTCAGCGCCCTGAGGGACGCGGGCGTTCAGACGCTCGGTGACGTCGTGCTCAACCATCGCATGGGCGCGGACAAGCTCGAGAAGGTCCTCGCCACGGAGTGCGACCCCGCCAATCGAAACGAGACCGTCGCCGATCCGCGCGTCATCTCCGCCTGGACCCATTTCACCTTCCCGGGACGGAGGGGCCGCCACTCGCGCTTTCGGTGGGACTGGCGACGTTTCCACGGCACCGACTGGGACGAGCTGGAGAAGCGCTCGTCCGTCTTCCTCTTTGACGGGAAGCACTGGGACGAGGACGTCGACCATGTCGACAACGGCAACTTCGACTACCTCATGGGCTGCGACGTGGACCTCACCGACCCCGAGGTCTACAAGGAGCTGATTCACTGGGGACGCTGGTACCTCGGTCAGACGGGCGTCGACGGCTTCCGCCTCGACGCGCTCAAGCACATGAGTCGCGACTTCTACCTGCGTTGGCTCTCCGACCTCCGCGAGGCCACGGGCAGGGAGCTCTTCTCCGTGGGGGAGTACTGGTCGCCGCGCGTGGACGACCTCGTCTCCTATCTCGGCGACGAGAAGACGATGAGCCTCTTCGACGTGCCGCTGCACTACCACCTCTTCGAGGCGAGCTGCTCGAACGGAAACGTCGACCTCTCCAAGATCTTCGACGGCACGCTCGTCTCGACCGACCCCGTACATGCGGTGACCTTCGTCGAGAACCACGACACCGAGCCCGGCCAGGCGCTCCAGTCGTTCATCGAACCCTGGTTCAAGCCCTCGGCATACGCGCTCATCCTGCTGCGGGAGGCTGGCTATCCCTGCGTGTTCTACGGGGACCTCTACGGCATGCCCAACGACGGCGGGATTCCCGCCGTGCGCGAGCTTCCCCTCCTCATGGAGCTTCGGCGCCGCTTTGCCTTCGGCATACAGCGCGACTACCTCGATGACCCTGACGTCATCGGGTGGACGCGCGAGGGAGACGAGCACATCCTTTCGGGTGCTGCGGTCCTTCTCACCTACAAGGACGGGGGCGAGAAGTCCATGTGCGTCGGCGCATCCCATGCTGGCGAGGTATGGGACTGCGTCTTGGGCGACGAGGGAAAGGTCACCATCGGCGAGGACGGCTGCGCCACGTTCGGCTGCGGCGGCGGTCGCCTGGCTGTGTACATCTCGGACGCGGCGGCGCTCGTGCTCGAACATGACTGGATTCGCCTCGTCAAGACCGAGGACGCGAGCCCCTATGAGGGTCCCGACCCCATCGCCACCATCGAGGAGGCGGGCGGCACCTGGAACTAGCGGGACGTTCAGCCTGCCAAAGGTGCCAACGCCCTTTGGCAGCCAAAGGGCCACCCTCCGACGGGCAGGTGCCAAAAGCCTCGAAGGATCCTTTGACGTTTTTGCGGACGGCCCAACTGGGCAAACGCCGACGAGACAAAAGGACCTTATCGGTACGCCCAGGTAGACGGCCTGCGGGTCGGTGCCAATAAGCCGGAAGGATCCTTTGACGTCATTGGTGCCGCACCTGGCGTCGGATTCATACGTCTGGCAGAGGGTGGCATGCGATGTCTCGTTGAACTTTCACGAAAATTGAACCTGTCGTTCGAGCGCGCTCTGGTGAGTGCTATGCTGTCCCATAAATTGAACCACCAAGTAAAATTGAACTTACGATTCTTAAATTGAACTTCTGGAGTGAGATGTCCGAGACGAGCTTTGCATCCAGGCTGGGAAAGGCGATGAGCGAGAGCGGCCTCAAGCAGGTCGACCTCGTTCGCATGGCCTCCGAGCAGGGAGTAAAGCTCGGCAAGAGTCAGGTGAGCCAGTACCTGAGCGGAAAGACCGTGCCTCGTGCGGGCATCATGGCGTTTCTCGCCTCGGCTCTGGGCGTCTCGGAGGATTGGCTCTCCGGGACGGGACCCGAGCACGCGCCAGCGACCGTGAACGTGACCACGAAACCAACTCGCGAGAGAGGCACCACCATGCGCACCTTCAACAAGTCCACCAAGCTCGACAACGTCCTCTACGACGTGCGCGGCCCCGTCGTCGACGAGGCCAACCGCATGGAGGAGGACGGTACGCACATCCTCAAGCTCAACATCGGCAACCCCGCACCCTTCGGGTTCCGCACGCCCGACGAGGTCGTCTACGACATGCGCAACCAGCTCACCGACTGCGAGGGCTATTCGGCGAGCAAGGGCCTCTTCTCGGCGCGCAAGGCCATCATGCAGTACGACCAGATCAAGGGCATCCCCGACGTCGGCATGAACGACATCTACACGGGCAACGGCGTCTCGGAGCTCATCAACCTCTGCATGAGTGCCCTGCTCGACAACGGCGACGAGATCCTCATCCCGAGCCCCGACTACCCCCTGTGGACCGCCTGCGCCACGCTCGCCGGCGGCACGGTCGTGCACTACATCTGCGACGAGGAGGAGGACTGGACTCCCGACCTCGATGACATCCGCGCCAAGGTCTCGCCGCGGACCAAGGCCATCGTCATCATCAACCCGAACAACCCGACCGGTGCCGTGTACCCGCGCGAGGTCCTCGAGGGAATCGTCCGCATCGCCCGCGAGAACCAGCTCATGATCTTCTCGGACGAGATCTACGACCGCCTCTGCATGGACGGCGTGCAGCACGTCTCGATCGCGAGCCTCGCACCCGACCTGTTCTGCATCACGTTCAACGGCCTCTCAAAGAGCCACATGGTCGCAGGCTACCGCATTGGCTGGATGAGCCTCTCGGGCAACAAGCGCCTGGCGAAGGACTACATCGAGGGCCTCAACATGCTCTCGAACATGCGCATCTGCTCGAACGTGCCCGCCCAGTCCATCGTGCAGACCGCCCTCGGCGGCCATCAGTCGGTGAACGACTACATCGTTCCAGGAGGTCGCGTGTACGATCAGCGCGAGTTCGTGTACCAGGCCCTCTGCGACATTCCCGGCGTGAGCGTCGTCAAGCCCAAGGCGGCGTTCTACGCCTTCCCCAAGCTCGACGTCGAGAAGTTCAACATCACCGATGACGTTCAGTTTGCCGTGGACCTGCTCAAGGAGAAGCACATTCTCATCGTCCAGGGCTCGGGGTTCAACTGGGCCAAGCCCGACCACTTCCGTGTCGTGTACCTGCCGCGCATCCCCGTCCTGCGGGAGGCCATGACCAAGCTCGCCGAGTTCCTCGCCACCTACCAGCAGTCGTAGGCGGATGGCATCCGCCGACGGAGCCTCTGGGGCTCCCGCGGGCGGTGAGTGCGAAGAAAACTTCGGGATTCGGCAGTTCGCCCACGTTGGGACGCAGAATGCGTACCATCGTGTTATCAGTGTGCGAACCGTCAAGCAGAGGAGAGGTTACCTCGTGGAGATCACAGACTACACCCTCGAGAGCGAGGGCCTGCAGAAGAGCCTGGACGTGGAAGTCTACGGTACCGAAGGGCGCCCCGTCATCGTGTTCCCCGAGGGGGACTCCTCCTGCACCAGCTGGGACAACGGAGGGATGGTCGACGCCCTCAGCGATCTCATCGAGGACCATCGCATCCAGCTCTTCTGCGTCGACTCCGACGATGAGGGTGGCTGGTACTCCCGCTTCGCCACGGCAGACTACCGCCTCGCCAACATCTCCGCCTACTTCGACTTCGTGGACAACGTCCTCTCGCCGTTCGTGCGCGAGCACAACTCCTCGTGGGAGCTTCCGATCGTCGCCGGCGCGGGAATGGGTGCCCTCAATGCCACGCTCGCAATCCTCCGTCGCCCCGACCTCTTCGGCGGGCTTCTCGCCCTCTCCGGGACCTATGACGCGCGTGACTTCGCCGCCGACGGCTTCGACGAGCGCTGGGCGGACTTCTCGCCCGTCGACATCATCGACCAGGTGCCCGACGGCGGTCTCGAGAACCATCCCATCGCCTTCGTCTGCGGCCAGGGCCCCAGCGAGACGTGCATCGGGAGCCAGCGCATCATGGAGGGGCTTCTCGCCGACAAGGGCATCGACGCGACCTTCGAGTACTGGGGCCTCGACGTGAGCCACGACTGGTCGTGGTGGCAGGAGGAGGCTCGCCAGCTGCTTCCGTGCCTGCTCGAGTCCAACGGCCTTCTCAAGCGCAAGCTCTCCGCGCGCTTCGCCATCGCCAAGGCCGCGGCGGAGCACGCAGCCGAGCGGCTGCGGGTCGACAAGGAGGAGCTCTCCGCGGCAAACGCCGAGGTTCGCGCCGCCCGCTCCAAGGCAAAGTCCACGACCGCCCGCATCGCCGTCGAGGAGGCCGCGGTCGAGGCTTCCACCGCCGCCGAGACGAAGCTCGCCAAGGCCTCCAAGACTGCCTGGGCCAAGCGTGACGCTATCGCCGCCCAGCTCGCCGAGGCGGACGAGAAGGCCCGCGCCGCCCAGGACGCCGCCGACGCCGCCGCCCGCGACCGTGCCTCCGCCGAGTGGATCGCCGGCGAGGCTCGGGCCGACGCCGCGCAGGCGGTCGCCGAGAAGGACGCGGCCAACAAGCGCGTCGCCGCTGCCAAGGCGGCGGTCAAGGAGTCGACGGCAACCGCGGAGAAGACCGCGGCCGAGCTCGAGGCCACGAACGCGAAGATGCAGCCCTAGGCGCACCGCGCGCCTCGTCACGTGCGAGGGGGATGCATGCCCGACCAGAAACCGCTCTTCGGCGTAGACGTCGCGCCGCTCTCGGCTCCCTCCGAGGGCGCGGACGAACCCGACATGACGCAGCCGCTTCCGGCGCGCGTCCGCCCCCGCACCCTCGACGAGGTGGTGGGTCAGGAGCACCTGGTCGGCGAGGGCAAGCTCA
>DCZG01000053.1:0-50478 GCA_002331575.1 Atopobium sp. UBA2090 | reverse complement strand
CGTGGGCAAGACCACGCTCGCGCGCGTCATCGCCCACCAGACGAGCTCGGCGTTCATCGACTTCTCGGCCGTGACCAGCGGCATCAAGGAGATCCGCAAGGTCATGGAGGAGGCCGAGTCCTACCGCCAGCTGGGCCGGCGCACCATCCTCTTCGTGGACGAGATCCACCGCTTCAACAAGGCCCAGCAGGACGCCTTCCTCCCGTACGTGGAGCGGGGCAGCATCGTGCTCATCGGCGCCACCACCGAGAACCCCTCCTTCGAGGTCAACGGCGCACTCCTCTCGCGGTGCAGGGTCTTCGTCCTCCACGAGCTGGGGGAGGACGACCTCGTGCGCCTCATGAGGAACGCGCTCGCCGACCCTCGTGGCTTTGGCGACGAGGACGTGCGCGTGAGCGACGAGCAGCTCTCGGCCATCGCGCGCTTCTCCAACGGAGACGCCCGCGGCGCGCTCTCGACGCTCGAGATGGTTGTCATCAACAGCCCCTCTGCGGACGATGGCTTTGTGACCGTCGACCAGGCCACGCTCGAGCAGTGCATCTCGCGCAAGGCGTTGCTCTACGACAAGCGCGGCGAGGAGCACTACAACACCATCTCGGCGCTTCACAAGTCGATGCGCAACTCCGACCCCGACGCGGCGGTGTACTGGCTCGCGAGGATGCTCGAGGGCGGGGAGGATCCCCTCTACGTCGCCCGCCGCGTCACGAGGTTCGCCGCCGAGGACATCGGCCTCGCCGACCCCCATGCGCTCGAGCTGTGCGTCGCCGCCTTCCAGGCCTGTCACATGATCGGCATGCCCGAGTGCACCGTGCACCTGGCAGAGGCCGTCGTCTACTGCGCCATGGCACCCAAGTCGAACGCCGTCTACGTCGCCTACGAGAGCGCCAAGCGCGACGCGCAGGAGCGGATGGCCGAGCCCGTGCCGCTGCAGATCAGAAACGCCACCACGGACCTCATGGGCAACCTCGGATACGGGCGAGACTACCGCTACGCTCACGATGCCGCCGAGAAGCTCACGCCCATGCCCTGCCTGCCGGACTCCCTCATCGGCACCGAGTACTACGTCCCCACGGACTCTGGTCTCGAGGCGCGCTACGGCGAGAAGCTCGCGCAGGTCAAGGCCTGGAAGCGCGAGCACGCCGACGAGTGGCGGGACACGACGACCGACGAGGACGAGGATGGCGCGAGCAGCCGGCGGCCAAGGGGCGAGAAGGCCTAGCCCCGATACGCCACGACCGGGCTCGCGGGAAGTCCATCGTTCGAGACGTGTACCAAGGGGCCCGGGCGATTCGGACGGCATGAAACTCGATTACCTTGCGATTGGCCCACTCTTTTCTGCATTGAGAAAGACCTGATGAAGGCTGTAGTCCCCGAGCTTCATAGCCTCGGACTACAGACATTTCTGCAGAAGCATCCTAGCTTGAGTCCACGTTCCTCGGAAAATGGACGAAGGGAGGCAGGGATGCTCGCTGCAGGGAAACGTGAGTCGGGGTCATGGCTCGAGGTCCTCCGGCTGCTCCTGAAGTATGCCGTCACGCGCCCTTTGCTCCTTGCGACGGCCGCGGTGCTGGCCGTTCTCCTCGGGCTGGGGTCGGTCATCGCGATGCCGACGATGAACGCCGAGCCGATGAATCTCGCCCTCGAGTACCTCCCCTCCCTCCGCGAGCAGGTGGAGTCTGGCATGTACGACAGCGCTCCGGAGGACCTGCGCGAGTCGACGACCGAGGAGCTCGCGGCGCTCGAGCGGATGTCCAGCGCTGCGGATGAGAGCGAGACGATACGCGCCTACGAACGGTATCTCGAGCTCTTGCAGGGCGATTACGATGCGGGCTACATCAACGGAGGTCAGCGATGGGGTGCGCACGAACAGGCGGAGCTCAGCTTCTACCAGGCGCTCTCGTCGATTGACAAGCCAGAGGTCTATGCGTCGACGACGGACGAACCGGCGCTCTATCGCCTCTCGTCGGCGTTGGCCTCGGTTCCTGGCGTCGTCTGGGCACTTCCGGCGGTGGTGTCGGCTGTTGAGATCGCAGGGCTTCGTCGGAGGGGCAGAGCGCTCGTGCAGGCGCCTGGTGGGGTGCGTCTCCTCTGGGCGGAGCTTCTGTCCGCATGGCTTGCCGCCGTTCTCGCCGGGGTGCTGTCCTGGCTTCCGACTCTTCTCGTCTCAGGGGCGAGGGCTGGGTTCGGAGATCCTCGGTATCCTGTCGT
Organism: Atopobium sp. UBA2090; assembly: GCA_002331575.1. Lineage (GTDB taxonomy): Bacteria > Actinomycetota > Coriobacteriia > Coriobacteriales > Atopobiaceae > Olsenella_D. The sequence continues at coordinate 48,270 of DCZG01000053.1, read as the reverse complement.
CTTTGTATGGGCGGGCCAAGTGGTCCAGACCACGGTGCTCGAGACCGTAACGCGAACGTTTGCCATGCAGGCAGTCGGAGCGCTCCTTGTCGTTGCCGTGTGCGAGCTCGTGGGGAGGTGCCTGCCTTCACTTCGGTTGGCTTCGTTCGTGGCGGGCGTCTCGCTTCTCCTCGCCTCGACGACGGCAACGGGACTTGCCGCAACTCCAGCGAAAGCCTCCGCCTCCCCCTTCGCGCTGGCTCCCTTTCCCTATCTGATCGTGAGCGAGATCGCCCGCTACCCCGAGTCGGTCTTCTTCTCGGAGTCGATAGTCGTGGCAGGAACCACTTTCGAAAAAGGCATGTGGGTTCTCACGCTTTGGTCGGCGGCTGTCGTTGTCGCACTTGCCGTCGTGATTCGGCGGCGCACGTCTGTCTGTCTCTGATGGAACGGAAGGGGTGCGGGATGTTGGTCTCCCAGGCTGTCTCGATTTCGGTATCGGGAAGGACGATTCTCGACGAGGCGTCATTCTCGCTCGCCTCCGGCGAGGTGGTCGGACTCGTCGCCCCGAACGGGCATGGCAAGACGCTCTTCATGAAGTCCCTGGCTAACGCCCATGAGTCTCGTTGCGGCGTGGTCGTCGCGCACGCGGAGGTGTCGGCGGATGGCATCTGTCCCACAGACGGCGATGCGTACCGGAAGCACGTACTCTACCTGCCCGCCGGCAGAGAGTTTCTCTATCCGCAGATGACCGTCATCGACCACTTGCGGCTCATCGGCGCCTCTTGGGGAACCTCTGATGACATCGGCCACGTGGTGGACGAGTGCTGCATCGATGAGATGCTCAATCTGAGGGTTCGCAGGCTTTCGGACGGAATGGCACAGCAGGTGGCTCTTGCGGCAGCCTACCTCACGGGTGCGCGCTACCTTCTCCTGGACGAACCGATGAACGCCCTCGATCACGGACACGTCGAGCTTCACCACGCCATCCTTCGCGAGCTCGCCGAAACCGGCAGAGGCATCCTCCTCTTCTCTCACCTGCTCGACGACATCAGCCGCGTCTGTGACAGGACGCTCTACATGAAGGACGGCTCGCTCGTCGAAGGCGCCGACCTTGCCAGGCACCTGTCCGTCGAGCAGCTCTACGAATGCCTCTACGAGGGGGAAGAAGACGAGCGAGGAAACTCCTGACCTGTCTCGCCATCGCGAGTCGCTCTCTTGACGAGAGAGACGAGACCAGCTCGGCTATGCACTCCGAGGCAAGCGTAGCCCGCCCATCGCGCGCTGTTGACGGTACCTCTCGACAGGTAGAGCTCATGCTCGATCTCAGAGCCGCTCTTGCCCTCGCAGATGGCGAGAAGTACGTTGGCCTGCGTCTCGCTCGCGCCCTTGCTCACGAACAGGGCGCGCATCCTCCTGCGATTGTCAGGCCGTGAGAGCTCTCCGGCACTCCTCAACATCCGCAGCTCCCACCCCGCATAGACGAGACAGAGCACCGACACGCAGCCGACGGCCGAGATGGCAGCGACGGTCAGCGGAGCCGCGGCGTTTCCGGGCACGTCGAGCGTTGCCAGCGAATGGTACCAGGAGGCGACGGGCGGCTCGACGGCGCAGACTCCTGCCGCAGCGAGGAGCATCGGCTCGGTGATCCAGCCTCGCGTCTCGTCGGAGTGCCCATGCCCAGGCTGTTCGGCCAGGTCCCAAGACGCTGCGACACCAAGCAGCAGGGGGAGAGTCACAAGGGCATGTCTGGGTTTTCCCACGGCCGCCATGAAGAGAACAGCCGCTCCGACTATCGACACAGCCCCCAGGCACCTGGTCCCCTCGAGCGTTACGAGAAAGGCAATGATGCCAATGCCAGACGCCACCACGGCGACAAGAGCCGGAACCCCGAACGTGAAGGGGCGTCCGAAGGATCCCGACGAGCACCACCCAAGGCAGAGGAGAGCCGCCACGAGACATGCGGCAAGAGCGGGGATGCCCTCTCCCGCCGTGTGGGATCGTGGCTTCATCCGCTGATTGCCCGTGGAAACAAGCATCGCCCATGAGAGGAAGGCGCAGGAGACGAGTGCGACCACGTCTCGTGCGAAAGGCGAGACGCAGGCGATTATCGTCGCCAGAGAGGCGATGCAGATGGCAACGAGACGGGGTTTTGACGAGCAACCCCTCGAGGCCACCGTCACTTCGTCTGTGAAGGAGAGCAGACCTGACAGCGCACATGCGCTGAGCCCGGCGGTTGTGAGGAAGGAGGGCCACGGATCGAGCCAGACGGCTATCGGCTGGATCAGTCTCGCCACGAGTGCGACCGCGCCGACGCAGACGACCGTGAAGTTCGTGACCAGGCTCGCCCTCCCGACAGGAAGTCTCGTCCGTGCGAGGGAAACGGCGAGCAAGCCCGCCGCGCATCCCAAGGAGACGGGGAGACCGACGCTGCCAGAGTCCATCATGCGGAGAGGCAGTACCAGAGCCGTGACGAACAGCACCTGCGGGCAGCAGGCGAGCGCGAAAAGCTTGATGATGGCACGAAGCTCCGAGGTTGGAGCGGACGCGTCGTCCTTCTCGGCATCACATGGGAGAGTCTGCTCGGACCACCTGTCGAGAAGCTCCTGACGCGACTCGAGTCCCATCTTGTCGAGCGCTCGCGAGAAGTACGTCTTCACCGTCGACGTGGCAAGTCCGAGAGCTGCCCCCACCTGGGCAAAGGTCTGACCCTCGAGCACGCTGCAGGTGACATGGGCCTCTCTGTCGGTGAGACCGAAGCCACCGAGCCACTGACGGCAACGATTACGAGTTTCCTCATTCCAACCGCTGGTCTCGTCCTCGTTGACCGCTTCCAAGACATCCTCCGGGTCGTCTGACGTGGGGCACGCTCGCATAGTCACCTTAGCACACGCGCCCAGACGTCCCGCGTATCCTGGAAACGGCGAAGACGCTGCCCTTCTAGCCCCGATACGCCACGACCGGGCTCGCGGGCGTGGCGTGGTCCCCGATGAGCCGCTCCATCCACACCATGTCGTACCAACGCCCGAACTTGTAGCCGACCTGCTCGAAGCGGCCGACCATGCGGTAGCCCAGATGCTCGTGGAAGCCGATGCTCGCGTCGGTGAGGTGCGGGTCGTCGGCCTCTCTCGGTGCGGCGATGCAGGCGTCCATGTTCTGGACGTTCATCGAGCGGCAGGCCCTCTCGAGCTCGGCGTGCAGCCGCGTGCCGATGCCCCGGCCGCGGACGTCCACGTCGAGGTAGATGGAGGTCTCGACCGCCCAGTCGTAGGCCTCGCGCGGCTGGAAGCGGCCCGCGTAGGCGTACCCGACCAGACGGCCCTCCTCCTCGGCGACGAGATAGGGATAGAACTCGAGCGTGCTCTCGATGCGATGGCGGAACTCGCGCGCAGAGGGGACGTCGTACTCGAAGGTGATCGCGGTCCTTCTCACGTAGGGAGCGTAGATGGCGAGAAGCCCCTCGGCGTCGCTTGCCGCTGCGGTCCGGATGATCATGGCGTGCCTCCCGTGGGCGACGGGTTCTCTGTGCCCCTACACCATACCGCAGGCAGAGAGCGCGTCGAGGAGCGCGTCGACGTCCTCGTCCGTCGTCGCCCAGCTCGTGGCCAGGCGAATCGCCGTATGCTCGTCATCGGTCCGCTCCCAGAAGCCGTAGTCGAGGATGGCCCCGAGCCGGTCGAGGTCGTCGTTGGCCACGATGGGAAAGACCTGGTTGGTGGGGGAGTCGATGAGCAGGGGCACGCCGCCAGCGCGCAGCGCGTCCCTGATGCGGTCGGCGCCGTGGATGGCCGCCTCGCCGAGGTGCAGGTAGAGGTCATCGGTGAAGAGCGCGTCAAACTGGAGGCCGGTGATTCGCCCCTTGGCGAGAAGCGCGCCGTGCTGCTTGATGATGGTGAAGAAGTGAGGGATGGTGCCCGGCCGCGGTACCACGACGGCCTCTCCGAAGAGCGCGCCGCACTTGGTGCCACCGATGTAGAAGACGTCGCAGAGGCGTGCGAGGTCGGGGAGGGAGACGTCGTTGGCGGGGCAGGCGAGGGCGTAGGCCAGCCGTGCGCCGTCGACGTAGAGGCGCAGGTCGTGTCTCGTGCAGACCTCGCGGATCGCCGAGAGCTCGGCGAGCGAGTAGAGCGTCCCGTACTCCGTGGGCTGCGAGAGGTACACCATGCCCGGCATGACCATGTGGTCGCAGTTGGCGTCCTCCTCCCAGGTGGCGCAGTACCGCTCGATGGCGTCAGCCGAGAGCTTGCCGTCCGTGCCGGGGATGGTGAGGACCTTGTGGCCGCCGAACTCGATGGCACCCGCCTCGTGCACGCTCACATGACCGGTGTCGGCGGCAACGACGCCCTGGTACCTGGCGAGAAGTGCGTCGATGCAGGTCGCGTTCGCCTGCGTGCCGCCCACGAGGAAGTAGACCTCGGCATCGGGGGCTTGGCAGGCCGCGCGGATCTTCTCGCGGGCGGACTCGGAGTAGCGGTCGAAGCCGTATCCCGCGGTCCGCTCGAGGTTCGTCTCGACGAGTCGCTGGATGATCTGGGGAACTGCGCCCTCCTGGTAGTCGGATGCGAAAGTAAGCCTGGTAGCTGCCATGTCGTGAGCCTCTCGTCTGGCCTGTGGTGTCGCAAGCTAGTATGAACGCTTACATGACATGACACAAATTGCAAATAGCAATATAACTAATGACAACGCATTATGGATTGTGTGTAAAAAAGTGGCTGGCCGAACCCCTGACAGGTCCGGCCAGCCACTTCCCTCCCCATCCGTCCCGGTCTACGGGCGATGAATGCGATGGAGACAGTCCATCATCGACGAGCGCGAGCGCATGTCGCTCATCATGAAGCAACCTGCGCTGTCAGTGGTGCCCCTACGCCGATACTCGCGATCGCTGAGGGCGGCCATGTATCTTGAGATGCCCCCGAGGAGACCCGCATCGTATCCGAGCGTGCCTGCGGAACCCTTGACCGTCATCGTTGTCATGGTTATCAAACCTCCTTGCACGGAACCTCTTCTGTGTCCATTATGTTACGGGAGGCAAAATTACTCAAACGGCAGATAATCATGTCAAGCATGACAACGCGTTATTAATTGGGGTGCTGCGATGGATGCGGTCAAGTGCAGGGCGTTCCTCCTGGCGGTGGAGTGCGGCAGCCTCACCGAGGTCGCCGAGCGGATGGGCTACACGCAGCCGGGAATCACGCGGATGATTCACTCGCTCGAGCAGGAGGTGGGCTTCAAGCTGCTCGTGCGCAGCAAGCGTGGCGTCGTGCCCACCGCCAACGGCCAGGAGATGATGCCCGCCCTCCGCGAGGTGGTTCGCGCCGAGCGAGTGGCAGAGGAACAGGGCTCGAACATCTCGGGCATGCTCTCGGGCGTGCTCACCATCGGCTGTTACTGGAGCGTCGGGCAGCAGTGGCTGCCGTCGATCCTCGCCCGCTTCTGCGAGAGCTTCCCCGGGGTCAACGTCTCGCTCCATGAGGGCGGCGGTCGCGAGCTCGGGCGCATGCTCGAAGAGCGCGCCGTCGACCTCTGCTTCTGCGCACAGCCGGGCGAGGCCGTGGAGTGCGACTGGGTTCCCGTGCGCAAGGACGAGCTTCTCGCCTGGCTTCCCGCAGGGCATCCCAAGGCGGGACTTAATGCCTTCCCCGTGGCCGACGTGGAGAAGGAGTCGTTCATCTCCACGCTGCCCGGCGAGGATACGGACATCGATCGCTTCTTCGAGACCAATCATGTAAAGCCCGACGTTCGCTTCACCACGGGCAACGACTATACGGCCTACTGCATGGTCGAGGCAGGTCTCGGCATGAGCCTCAACAACCGCCTGCTCTCGGCACGCTGGAAGGGCGCCGTGGCCGAGGTTCCCTTTGACCCGCCGCAGTACATCTCGCTGGGCATCGCCGTCCCGTCGCTCAAGGACGTGAGCCCCGCCGCGCGCAAGTTCATCGAGCTCGTGCTCGAGATGCGGGACGACCTGGCCTAGCGCGCGACGGAGCTGCGACGCTCGGGGTTACGCGAGGGACGACTTGACCCAGGGACGCACGGAGTCGGCCGTCTGCCGTCCGTTGAGCAGCCTTCCTTGCCGGAACGTCGCCGCGGGGCAGACCTTCTGCAGGTGGCGCTCATAGGCGCCGATGCCGCTTCCGCCCGACGTCGCGAACGGCACGATGACCTTGTCGGAGAAGTCGTGGGCGTCGAGGAAGCTGTCCACGATGCGCGGCTCGACGCCCCACCAGATGGGGCATCCCACGAAGACCACGTCGTAGCCGTCCATGTCCGCCACGTGGGACGCGACCTCGGGACGTGCGGACTCGTCGTCGTTCTCGCGACAGCTCCTGCTCCTGGGGTCGGTGTAGTCCACGTCCGCCTTGGTGTAGGCCTGCGCGGGCACGATCTCAAAGAGGTCGGCCCCTGCGGCCTCCGCAATAGCCGCGGCCGCGCGACCCGTGATGCCCGTCTCGCCGAGCACCGAGAAGTATGCAACGAGCGTCTTTGCCATGATGGTCTTCCTTTCGCTGGATCTCTCGAGGGGGCGCCTTGGAACGGATTCCGAGCGGCGTCCTCCCGTCGTTACGTATGAGTGTCGCACCTCACGTATGCTTTAGGTCAAGGGACGCTGCCGAGAGGCACGTCCGAGCGGCGATGTGCCCTATCATCCTCTTGTCCGACGGTACCGCGTAACGCAGCGCGCGAGACGAGAGGCGAGAGACGTGTTCAGACAGATGAGACGGTCAAAGCAGCAGCTCTCCGACGAGGAGACCAGAGAGATCCTGGCGAGAAACACGTCGGGCGTGCTCGCCTGCGCGGGCGACGACGGGTATCCCTATGCGGTCCCCGTGAGCTACGTCTTTGCCAACGGCACCATCTACTTCCACTGTGCGAGGTCCGGTCACAAGCTCGACGCCCTTCTCGCCGAACCCAAGTGCTCCTTCTGCGTGATCGATGCCGATGACGTGATTCCCCAGAAGCTCACGACCGCGTATCGGAGCGCCATCGCCTTCGGGCGGGCCCGCGTCCTCACTGGCGACGAGAAGCTCGCCGCCCTTCGACTGTTCTGCGAGAAGTACTCCTCGGACTATCCCGAGGAGACGGAGGCCGAGATAGCGAGCGGGTTTTCTCGCATGGAGATGATCGCCGTCGAGGTCGAGCACCTGACCGGCAAGGAGGCGATCGAGCTCACGAAGGCGCGCGTAAAACGTGCTGGTCAAGCATAGTCGCAAGTAATACTATGACTGTGTTAGCCGTACGCGAGAAGATGCAGACGCTCGGCGGTTTGGCATCGCGTCTGCGGCAGTGGGTCAGCTAGAGTTTTCTGTCAGTCGTTCGTTCGACCATTCAAGGGGGTTTGCTATGGGACAGTATGTCGTCAACGAGTCCGAGGGCCGCTACCAGTTCAATCTCTGTGCGAGCAATGGGCACGTGGCCATTTCTTCCATCGTCTATCCGTCCAGGCACGACGCTGAGAGGGGCATCGAGGACCTTCGCCGCGAGGCGCCGAACGCGAACATCGAGGACGGCACCGAGAAGGACTTCGAGCGCGTTCCCGCTCCCAAGTTCCGTATCTACCAGGACCTGGATGGCGAGTACTTCTTCGCGTTCATCGATGCGAGCGGCGAGGACCTCGCGCTCTCGCACAAGTATTCCGAGAAGGAGAGCATGCTGCGGCGCATCGAGCGCGTCATGGCGGAGTGCGACTCCTCGGTGGCGATGGGCTAACCGTACGATTGAAGTCATCTGACGAGACGGGCATGCCTGAGAGGGCATGCCCGTCTCTTTGTGTCGATGCAGGTCCTCTGGGATGAGGAACCGGGTGTCATCTATCCCTCGAGGGCGTCGTACTCCTCGTCGGCGACGGGTTCGAGCCAGTCGTTGCCGCAGTTCTCGCCGGGAACGCCATAGGCGATGTGGCTGAACCAGCTGTCCTTCTTGGCGCCGTGCCAGTGCTTGACACCCGTGGGGATGACGATGACCATGCCCGGCTCGAGTGAGACGGGCTCCTTCCCCCACTCCTGGTACCAGCCCTCGCCTGCGGTGCAGATGAGGACCTGACCACCGCCCTTGTCGGCGGTGTGGACGTGCCAGTTGTTGCGGCAGCCGGGCTCGAAGGTCACGTTCGTGAGACCGACGCCCGCCTCATCGGCGCTTGCGAGCGGGTTGAGGTAGCTGTTGCCGATGAAGTACGGGGCGAATGCAGCGTTGAACGTGCCGGTGCCAAAGACGTTGGTCTTCTCGAACTCCTGCTTGTCGGTGATTCTCATGTCTGCTCCTTGTCGCAGGTCGGCTTCCGGTGGGCATGGAAAAGGGGACAGGTTGCTTTTCCAGGTTTTGGAAAACATGGAAAAGCAACCTGTCCCCTTTTCCATGCCCACCGGAAGCCGACGCTTTCGAATTATATGTTGTTTACCGCTGCCATGGCGTTGAGCGAGCGAGGAAACCCGAGATAGGGCACACAGGTGGCGATGGCCGCGAAGAGCGTCCGGGCATCGTTGCCCACTGCGACGTTGCCTGCGGCGTGGGCGCGGGCCTGCGGGTCGCATCCACCCATCGAGATGATCGCCACGAAGGTGAGAAGCTCGCGCGTCTCGAGCTCGAGCCCGTTGCGCGTATAGGTGTCGCCGAAGCAGTACGCCGAGAGGTAGTCCTGCATGAAGGCCTGGTCCTCGGGGGCGCTGGCGCGCATGGGCAGGATGTGGTCCTCGCCGAAGATGGCGCTCTGGGCGTGGATGCCCTTCTCAAGGCGGCTGTTCTCGTCGGTCGTGGACTGCGGCGGCAGCGGCAGCGAGACGCCCTCCGCGCGGAGCACCTCCGCGAGCACGCGCAGGCCGTGCTCTGCCCTGGTCAGACCGATGTAGGGCACGACCTGGTGGAAGACCTCCTGAAGCTCCACGGGGGTCACGCCCACGATCATCGCCGCATGAATCTGCTCGGCGAGGTCGTCCGCCTCGAGCGTGGCGAGGCAGGCGACCACCACGAGGGCTCGGCGCCTGTCGTCGAGTTCTCCCTGCGTGCGCGCCTCGGCGTAGACGAAGCGGTTCCTCACGGCCTCGAACTCGGGGAATGACGCCGCGAGGTCGTTCTCGCCCACGCCGAGCGACGCCATGACCTCCGCGCTCTTCTCGATCCTGTTCATTCCTTGCTCCTCTCTGCCAAGACGAAGGGTCCTGTTCCCAGCGCCGTGACGTCCTCAACGCGTCCGATCACCATCTCTTCGCCCGACCGGACGTCCTCCAGGTGAACGGCAAGCCAGCCGCGGGACAGCGTGACATCGCCGCACGCACAGCCCAGCCCCAGCTCCGAGGGGTCGTACACGAGACGCGGCGCGGTGCAGTAGAGCTCGCCGTCGCACGGCGACCACACGCCCGAGAAGGGCAGCCTGCGGAGGAAGCCATGAGCGGCAACGGTGTCGTTGACCGTCATGGCCGTGGTCCCCCCAGACGAGCTAAGCAGAAGCTCCGCTGTCATCTCGTGCGCCTCCTCTCGTATAATGTCCACGTGTGGCATAAGCTTGCCGAGAACGGTATACCGTGAGGTCGGCTCGGGTTCCATGACCAATGCTCGCGCCGCCGTCGCTTACGCCACGCTTTTCGGAAAGTAGACATCAGGGAGAGGGACATGGAGAAGGACAGGCACGTCGACCTGCGCGTCCAGAAGACGACCGAGGCCATCAAAGAGACGTACTGCGAGATGGTCCTCGAGATGGACGCCGACAGAATCACCGTGAAGGAGCTCACCGATCGGGCCCGCATCCATCGCAAGACCTTTTACCTGCACTACTCCTGCATCGAGGCCCTCGCGGAGGACGTCATCGGCGACCTCGCGAACAGCTACTTCGGTCGGATAGACGCCATCGACCCAGGCATGCCCATCGATGAGACCAACCGCGTCTTCTTCGAGTTCATGGAGGGCGGGCGCGAGGGGGAGCTGCTCCGTCGGCTCGTGTTGGTCCCGAGCTACCGCGCGTTCTCCAACAAGCTCTTCGCCGCGACGCTCCAGCACAACCGCGCACGGCACAACCCCTACGCCGCGCTCCCGCCCGAGCGTCAGGCGATCGTCAACGTGTTTCTCACCCAGTCGACGCAGGACATGTACCTTCGCTGGGTCGAGGACGGCCGATTGATTCCGATGGACGAGATGATCGAGCTCTCCACCGCCCTTCTCGCCCGTGGTGCCGCGCAGTTCCGAGACGACGCGTATCAGGGACTATGACCGGCAGTTACAGCCAGAGCGCGTTTGCCAGGCCGACGATGGCGGGGATCGTCACGATCGAGAGCAGGACCGAGATCACGACCGTCTCCACCGCGTAGGCGTAGTCGGAGTCGTGCAGCTGGGCGTAGACGGCCACGTTGGAGCCCACCGGGCAGCTTGCGGCGATGAGGAGCGCCATACGCATCTCGTAGCTCGGCAGCGGGAGCAGGGTGAGGATCGCCAGCGAGACGAGCGGCGCCACCACGAGGCGCGCGAGCGACACGCGGTAGTTGGCCACGCGACGGAACATGGCGCGCGGGTTCACCTGCGCGAGGTAGACGCCGAGGGAGAACATCGCGAGCGGCGTGTTGAGGTCTGCCACGAAGCCCAGACAGTCGGTGACCACGACGGGCAGCGGCGGTTGCGCGGAAAAGAGGACGAGACCTACGAGCATGGCGATCGTGAAGGGGGCGAGAAGCACGTCTCGCCACGAGATTCGCTCCCGCTCCCCGGTGAGGAGCGAGACGCCGTAGGTCCACTGGCCGATGTTCATGAGAAAGATGAAGCCCGCGTTGTAGAAGACGCAGGCCTCGCCGATGGTGGCGGCGATGAGGGGGATGCCGAAGAAACTCGGATTGGAGAAGGTGCCCGCGAAGTTGCCGATGCCGTCGCGACGGCAGGTGAGGCGCGCCACGAGTGCCGCCACGACGATGAGGACCAACGCCACCCCAGCTCCCTCGGCGAGGGCGACGGCGTTCTCGACGGTGCGCCCCACCATGAGACTCTTGATGATCACGGCGGGAAGCGAGAGGTAGATGAGGATGTTGCCGATGGTCCGGTTGCCCTCGAGCGTGATCTTGCCCGCGCGAAACATGGCGAAGCCGACGCCCGCCAGAGCGAACATCACGAGAACACGCTGGGCGAGCAGGAGCGACATGGCCATGGGAAGGAGCCTTTCGTAACGCGCGGTACCGTAGCGAGGGTAGCACGCGAGAATTCGCGCGGCGTCGCCAATTCCCCTAGTGAAGCGGAACCGCCGTGCGTAAAAAACTTCGCACGTACGCGCGATTGCCGAGTCTATCCAGATGGATTGTCGGGAAGCATCTAAGCACAAGCGGATTTCGACCAGATGGAATTGGCCGTCCCGCCTGGTCTGTCACATGATGTCAAGGAGGATGCCATGTACTACAGCTCAGGCAACTACGAGGCCTTCGCACGTCCGAGGAAACCCGAGGGAATCGACGACAAGAGCGCCTACATCGTGGGAACCGGCCTCGCCGGCCTCTCTGCGGCGTGCTTCCTCGTCCGTGACGCCCAGATGCCCGGTAGCCACATCCATATCCTCGAGGCGCGAGACGTCGCCGGCGGTGCCTGCGACGGTGCGAGCACGCCTGTGGGCTTCACCATGCGCGGCGGTCGCGAGATGGACAACCACTTCGAGGTCATGTGGGACCTCTACCGCTCCATCCCGTCCATCGAGACGCCGGGCATCAGCGTCCTCGACGAGTACTACTGGCTCAACAAGGATGACCCCAACTACTCACTCTGCCGTGCGACGGAGAACCGCGGCCAGGATGCCCACACCGACAAGAAGTTCGGACTCTCCGACAAGGCCAGCCAGGAGATCGCCAAGCTCTTCCTGACCACCGACGAGAGCCTCTACGGCAAGGCGATCAACGAGATCTGGGATGACGAGGTCTTCAACTCGAACTTCTGGCTGTACTGGCGCACGATGTTCGCCTTCGAGAACTGGCACTCCGCGCTCGAGGTCAAGCGCTACCTGCAGCGCTACGTTCACCACATCGGTGGCCTTCCCGACTTCACGGCCCTTCGCTTCACCAAGTACAACCAGTACGACTCGATGATTCTGCCCATGGTCAAGTACCTTGAGGCCGCCGGCGCCACCATCCAGTACAACAGCAAGGTCGTCAACGTCGAGTTCGACATCGTCCCCGCCTCGGCCAACACGCCGTCGCGCAAGGTCGCGCGTGCCATCGTCATCGAGCGCGCGGACGAGACCGGCGTGACGCACGAGGAGCGCATCAACCTCACCGAGAACGACCAGGTCTACATCACGGACGGCGGCTGCGTGGAGAACGCGACCTTCGGCGACCAGCACACGCCGGCCAAGGTCGACGAGGAGCTCCGCCCCGGTGGCGGCTGGGACATGTGGCGCAGGATCGCCGCGCAGGTCTCGGACGGCTCCTTCGGCAACCCCGACGTGTTCTGCTCCGCTCCCAAGCTCTCCAACTGGATGAGCGCGACCGTCGACACCGCCGACCCGGCGATCCTCGACGCCATTCGCACGGTCTGCCGTCGAGATCCGCTCTCGGGCAAGGTGGTGACCGGTGGCATCGTCACGTGCCGCGACTCGAGCTGGCTGCTCTCCTGGACCATCAACCGTCAGCCCCAGTTCAAGAACCAGGAGCCCGGTCACGTGCTCGTGTGGGTCTACGCGCTCTTCACCGACCGCGAGGGCGACTTCGTCAAGAAGGCCATGCGCGACTGCAACGGCGCAGAGATCTGCGAGGAGTGGCTCTACCACATCGGCGTCCCCGAGGACAAGATCGTCCGTCTCGCCGAGGGGGGTGCCAACACCACCACCTGCTACATGCCCTTCATCACGGCCTTCTTCATGCCGCGCAACGACACCGACCGCCCGAAGGTCGTACCCGACGGTGCCGTCAACTTCGCATTCCTCGGGCAGTTCGCCGAGGTAGCCCGCGACACGATCTTCACGACCGAGTACTCCATGCGCACCGGCATGGAGGCCGTGTACACGCTCTGCGACGTGGACCGCGGCGTGCCAGAGGTGTGGGGATCCGTCTACGACGTCCGCTGCCTCCTCGACGCCACGACCAAGCTCCGGGACGGCAAGAAGATCACCGAGATGAAGCTTCCCCTCGTCCAGCGCAAGATTCTCGAGACGGCACTCGCGAAGGCAAACGGGACCGACGTCAAGAAGCTCCTCGAGGAGTACGGCCTCATCTAGGAATCGTTCCCTCGTATGTTGTTGGGACCCCGCCGCGCTCGTCGACGGGGTCCCTTCTCATGGCGGTGCGTCGCGCATCCTCTCCCGGGATGCGGTAGCCTTGGACTCGCGCATGACCTCCTGGGGGTCGCGCGGCAGAGAGTGGCTTCACCGAGGTTGGGGGATGCATGGAGATCAGGCATACGCGCGAGGAGGACCTGCCTCGCCTCATGGAGATTTACGCCCACGCCCGACAGTTCATGGCGGAGCACGACAACCCCACCCAGTGGGGTTCGGTCTGGCCTCCCGAGGAGCTCATTCGCAACGACGTGGCGACGGGCAGGGGATACGCCTGCGTTCAGGACGGCAGAGTCGTTGGGACGTTCTTCTTCGACTACGGGACGGATGCCGAGCCCACCTACGCCTCGATCGAGGACGGCGTCTGGCTCTCGGACGAGCCGTACGGCGTGGTGCATCGCATCGCATCCGACGGCAGCGCGCCCGGAACGGGGAGCTTCTGTATCGAGTGGGCTTTCGCGCAGTGCGGCCACCTCCGCATTGACACCCACGCAGACAACCACGTCATGCGGAGCCTCCTCGAGAAGCTCGGGTTCATGCGCTGTGGAACCATCTACGTCTGGGATGACGGGACGAGGAGTCCGAGGATGGCGTTCGAGCGTTGCGCCTCGGTCTGACAGGTGCCAAATTGAGGAATCTGTGTGATGTTACACAGATAAAGAGAAGTCAGATTCGACAGACGGCACGATATTTCCTATGAGCGGCAGTCGCATCCATGTGCTTCGATGCAGAGTACCGAATTTGGCCGATTTCCTGCAGAAACAGCATCAGACAAACGACCTCGGAGCCGACAGTAAACGACGCAAATGCAAATGATTACTCAAACAACGCAAGCTCGTGCATGAATCCCCTCGCTATGCTGCAGTTTTGTTTCGAAGCTTGAATAAGACCGACGAAAAAAGTAACATGCCCTGAGTGCACGTTAGTAACAGGCGAGCATCCATAGTTGGGTTGATTGACTCGATCGGAGAGACAACATGCGCAAGACCAAGGTGTTTGAGGGCAAGAAGCACGTTTATGACACCGAGAAGGCCGACGAGGTCGCCACTCGCAGCTTTGGCACCTTCGGCGATCCCGCTGGCTATGAGGAGACCCTGTACTCCACCAAGGCAGGCCTCTTCTTCATCGTCGGCAAGGGCGGCGAGGAGTCCCCGTATGCCGAGGAGGACATCAAGCCGATCTCCGAGAAGGAAGCCAAGTCCTTCAAGGCGTAGTCGCATCTCAGGATAGGCACGACAGGGCAGGCCGGACGACTCTTCGTCCGGCCTGCCTTTTCATCTGCGTCGGGCGATGTGACGGGCAGCGTGCGGAAGAGCGACCTTGTCCGGAGCATCGGGCGTGATCCTCGGAGCTCCACTTTGACAGCACGTTGACCACAAAACCCCACAGGTTGCTCGAGGTGGCAGGATTTCTGCCAGTTGGAACAACCTGTGGGGTTTGTAATCCCCACAGGTTGCTCGAGGTGGCAGGATTTCTGCCAGTTGGAACAACCTGTGGGGTTTTCGCACGCGAGGGAAGCGGTGCGGCGCACAGAAATGCCGCGGTGGAGACCATCACTCCGAGCAGCCGGACGTTCCCTGTGCGCGCTTTGCCAGATGCCTGTCGAGGGCTACCCAGGCGGAGCCCAGGGCGATGAACGCCACAAAGACCGCGAGGATGAAGCCGATGACCGTCGGCCAGCCAAGTGAGGTGGCGTCGAGGAAGGGGTAGGGATACCTGCTGTCTCCCATGCCCCCGCCGACGGAGATGCCGAAGACGTTGACGAGCACCTCGACTGCCGCGAGATAGACGAGTGGCTCCACGGTCCAGATGAGGGGCTCCTTCCTCCCCATGAGGCCCTTCTCGTCGAAGAGCACCCAATCGAGGATGGTCATGATCGGCACCACGTAGTGGAGGAGGAGCATGTCGACGTGAAGCGTGCCTCCCCAGGTGAGCATCCCCGAGAGCATGAAGTGTGCGATGAGGAAGGTGAGCGTGATGCCCATGGTCACGACCATCTTGGGGATGTGGGCGTAGGTCACGAGGTCCTTGTCGTGAGAGAGCGCCACGAGCGCACAGATGAAGTAGACTGCCACGGCGATGTTGCTGAGGTTGGTGAACATGCAAAGGAAGCGCAGGTCGAAGGTACCGTCGAGAAGCCCCGATGTCATAGCCAGACCGACGATTCCGCTTGCGACGATGCAGGCCTTCCATACGATCGACGCCGTTCTGCTCCTCACGCGCATCTCATGCCTCCGTCTGAAGTACGTCTCTGGCGCTTCTTACCCATTTCAATCCGCAGCTCTCCGCTCGTGACGGAAGAAGCACGTATCATGGGGTCATCCTTCGAGGAGGAACCCCATGCGCATTCTCATGCTCGGCAACAGCTTTACCTCGGCAAACAACCTTCCAGGCCGTCTGTCTGGCGTCCTCGGCTCGGAGGTCGTCGCTCATACCCGCGGCGGCGCCCGCCTGGCGGAGCAGTTGAACCCCGCGACGCGCAATGGGTCCCGTACGCTGTCGGCGCTCTCGGACGGCGGCTGGGACTTCGTCGTAATGCAGGAGATGAGCAACGGCCCCATCGTCTCGACCGAGAAGTATCTCGAGGCGGTGGAAGCCCTCGCTGCCCTCGTCCGTGGGGCAGGAGCAGTCCCCGTCATCTACCAGACCTGGGCGTACGAGGAGGGAAGCGCCCGTCTCGCCCGCTCCGGCTGGGGATACGCCGAGATGCACGACCTTCTCGCCCGCGCCTGTCGAGAGGCGGAGAGACGTTCCCAGGCCCTCTTCGCTCCCGTGGGCGACGCGTTCTTCACCTCGCCGGACGCGCATGCGCTCTATGCCCGTGACGGGGCGCATCCGAGCGAGCGGGGCACCGACCTCGCCGTACGGGTGATCGCGGAGACGATCGGGGGATAGCCCGTCTGGGTGACGGGGATTCCATCCTCCTACCTGCCGTGGCGCATCTCTTCGACCACGAGGTCGTGTGCCTGCTCCTCGAGGGAGAAGTCGAGGTCGTCTTGGTAGTTCTCGCCGAGGGTCCGTCGAAGCACCTCCTTCATGAGGAAGGGATTGCGCACGAGCGCCGGTCCCATCGCCCAGGTCGAGAGGAAGTTCCTGTAGAGGATGCCCTCGATGCCCCTTGACTCGAAGCCCTGGTCGGGACCGCGCACGCCGCGAAAGAGCGGGTACAGGTTCGGCCCGTCGAGGTAGGCGGTCCGGTTGACGAAGCCGTAGAAGGTCTGGCTCGCGTCGAAGACGGGTGTGCCCACCATGTCGGTGACGTAGACCTCGTTCCTCTCGATGCCGCGGAGGGGGAAGAGGTCGATGCCGGGCAGTACCTCACCATCCTTGGTGGAGAGCGAGGTGCCGAAGAGCTCCTGCGCGTTGCCGGTCACGAAGAAGGTCTGTCCCGCCTCAACATGGGCGCGGATTGCCTCGGCGTGTGGGACGAGGACGCGCGCCGCCTCGGCGAGGTTGGCCGCTGTCCCGTGTCCGAGGTAGACGAGATCATAGCCGTCGAGGACGAAGTCGTCCCACAGGTCGGGCCGGTCGACCTCCGCCGTGACCCCCGACTCCTCGATGCGCTGGCAGAGGGCATCGACGTTGCGGTAGTCGCCGTAGAGGTCGAGCAGCTGCGAGCAGAGGTGGAGGATCCTACAACGTGCCATTGCGCATCTCCTCCACCAGCCTGCCCTCGTTGCCGAACGCGGATGCGGCAAAGACGTAGATGCTTCCCGAGGTCTGCCTGAGGAGCTCCCTCGTCCTGGAGACGTCGGTGTCGCAGATGATGTCCTTCGCAGGAAAGCCGGCGACCTTGAGACACGCGGCGGCGTCAAGTGCGCGCGTGCCAAGGCACACGACCTTAGACACCGCGCCGCGCAGGCGTTCGAAGGCCACGTCGTAGAGCCAGGAGATGTCCTTGAGGCCGGTGTAGAGGGCGTTGTTCACGTACAGCACCGCGGTCTTCTCCGCATCGGGACGTCCGATGGCGAAGGAGATGGACTGGTCGAGCGAGGTGGCGTTGAGCTTCGTCATGAGGAGCGTGACCGGTCTGCCGTCGAACTCGAATGAGTCGATGCGCGTCTTAGCCACATCGAAGTCCGAGACGCCGGATGCGAACTGGTCGAGCGTGAGAGCCCCGGACGCGCAGCAGACCGCGGCGGCGCCGAGCGCATTGAAGATGTTGTACGGGGCAGTGAACCCGGTGGTCACGCGCGTGCCGTCGATGAGGAGCGACCCGTCGGAAAGATGGGCGTCGGAGCCGACGAAGTCCGCCGCAGGCGTGGCGAAACCGCAGTTGGGGCACCTGAACTTGCCCAGGTGATTGTAGTGGTAGTAGTCGTACTCCAGGGCGTGGAAGCACCGGGGGCAGACCTTCATGTCCTGGGTGCCAGTCTCGCACGTGGACGTCGACCGCTCGCAGCGCTCCATCCCGAAGTAGACGGGCGCACGCCCGTTGCTCAGACGCTGGCTTATGGGGTCGTTCGCGTTGAGGACGAGCGTGGCGTCCGGGATCTTGTCCACCGCCTCCTGCAGCTTGTCGAACACCAGGCCGGGATGGCCGTTGCGCGTGACCTGGTCGCGCAGGAGGTTGAGCACGAGCAGGTAGTCGGGCTTGATGTCGTCGAAGACGAAGCGGGCCATACACTCGTCGACCTCGAGGACCACGACGTCGCTGTCGACGGAGCCGTCGCGACCGACCGCCCCGAGGACCGCCGCCGCGATGCCCGGCTTCATGTTCGACCCCTTGGCGTTGTTGAGGACGGTGAGCCCGGCACTCCTCATGACGTGGGCGATCATGTTGGACGTGGTGGTCTTGCCGTTTGACCCCGTCACGACGATGACCGTGCCGCGGAAGCGCACCTCCGAGAGCACGTTCGGGTACATGCGGAGAGCGACCTCCCCAGGCAGGTTGGTGCCCCTTCCCATGACGGCACCCACCCGCGAGAGGCCTCTGCTCATGGTGGCGGTGCTCATAAATCGGATGCTCATGCTCTGTTTCTCCCCGTGTTGTCTGTGGTCACATAATCGGCCCGAACGGGCAGAGGTGACTCGCTCGTTTGCAAGTGCTTGCAAACTTGAACTGAACCTGAGAGCGGAACGCTTTCCCTTTGGGTTTCCCTTCAACGTTGGAGAGTGGCTGTGTGGACGGCCTCGCGCGACTTCGTGCAAAGCCCCGGCGCACGTACGATGCAGAGTGCAGGCGATGCATTCGTGGCCGGTGTCCGCCGGCCGTTGGGGGTTGCATGAAGAGATGGCTCAAGGACAACGTGGCAGGCATTGCGGTCGTCATCGGCTTGTTTGCCCTCTGGTGCGCGGCGTCTGCGTTTGACGTCGTCGACGAGGAGTTCATGCCGTCGCCCGGGGACGTGTGGGATGCGCTCGTGGCGGTCAACGTCTACGGATACAAGTCCGACACCCTCCTCGGCCATCTGGTCGCGAGCTTGGGACGGCTCCTTGCAGCCCTCGCCATCGCAATCGTGACGGCCGTGCCGCTCGGGCTTCTCAGCGGCCTCAACAAGCACGTGCGCTCTGCCCTGAACCCCATCATCGAGTTCTATCGGCCGCTCCCGCCCCTGGCCTACTACACCCTGCTCGTGCTCTGGCTCGGGATCGGGGACGCCTCGAAGATCACCCTGCTCTTTCTCGCCTGCTTCGCACCGATCTACGTGGCGTGCGTGGCGGCGGTCCTCAAGATGCCCGCGAGCTACACGACGGCCGCCCGTACCCTCGGGGCGAACACCTCGCAGGTGTTCAAGCTCGTCGTGCTGCCCTACTGCCTGCCCGACGTCTTCACGGGCGTCCGGACCGCCGTGGGCGTGGGCTATAGCACGCTGGTCGCCGCCGAGATGGTCGCGGCGACCTCGGGAATCGGCTGGATGGTCCTCGACGCGAGCAACTGGCTCCGCTACGACGTGGTCTTCGTGGGCATCTTCGTGATGGGCTTCACGGGCATCATCATCGACGTCGCCCTGAAGTCGGTCGAGCGGCGCATCGTGCCCTGGAAGGGGCATCAGTGATGAGAAGCCCGATCTCGAGACGCGACTTTCTGGGTGGCGTCGCGGTAGCGGGTGCGTCCGCGGCGCTCTCGGGCTGCTCGCCTGGCGACACGGACGACGCGGCGGAGCTCACCACGGTCACCATCGGCACGCAGAACCTCATGAACATCGAGTGCATCGCCCTTCACGAGGGCTACTTCGACGATGCGATGCCCGACGTGGAGGTCTCGGTGGTCTCGTTCTCGTCCGGCCGCGATCTCAACCAGGCCATGGCCACGGGTGACGTGGACTTTGGCATCGTGGGCTCCCTCCCCACGGCCATCGGCCTCTGCAACGGCATCGACTACGAGGTGCTCTACTCCACGGCCATCCTCACCAACACGGAGGCGCTCGTGGCGAGGCTCGACGCGGGCATCAGCTCGATCTCGGACCTCCTGGGCAAGACCGTGGCGACGACCTTCACCTCCACCTGCCACTACAGCCTGCTCTGCGCCCTGGCGGCGAGCGGGGTGGACGTGGACGACGTGGACCTTCTCGACATGCAGCCGGAGAGCATCGTCGCGGCATGGAGCCGCGGCGACATCGACGCGGCATACACCTGGGACCCCTCGCGCACCTCGCTGGTCGAGGACGGTGGCAGGGTCATCCTCACGAGTGGCGAGGTGGGGGACATGGGTTACCCCACGGCGGACTTCGCGCTCGTGAGGAAGGGCTTCGCGGAGTATCACCCCGAGCACGTGGTGAGTTACCTCGAGGCCCTCCTCAAGGCAGAGACCCTCTTCAACGGCGACCGTCCCTCGGCGTACGAGATCATCGCCGACCAGTCCGCCATGGACGTCGAGGAGGTCGAGCAGACCATGACCGACGACTACGTCACGGGGGAGAGTCAGCTCGGGACCGACTACCTCGGCGGCGGGTTCGCCCAGCTCCTCGTGGACATGTCCGAGTTCCTGCTCAAGCAGGGCGACGTGACCGAGCCCCTCGACCTCGAGTCCGCATCTGTAGGGGTTGCCCCAGAGTACCTCGAGGAGGCGCTCGAGTCATGACCCAGGAAGGAGACCTTCCCATGAGCGACAAGACCGATGCGCTGATGGTCATCAGCCACGCCACCTTCGACTACGACCCGCAAGACGAGACGACCCGCGCCCTCGACGACGTGAGCCTGACCATAAGGGAGGGTGACTTCGTATGCATGCTCGGCCCCTCGGGCTGCGGAAAGTCGACGCTCCTGAGCGTCATGGCGGGTCTCAGGGAGCCCACCAGGGGCTCGATCACGTTTCGCGGCCAGGACGCCGAGGGCATCGACTACCGCCGAGCCGTGATCTTTCAGCAGCCGGTGCTCTACCCCTGGATGAGCACCTACGACAACATCGCCTTCGGTCCCCGGGTCCGCGGGGTCGACCATGACGAGACCCGAAGACGCGTCGAGAAGTACGTCGACCTCGTGGGGCTCGCTGAGTTCGCGGACCGTCCGCCCTACGAGCTGTCGGGAGGGATGAGGCAGCGCGCCGCCCTCGCTCGCGAGCTCGTGAACGACCCGAACATGATTCTCCTCGACGAACCCTTCGGTGCTCTCGACGCCCTGACCAGGGTCAACATGCAGGGTCTCCTGCGAGACATCTGGATGCGCGACAACCGCACGGTCTTTCTCATCACCCACGACGTCGACGAGGCGCTCATGCTGGGCACTCGCGTCTTCGTGATGTCGTCGCGCCCCGGCAGGATCATCCGGGAGGAGACCTGCGACTTCACGCAATCCGTCGAGGCGGGCGACAAGGACGTCATGTACTCTGAGGGCTATCTCCGGCTTCGTCGCGGGATTCTCGAGGCCGTGAGCTCCGAATAGTGCGACAGTTGGCTCGCTGAATCACGGGCACATCGAGAGGGGTCCCTATGAGCAACATCGTTCTCGACACCATCCACGAGCGTCGCGCCATCCGCAGCTTCTCGCCCGAGATGCCGCCGCGCGAGGATGTCGAGCGCGTCGTCGATGCCGGCCTCTGGGCGGCAAGCGGCATGGGGAAGCAGTCTCCCATCGTCGTCGCCATTACCGAGAGGGGACTTCGGGACCGAATCGCGGCCATGAACGCGGCGATCATGGGCGCGCCCGAGGGGATGGACCCCTTCTACGGCGCACCCGTCATTCTCGCCGTGCTCGCGCGAAGGGACGTGTCCACGCACGTCTGCGACGGAAGCCTTGCGATCGGCAACATGATGCTCGCGGCCACGTCGCTCGGCCTCGGAAGCATCTGGATCCACCGCGCCAAGGAGGAGTTCGACTCCGACGAGGGCAAGGCCGTTCTCGCCGACCTGGGCGTGGAGGGTGACTACGAGGGCGTCGGCCACTGCGCGCTCGGTTTCACGGCAGGGACCGTCCCCGCTGGCGCTGAGCGCAAGCCTAGCCGCGTTTTCTGGGCAGAGTAGGGAAGGACAGCCGGCCTTACCTGCGCTTGCCGCCCTTGGACTTGCGCGTTGTCCGCGCCGTCTCGCGCCGCGCCGCCTTTGCCTCGGCTGCCGCAGCCATCTCGTCCTCATTGTCCTGGATGCTCGCCGCCTGATCGGCGAGGAGCGATCCCACCACGCCGGTGATGACCATGATGGTGAGCGCGACGATGACGTTCGTCACGTCGGGCACGGTGGACGACGACATCGAGTACAGCACGTAGAAGACGCACTCGAGGAGGGCGACGATGGCCACGAGCACGAGGGCGGAGGCGATGGTGCCCCTGCGCTTGGCATGGGGGTTCGAGTAACGGCGCTCCAGGTTGGCCTTGGTGTCACGGTACATGTCGGCGGGGGTCATCAAGGTGGTCTCCTTATCCCGGGCTGCGAATTCCTTCCATGGTACGCCAGCGCGCAGGCGCATGTCCGCAACGAGTTCAGAACGTTGCCTTATGGTGACGGCATCTGGCTGTGACGGCCAAATCCCGTATAGTGTGACCAGCAGAGACGAGGGGAGCGAGGACCCATGACCCAGATCAGAGACGTTGCCGCACGGATGAAGCTCGAGAGCCCCGCGATGGCCGCATCCTCCGCAGAGCAGCGCAACGACGCGCTCGCCCGCATCAAGGCGGCGCTGGTCGCCAACAGCGAGAAGATCTTCTCAGCCAACGCCGAGGACCTCGCAGCTGCCGAGAAGAACGGCATCGCCCCCGCCATCGTCAAGCGCCTGCGCTTTGACGACCACAAGCTCGCTGACGTCTGTGCGGGCATCGACGGTCTCATCGACCTGCCCGACCCAGTGGGTCGCGTGCTCCTGCGCCGCGAGCTCGACGAGGGGCTCACGCTCGTGCGCCAGAGCTGCCCCATCGGCGTCATCGGCGTCATCTTCGAGGCTCGCCCCGACGCGCTCGTGCAGATCTCGTCGCTCTGCATCAAGAGCGGCAACTGCGCCATCCTCAAGGGCGGTTCGGAGACCCTCCATACCAACAAGGCCCTCTTCCAGGTCATCCATGCGGCGGCCGTCGACGCCGGCCTTCCCGAGGGTTGCCTCTACCAGGTCGAGGCGCGCGAGGACATCGCCCTCCTCCTCGACTGCTTCGGACTCGTGGACCTTCTCATCCCCCGAGGATCCAACTCCTTCGTGCGCTACATCATGGACAACACCAAGATTCCGGTCATGGGCCATGCCGACGGCATCTGCCACATCTACGTGGACGAGGACGCTGACGTCGAGAAGTCCGTGGGCGTCGTGGTCGATGCCAAGGTGCAGTACACAGCGGCGTGCAACGCCGTGGAGACGCTGCTCGTGCACCGCGGCATAGCTCCGACCTTCCTGCCCGCGCTCGCTCGGGCGCTTGGCGCCGAGGGGGTCACCATTCGCGGCACCGAAGAGGTGCAGGCCATCGTTCCCTGCGATCCCGCGACTGAGTCGGACTGGTCGACCGAGTACCTCGCGCTCACGATTTCCGTCAAGCTCGTCGACTCCGTCGACGAGGCGATCTCGCACATCAACCGCTATGGCTCTCACCACACCGATGCGATCATGACCGAGAACGACGCGACGGCGGACCATTTCATGCAGCTCGTCGATTCCGCGGGCGTGTACCAGAACTGCTCGACCCGTTTTGCCGACGGCTTCCGCTACGGTTTCGGTGCTGAGGTGGGCATCTCCACGAGCAAGCTCCACGCGCGCGGGCCCGTGGGACTCGACGGCCTCGTGACGTACAAGTACAAGCTCTACGGCCACGGCCAGATCGTGGGGGATTACGCCTCGGGCAGGAGTCAGTTCCATTTTCGTGACCTTTCGTAGGAGTGGCGTCGCGCGTTCGGTCGTGTTGATGGACACTTGTCCCTGATCGGTCCGTCGGGGGCTTCTTTCGCGTTTTAGCGGGGTGACCGTGGTGGCGTCTCTGAGCATCGAACACATGAACGCCCTGCTCGTGAGGGCACATGACGCGATTGCGTCGGGCGATCGGGTGAAGGCCGTCGTCGCCGTCGCGACCCTCTCCGACCACCGAGATCAGCTCACCCCGGCGCAGACCACCGACATCCTCGAGCGTGCCTGCGTCTACGGCACGAGCAACCTCGTGGACTGGACGTTCACGGCGCTCGGACCCTTTCCCTATCGCGGCTGGGCCCTCGCGCTCGCGCTCCGCTGCGCCCGGGAGGACGTGTCTCGCTACCTGATTGGTCATGGGGTCGACCTTCTCGAGGACGTCAGTCGAGAGGACAAGTACCGTACGATCGCGGACCACGAGATGGACCTCTCCCGGCACGACCTCACGCGGGGTAGCTCCGGCCTTCTCGCCAGCCCGTTCGGTCGATCGGTCTCCTCTGAGGTCTTCTCGCGCTTCACGGGAAGGGAGCAGCTCGTCGGTGGTTCCTACTCCACCATGACGGACATCGCGGCGACCTGTGACCTCGTGGGAAGGCTCGCTGACGAGGGGGTCTTCGACTCCGTGGTCCTCGACGACCTCCTTCGTGCGGCCGTAGCCCACGCGAGCGAGGTCATGGACGCTCCGAGGGTCTCAGAACCCTACGCCATCGAGGCGTGCCTCGGCTTCGCCTCCCATCTGGTCAAGCTCTGGAACGAGGCGGGACGCAAGGAGGGCAGGGTCGGATTCGTGCTCGGGGAGTTTATCCAACCCGACGCCCACCGCCGCATCATCGCCTTCGTCTGCGAGAACGTACCCGAGGTCTTCGTCTCTCGCATCGAGTCGCACGGCTGGCTGCGCAACGACCCAGCGCTCATCCGAGATATGACGCATCATCTGGCGCCGCTGCACGCCGAGGACGTCCGCCCGCTCCTGCCGCTTCTCGCGAGCAACGGCTATATGACCGAGCTCGAGATCGTCGGCAGCTGGCCTGGCGCCCTCTCCCACGACAACCTCGATGAGGCCATGGCCGCCGCGTCCGGCTCGGGCAAGGCGGAGGCAGCCGCCTGGCTCCTCGCGCGCAGCCAGGAGCTCCTGGCTAAGCATGACCACGACGGCAACGGCACGTCCGACGTCGTCGACGATCTCCTTCTCTAGGGGGTGAGACATGGCTTCCGAACGGGCGGGGGAGATGAGCGACGAGACTCGAAGCAGGCGCGAGGCGCTCGCCCTCGCTGTCGTCGATCTCGCTCGCGACCGCGTGGTCGCCGAGCACCACTTCCTCGCGCCGGCGGTCGGAGCGCTGCCAGTGGAGATTCGCTCGATGGGTAGACCCTTCGCCACTGACGGCATCACGCTCTTCGTCGACGCGGAGTGCGTGCTGTACGACTTCGCTCGTCTCCGCAAGCCTCCCACCAGGGACTACGTTCACTTGCTCATGCACTGCCTCCTCCTTCACCCGTTCGAGGGCACCGAGGAGGGCATCGACCCCGCGTCATGGGCGCTCGCCACGGACGTCGTGGCCGAGAAGCTCGCTCAGGAAATCTGCGGAAAGCGAGAGGGGAAGCGTGGCGAGGCGATCTCGATCGTTCTCGACAGGCTCGACAAGGACCTCGGCGGCCGCGTGACCGCCGAGCAGGTCTATCGCAGCCTGAAGGACGGAGAGTGGGCGACCGACGTGCCCGCCTGGCGGGACATCTTCGAGGTCGATGCCTCCGAACTGTGGTTTCCTACGAAGGAGGACGAGAAGCCCCAGAGCAAGAGCTCCGATGGGAGAGGCGGGGGCACCTCTGCCATGTCGTCGTCGATTTCTCGCGAGGACCGCGACGCCGCGAAGGAGCAGTGGACGCGCATGGCGAAGAGCGTGCGTGTTGACCTCGACACCTTCTCGAAGGGACTCAGCCAGCAGCTGGGCGACCTCAAGCGCGAGCTGCGCGCGTCAACGAGCGAGCGGACGAGCTACCGCGAGTTCCTCCGGCTCTTCTCGCTGCCCCACGAGGCGATGCGCATCTCGCCGGACGAGTTCGACTACATCCTCTACACCTACGGCATGAGCGTCTATGGTGACATGCCCCTCATCGAGCCGCTCGAGTATCGCGAGCAGCGCCTCGTGCGCGACTTCGTGATCGTGATCGACACGTCGGGGTCGGTCGAGGGCGCGGCGGTCCAGAAGTTCCTGGACACCACGCTTGACGTGCTCACGAGCGACGGGGCCTTCTGCGATCGGGTGAACGTGCACGTGATCCAGGCGGACGCTGTGGTTCAGCAGGACACGGTCATTCGGAGCCTCGACGACCTCAAGAGCTGGCATGATGGCTTCGAGCTGCGCGGCTTTGGTGGCACCGACTTCAGGCCCGCCTTCAAGTATGTGGACGAGCTTGTCAAGTCGGGAGAGCTTCGTGAGCTTGCCGGCCTGATCTACTTCACGGACGGATGGGGCATCTATCCCAAGCAGGTCCCGCGCTACAAGGCGGCCTTCGTCTTCTACGACGACTATCGGCCCCAGTGCGTGCCCTCCTGGGCGATCCAGGTGGTGCTCAGACCAGCCGAGCTGGCGGGCCGGTCGTTCGAGCAGCGGCTCTGGGACAGCAATGGCGGACACGCCGTCGGGGGCGGTTCCCCGACGACACGAGGAGAGGGCAGACGATGAACATCAAGCAGGCAACCGAGCAGATCGAGGGCGCGGTCCGGTCGTACATGGCCAAGGACGAGCTCGGCATCTATCTCATCCCGCCGCAGATGCAGCGACCCATCTTCCTCGTCGGCCCTCCGGGCGTCGGCAAGACAGCCATCGTCCAGCAGATCGCCGAGCGCATGGGCATCAACTTCGTTTCGTACTCCATGACGCACCACACGCGTCAGAGTGCCATCGGCCTCCCGTACATCGAGGAGGCGGAGTATGGTGGCAGGTCCTACCGTGTGAGCCGCTACACGATGAGCGAGATCATCGCCACGGTCTACGACGTCATCAAAGCTACCGGCATCCAGGAGGGAATCCTCTTCCTCGACGAGGTCAACTGCGTGTCTGAGACGCTCGCCCCCGCCATGCTGCAGTTCCTTCAGTTCAAGTCGTTCGGGCAGCATCGTCTGCCCTCGGGGTGGACCATCGTCACGGCGGGCAACCCCCCCGAGTACAACCGTGCAGCCCGCGACTTCGATCCCGCGACGCTCGACCGAATGAAGCGCATCGACGTCGAGCCGGACCTCGGCATCTGGCGCGACTACGCGGTGGCACACCAGGTGCATCCCGCCATCATCACCTACCTCGAGAACAAGCCCGAGAGCTTCTACCACGTCCGCCAGGTCGTGGACGGCACGCGCCTGGTCGCCGCCCGTGGTTGGGACGACCTCTCGCGCATGCTCCTGGCCTACGAACAGGTCGGGCTCCACGCCGACCAGGCGCTCGTCTCGCAGTACATCCAGGATCCCGACATCGCCGAGGACTTCTCGCTCTATCTGGAACTCTTTGCCAAGTACCAGAGCGACTGCCGCGTGACCGACATTCTCGACGGGTCGATCACCGACGAGATGACCGAGACGGCCAGGCATGCTCCGTTCGACGAGCGGGTTGCCATCGTGAGCCTGCTCGATTCGGCGCTGCTCGCCCGCGTCCATGCCACGAGCGAGTACGAGCAGGCGATTCGCGACACGCGCGACATCCTCGTCGCCCTGAGGGATGAGCCGTCGTCCTCGGGCATGGTCCTGGCGGACGCTCGCTCCGAGCTCGCGGGCCTCTCGGCAGGCGAGGGGTCGGACGCACGAACCCGCAGGGCTGCCATGAAGGTGAGTATCCTCTCGCGCGTGTGCGAGGCCATGGTGCAGAAGGACGGCTCCGCGTCTCTCGATAAGGGCAAGGCTCCGTTCAACGAAGCGGTCCACGAGCTGGGAGAGCGAATCAGGTCCCTCTCGGAGCAGGTCGACGCGGCGCTGAACTTCGTGGACCAGACCTACGGCGACGGCGAGGAGATGCTCGTCTTCGTGACGAGACTCGCCGTCGACCCTGACTTCATGGCATTCGTCTCGCGCCACGGATCAGACTCGTTCGTGTCGCACAGCAAGGGACTCATGGTCCGCGACCGCAAGCACGAGCTTCTCGATGAGCTGGACAAGCTCTCGGCGGAGGCGCCGAGCGCGTCGGGGGACATCACCGGCGACATGGGCGAGCTGTAGTCCCGCACGACGACGATTCGCCGCATTCGATGCCCTGGTCCTGCGCCTCAGGTGGTGCGAGACCGGGGCGCCTTCGTGGTATGCGGGAGCGCTCATCGTCAAGCCTGCTCGGAGAGAGACAGTAGAATGAAACAGATCTGTACCTTCACTGCGGAGGGCAAGGTGCGGCTTCGGGGTATCAGGTCGTATCATTGAGCGCGAAGGCAAGCCAAACCGCTCAGCTGGAGCTGTTGTTGGCAGTATCGAGGGAGATGTGGCATGAGCGATGAACCTCTGACGGGAATTGTCATTTATGAAGCCCCAGACGGGAGTGCGAGGCTCGACGTCTCTTTCGACGGGGATACCGTCTGGCTTACGCAAGCTCAGATGGCCGACTTGTTCGATGTATCAACGAGTACCATTTCTCGCCATCTTGCGCATATCTTCGAGGAGGGAGAACTCAAAGAGACCAGCGTCACGAGCAATTTGCAAAATGTGCAAATTAATAGTGGGAGAAAGGCAATACGCCCCACGACCTTCTATAACCTCGATGCGATCATAAGCGTTGGATACCGAATCAGCTCGGGTCGCGCCATCGCATTTCGACAGTGGGCAACTGGTGTGCTCAAGGAGTACCTGCGAAAGGGCTTTGCTCTTGATGACGAGCGTCTGAAAAACGGCGGTGGCGGCCCTTACTGGGAGGAGCTGCTCAACCGCATCCGTGATATCCGCTCTTCGGAGAAAGTCTTCTATCGCCAGGTTCTCGACCTCTATGCGACAGCGATAGACTATGACCCCACAAGCCAGGACTCAATACGTTTCTTCAAGATCGTTCAGAACAAGCTTCATACGCCGCTCATGGACACACCGCGGCGGAAGTAGTGTTCGAGCGTGCTGACGCTGATAAGCCCTTCATGGGCCTTACGAGCTTCAAGGGTAATGAGGTCACGAAGAGCGACGTCGGAATTGCAAAAAACTACCTCGACGAGGATGAACTATCCAAGCTCAATAGCCTTGTTTCTGGTTATTTTGACTTCGCCGAGTTCCGCGCACACCAGCATGTGCCTACATACATGGCCGACTATGTGTCTCAGCTTGACGCTTTGATTTTGGCAGCAGGAGCTAGGGTGCTCGAAGGCGCTGGCAGAATCAGTCATGCGCAGGCCATGGAGAAGGCGGATCACGAGTACCGAGCCTATCAGGTCAAGACTCTGTCAGGTGCAGAGAAAGACTACCTTGAGGCACTCAAAAGAGCAGAGAAGGATCTCTCAAATAAGGAACATGGCCATTCGTAACAGAGACATACGCGAGTTGCCTTTGCGGACAGATTGAAAACTGCCTTCACCCATTGTGGTGTTGCCGCGCTCACCGATGCTCGGTACGTTCGTCGTGATTTGGCGACCTCTTATTGCCCTCCACACCGCTGCCGTCGGGTTTTCCCTTGACACTTCCTCTGCCCCTCTCTACACTGATATCTGAACACATGAACAAGCACTCATAAATAGACGTGAGGGACTCGATGGGCGAGAAGGAAAACAAGATCAAGCTCGCGAGAATCATCGCCTCGACGATTCTGCTCGTCGTGGCGTCGCTCCTGAACCGCGCCTTTGACGTCCCCATGAGGGTGCAGCTCCTGTTGTTCCTCCCGGCCTACCTCGTGGCCGGCTACGACGTGCTCGCCGAGGCGGGGGAGAGCGTCATCAGGGGGAAGGCCTTCGACGAGGACTTCCTCATGTCCGTCGCCACGCTCGGCGCGCTTCTCATCGGCTTTGTCCCGGGCGGCGAGCCCGAGTTCGCCGAGGCCGTCTTCGTCATGCTGTTCTTCCAGGTGGGCGAGCTCTTCGAGGACCTCGCCCAGGACAAGAGCCGAGCGTCCATCTCGGAGCTCATGGACATCCGCCCCGACACCGCCAACGTGGAGCGTGACGGCCAGGTCAAGACCGTCTCGCCGACGGACGTGCACGTGGGTGACACGATCCTCATTCGTCCGGGGGAGAAAGTTCCCCTGGACGGCGAGGTCGTGGAGGGCTCGTCGAGCCTCAACACCGTGGCGCTCACCGGCGAGAGTGCGCCCCGCGACATCGCGCCCGGCGACGAGGTCATTTCGGGCTGCGTGAACATCTCCGGCGTCGTGCGCGCCCGCGTGACCAAGGAGTTCGGCGAGTCCACCGCTTCGAAGATCCTCGACCTCGTGGAGAACGCCGGCGAGCACAAGTCGAGAAGCGAGAGCTTCATCACGCGCTTTGCCCATGTGTATACGCCCATCGTCGTCTTCGCGGCCATAGCCCTCGCTGTGGTGGGGCCGCTCGTCTCGGGTGACTTTCTCGGCACCTTTGCCACCTGGCTCCTGCGCGCGCTCACCTTCCTCGTCGTCTCGTGTCCCTGCGCCCTGGTCATCTCCGTCCCGCTCACCTTCTTCGGAGGCATCGGTGGGGCGTCCAAGAGGGGAATCCTCATCAAGGGCTCGAACTACCTCGAGGCACTCGCCGATGCCGACGTCGTCGTCTTCGACAAGACTGGCACGCTCACCCGCGGGGTCTTCGTCGTGACGGCGGTGCATCCCTCGGAGGTCGACGAGACCGAGCTCCTGCACCTCGCCGCGCATGTGGAGCGCTTTTCCACCCACCCCATCGCGGCCGCGCTCCGCGATGCCTATCCCGACTCCGATGACGGCTGCGAGGTCAAGGACCGTCAGGAGATAGCCGGACAAGGCATCACGGCGCAGGTCTGCGGGCGCTCCATCGCCGTGGGCAACCTGCGACTCATGGAGACCGTCGGTGCCGTGGCCTTGACCTGTGAGCACGACGTGGGCACCGTGATCCACGTGGCCATCGACGGGCAGTATGCCGGACACATCGTGATCTCCGACCAGGTGAAGGAGGACTCCGCGGAGGCTATCTCGGCCATGAGGAGCGAGGGCGTGCGCAGGGTCGTCATGCTGACCGGAGACGGGGAGGAGGTCGCCCGCGAGGTCGCCGGACGGCTCGGACTGGACGAATACCACGCCGAGCTCCTTCCCGCCGGCAAGGTCGAGCAGGTGGAGCGGCTCATCTCGGAGAAGGGCAAGGGCGAGAGCCTCGCCTTCGTGGGGGACGGCATCAACGACGCACCCGTGCTCGCCCGTGCGGACGTGGGCATCGCGATGGGCGCCATCGGCTCGGACGCCGCCATCGAGGCCGCCGACGTGGTCCTCATGGATGACAAGCCCTCAAAGATCGCGACTGCCATCAGGATTGCCCGGCGCACGCTGCGCATCGCTCGGCAGAACATCGTCTTCGCCATCGCGATCAAGGTGGCCGTGCTCGTCCTCGCGGCCTTCGGTCTCGTGTCCATGTGGCTCGCGGTCTTCGCCGATGTGGGCGTGATGGTGCTCGCCGTCCTCAACGCCACGAGGGCCCTCAGGTAGCGAGAGGGACGTCTATTTGCCGAGCTTGCGGAGCTGCTCGTAGAGGTCGTCGACATAGGACTGGTAGTCGACCGGCTCGATGTGGGGGAAGGCACGGACGACGCGTCGCTCCTGCCCGTTGAGGGCGTGCGAGAACTTCTCGCCAATCTCCTCGAGCGACGGAATCTGCGGCATCGTCGGGCGCGGCACAGAGGGCATCTGCTCGCCGATTCTCTCCATGGCGTCAGAGATGTGCCCGGAGAGGGACCAGTCGCGGACGCGCTCCCAGCCCACGGCCTGGGCGAGATCCGCACGCGAGGGCACGCTCTCGCGGAGGGTGCTCATGCGATCCTTGAGATCGACGAGGATGCTGTCGAGTTTGGCACGGAATCGTTTGAGCCCGATGTTCGTGACCGCGAGGTCCGAGAGGAAGATCGCGAGCAGTACCACGGCGACGGGCACGAGCAGGGCGTCCGGTATCTGCCCGATGAGGTAGGTGAAGCCTGGCAGCGCGAGGTACATCACGCACAGGATGCCGACTCCGAACTCGAAGAAGCCCCCGATCCATACGCGACCATGCAGGTTGAGCGGCCGCTTCGAGTAGTCCCACCAGCGCGCGTGGTAGATGCGCTCCATCACGTAGGACGTGAGGTACTCGATGGTGCAGGTGAGAAGGCCGCCGAGGAGGAAGAGCAGCACGGGGTTCTGGACGTCTTTGAGGAGCACGATGGCGGCAAGCGACCCGGAGCCGTAGATGGGCAGGTACGGGCCATTGAGAAAGCCGCGGTTCACGAACTTGCGCTGCCGATAGGAGCAGGCGGTGGACTCGCAGCACCAGCCGGCGAAGCTGTACATCATGAAGAGGATCCAGAGCGAGGCGATGCCGTTCAAGCTAGGCATGCGCGCCTCCCCTGAGCGCGTGGAACTTGAGCGCGAACCCGTGCGCGGTCTCCCGCGTGGCCACGATCTTGTCGGCCAGGCAGAGAATCACGCCCTCGCGGCAGGTCGGGGGCGTGGGGGTGAGCGGGAACATGTGGTGCTTGATCATGTTCTGCTCGATCGTGCCCACGCCGAAGTCGCGGACCGCGTTCCTGCAGGCGGTTCCCGGATGCGTGTAGCCGTGCAGGCGATGGCTCGGGTCGGGGTCGTGCCAGTCGTAGAGGAAGTAGTCATGGAGAATAGCCCCGCGCATGAGCGCGCGCTCGTCCACGGGTATCTGCAGGGAGCGAGCGATGAGGGCGCAGTGTGCCGTGACTGCCGCGGAGTGCGCGAGCACGGACGTGTCGCCATGCTGGATGCAATCGCGCTCGACCGCCATGCCTGGCGAGGCGAGGATGTCCGAGCAGTGCCGGGCGATGAGCGCGGCAGGTGTGTCGTCCCTGTCTATGGGTTTGCGCTGGGGCATGTGTCTTCCTGGAGGGAGAGAATCGAGAACGTGGGTTATTGTCCGGCATTGATGCAGGTAAAACAAGGCTCTCCATGGTTTCGGCGGGTAGTGCCCCATGGATTCCGACTTCGAAGGCGTATGATTGCAAAGTTTACGGTGCCATGGAGGGAGCTCGATGATTGACGAGGACTGTCCCATCGAAGGCGTTCGCGAGTACTTCGGGAACGACCACTTTGCGACCGAGGCGTGCGGCTGTCTTGTCGACGAGGCATCGCACGGGCATGCCGTCTGCGAGTTCGACGTGGCGGAGGGACACCTCAACGCCCAGGGCAACGTCATGGGCGGGGCCATCTTCACGCTGTGCGACTTCGCCCTCGCCATCGCCTGCAACATCGGCGAGCACCCGACGGTGTCCGTCGAGAGTTCCATCCACTACATGAGCGGATGCAGGGGCACGCGGCTCATCGCGACCTGCGATGCCGACAAGTCGGGCAGGTCGCTTGGCTTCTACACCGTGGACGTGGTCGATGACCTCGGCACGCCCGTGGCGCGCATGACGGCGACCTGCTTCCGTCGCGCCGAGGGATGACGGGCGAGAAGCCCTCGTGCGAGACGAACCGCGGGATGGCAGTGCGACGGAAATGTGTCGCACGTTTGAAACCCTGATTTGTGTCGCACGATAGGTTTACGTACAAGAACCTATCGCACGACACAGAGCCGGGGCCCCGACTGATGCCAGGGCCCCGGCTCTCGTGTTGGTGGAACGCCTGCTATGCGTAGTCGTAGAAGCCCTTGCCGGCGTTGACGCCCGTCTCGCCGCGGTCGATTTTCTCCTTGAGCATCGCGCAGACCTTGCCCTTTGTCGTCGAGGGGTCCTTGGAGCGCGGGTCCATGAGGCAGATGTTGTATGCGGTGGTGAGACCCACGATGTCGAGGATGCGGAACGGGCCTGCGGGGGCACCGGTCGAGATGGTCCAGGCGCGGTCGATGTCCTCGACGGACCCGACGCCGTTGGCGGCGAGCGCCTCAGCGGCATCGAGGAACGGGACGAGCATGGAGTTGAGCAGGTAGCCTGGCTGCTCCTTCAGGACCTTGAGGGGGATCATGCGGATGGAGGCGGCGAAGGCGACGGTGTCCTCGAAGTACTTCTCGCCAGTGCCGTCATGCTTCATGACCTCTGCCGTGGGGTTCTTCCAGATCTCGTTGGCAAAGTGGAGTGCGAGGTACTTCTCGGGGCGGTCGGTGAAGTCGCGGAACTGGCTCGGTAGCATCGTGGAGGAGTTCGTGACGATGACGGTCTTCTCGGGAGTGTGCTTCTGGAGCTCGGTGTAGAAGGCGGCCTTCG
This sequence comes from Atopobium sp. UBA2090, assembly GCA_002331575.1. Lineage (GTDB taxonomy): Bacteria > Actinomycetota > Coriobacteriia > Coriobacteriales > Atopobiaceae > Olsenella_D. The sequence continues at coordinate 14,506 of DCZG01000053.1, read as the reverse complement.
CGTCGGGGGCCTCTGCGACGGACTCGATCACGAAGTCCGCGTCGTTGAAGGCCTCATCCCAGTCGGTCGTGAGCTTGAGCTTGGCATAGGCCGCCTCGACCTTGGCCTTGGCCGCCTCGCAGGCCTCCGGGGTGACGTCCTCCTTGGCCATGAGGCCATAGGCATAGGCGCGCGGATCGGTCTTCATGGCCTCGAGGGTGTTGAGGTAGATCTGCTTCAGGCGAGCGACCTTCGGCTCGGTGCGGCCGATGGATCCCTCCGAGCGGAGCCAGATGGTGGTGTTGTAGCCGCTGTAGGCAGTCTGGAAGGCAATCTGGCTTCCGAGGACGCCTCCACCTGCGACGACGATGTTCTTGTACTCCATGGGTTGTTCCTCTCTCTTTGCGACTGCTCATCGGGGTGATCCAGTCGTCATCCAATATACTGACAGAAAATAAGTAAGCCTAACAAAAAAGATGATGAACGGGCCCCTTTGCGAGGGGGACGGTGCGTGAGAGGCCCAAGATCACGCTCCGGCCATAATTGCAATTAATATTATAGCATTTATCTACTCTTACCCAGACCGTCGTCTGTTCACACGCTTGCCCTCAACTGTTAATCGGGGGCAACGACGCAGCAACTCGAGTAACACCTCGCGGCAACCTCCGAGTACGACCATCTCTCATGGAGTGAACCCTATGAGAGGGGATGGACAATGAACGCTGCTGACACTGGCTTTATCATCATCTGCGCCGCACTCGTGCTGTTCATGACGCCTGGACTCGCGTTTTTCTACGGAGGCCTCGGCAGGCGCAAAAACGTGGCGAACAACATCATGACGTCGTTCTTCTGCATCGGCGTGGGCATCGTCATGTGGTTCGCCGTGGGCTTCTCGCTATCGTTCGGGACTGATCATGGCGGCGTCATCGGAAGCTTCGAGTACCTGTTCATGAATGGCGTCGAGACGGCGTCGGACGCGTATGCCCCCACCATTCCGCTGCTGGTCTTCGCCCTGTTCCAGATGATGTTCGCGGTCATCACGCCCGCGCTCATCGCCGGGTCGGTCGCCGGACGCATGCGCTTCAAGGCGCTCTTCCTCTTCGTGGTCCTCTGGTCCCTCATCGTCTACTACCCGGTGGCGCACATGGTCTGGGGCGGCGGGCTGCTGGCACAGATGGGTTCCATTGACTTTGCGGGCGGCAACGTGGTCCATATCTCGTCGGGCGTTTCGGCGCTCGTTCTCTGCCTGCTGCTCGGACGCCGCGAGGGCTACGACAACGTCAGCTATCCCGTGCATAACATCCCGCTCGTCGCCATCGGCGCATCGCTCCTGCTCTTCGGGTGGTTCGGCTTCAACGCCGGCAGCGCCCTCTCTGCCGGTGACCTTGCTGCCCACGCGTTCGCCACCACGGCCATCTCCACCGCCGCGGCCGAGCTCTCCTGGATGCTCATGGACGTCATTACCTGCGAGAAACCCACGCTCGTCGGCGCGTCGACCGGCCTCGTGATCGGCCTTGTCGCCATCACGCCCGGTTGTGGGTTCGTTCCCCTGTGGGCCTCCTTCATCATCGGTTTCACCGGGAGCATCGTGTGCTTCTTCGCCGTCTCGTTCATCAAGAAGAGGTTTGGCTATGACGACGCCCTCGACGCCTTCGGCTGCCATGGCATCGGCGGCATCTGGGGCGGCATCCTCACTGGCGTCTTCGCGACGCAGCAGGTGAATCCCGTGATTCGTTGGAACGGTCTCGCGTTCGGCGACTGGCACCTTTTCGTCGCGCAGCTTGCGGCCATCGCGATTACGATTGCCGTGGCCATCGTGGGAACGCTCATCTGCGCAAAGCTCGTGGGCCTCGTCTGCCCGCTCCGCGTAACCAAGCGAGACGAGCGCGTGGGTCTCGACCTCTCACAGCACGGCGAGCGTGCCTATCCCTCGTTCAACGGCCTGGACGACTAGCCATAGCCACAGAGTACCCCTGGAGGTAGAGATATGTTCAAGGTAGAGGCGATTGTGCGCGAAGAAGCGCTTGAGGACGTCAAGCAGGCCCTCTTTGACATCGAGGTTCGCGGAATCACCGTCTCGCAGGTCATGGGTTGCGGCACGCAGATGGGATACACCCACTACGTGCGCGGCAGCGTGTCAACGATGACGATGCTCCCCAAGGTCAAGTTCGAGGTCGTGGTCTCGACGGAGGCGTGGGCGGATAAGTGCATCGCGGCGATCTGCACTGCCGCTCGTTCCGGTCGCGTGGGTGACGGAAAGATATTCTGCTACGAGGTCGGGCGCGCCGTCCGCATCCGCACGGGCGAGGAAGGCGTGGACGCGATACAGCCGGGCCCGCCCGAGACCGACGAGGACGAGTAGGGCTAGTCGTCGTATTCCGGGTCGTGGCTCTGGACGAGGATCGAGTAGTAGAGGTCCGTGATCTCGTGGATAGCCCTGACGAAGGTCGCGGGGCTCGTCTGATGGCCGATTTCCGCGGCGTAGAGTGGATAGTCGAGGACGATCGTCGTCATGGCCCAGGCTTCGGTCTCGGGATCCTCGCCGAGGATGCCCGTGGACGAGAGCACGCGGAGCGCGCCCTCGGAGATGTGTCGGATTCTCGTGCGCACGTCCTGGCCGCGCACCTTGACGTTCTGGAGCATGACGAGCTCGGAGCCCACCTCGTCGATCGACTGGATGATGAGCTTCAGGATCTCCTGGCTGTCGGCACCCTCGATGATGCGTTCGATGCGCAGGTAGACATTTGACGTGAGCTCCTCGAGCAGGCGTTCCGCAAGCTTCTCGGCAAGTTCCTCCTTGCTCGCGTAGTGCCGGTAGAAGGTCCCACGGTCCACGTGGGCGCGCTCGCAGAGCTCCGTCACCGTGACCTGCTCGAGGGGCTGCGAGGTGAGCATGCCGAGCAGGGTCTGTTCGAGTACGTGTCTCGTCTTGGCGATCCTTCTGTCCTCTGTCATGGCGGTCCTCCAGAGTTATGCATACAAACACCTATAAGAGTGTAGGCGTAACGTGTGAATTTCCGTATCACACCGCTAGAACGACACGCTGGAAATGGTGATAATCCCTTCGTCAAGCAGAATCCCCCGTCCGGGGGACCAGACAGGGGGTACGTCATGCAATCAAAAATGGCCCACGCCGCAGAACGCAAGGCCTTCTCGGTGGTCATCGACCAACTCATCAAGACCGCCAACGCGGATGACCGCGAGCAGAAGATCGACAAGCTCATCGACATGGCCGGCAAGCTCCTCAAGGACACCGTGCCCGGTGCCGCGAAGGGCATGCGCTCGGCGCTCTATCCCGGGTCGAAGTGGGAGAAGTGGCTCTTTGACATCATCGACGAGTCCGACCCCAACGTCTTCAAGACCATGCTCATGAACGGCGCGTACGAGGCCGCCTTCCGCGGATACCGCACCACCTTCGAGAAGGCCGACGAGCTCCAGTGCAACGTGCCGTGGATCGTGCTCTTCGACCCGACGAGCGCCTGCAACAAGCACTGCGTCGGCTGCTGGGCGGCCGACTACGGCAACCGCCTCAACCTCTCCTTCGAGGACATGGACAAGCTCGTGACCGAGGCCAAGGCCCTGGGGACGCACCTGTTCATGCTCACCGGTGGCGAGCCCCTCGTCCGCAAGCGCGACGTCGTCCGTCTCGCCGAGAAGCACGACGACTGTCTCTTCAACGTCTTCACGAACGCCTCCCTCGTCGACCAGGCGTTCTGCGACGACGTCAAGCGTGTGGGCAACATCATCTTCTCCGTGAGCCTCGAGTCGTACGAGGCGGGCGTGAACGACGGCCGCCGCGGCGAGGGCTCCTTCGACGAGGTCATGCGCGCCTTCGACCTCATGCATGCCAACGGGCTCCTCTACGGGACGTCCACGGCGTACACCCGCGCCAACACCGAGCTCGTCTCGTCCGACGAGTTCTTCCAGCTACTCGTCGACAAGGGCTGCCGTTGGGCCTGGTACTTCCACTACATGCCCGTGGGCGAGGGCGCCAATGCCGACCTCATGCCCACCGTGGAGCAGCGCGAGTACATGTTCCACCGCATTCGCCAGGTGAGGGCCTTCGAGGGCGGCTACCCGATCTTCGCCATGGACTTCCAGAACGACGGCGAGTTCACGAAGGGTTGCATCGCGGGCGGGCGCCTCTACTGCCATGTGAACGCGCGTGGCGACGTGGAGCCCTGCGTCTTCATCCACTACTCCAACGCCAACATCCATGACATGAGCTGGGTGGACTGCCTGCACCAGCCGATGTTCCAGGCATACCGCGAGCGCTGGCCGTGGAACAAGAACGAGCTCCAGCCCTGCCCCATGCTCGAGAACCCCGGCATCCTGCCTGCCATGGTCAAGGAGGCAGACGCCAAGAGCACCGAGTACGTCTCGCCCGAGGGTCCCGAGAAGATCATGGAGCGCACGGTGCCGTATGCCAAGGAGTGGGCACCTGTGGCGAAGAAGCTCTGGGAGGACGAGCATCCCACGGGCGAGAAGTACGACGGAGCCTCCGCTGATGTGGTCGCGACCCGCAGCAAGCTCATCCGCGACGAGGACAAGGAGCGCGACGCCGTTCTCGACTAGGCTTTCGCGGAAGTCGCGGGTCTTAGTCAAGACGCAATCGTTTCAGGCGTGCCGTGCGGGGGATTCCAGACGAATCCCCGCGCGGCACGCCCGTCTGTATCAATGGCGTACGCAGCGTGTCGTGCGGCACAGGTGCGCACTACCCAACAGACGGCTGGGGAAATGACGGTCAAGAACCTGGGGAAATATCGAATCTATAGTTGGGGAAATGACGGATAAACATCTGGGGAAAATGGTGTCAGACTTCGCTATCCGGGGTATCATGAAGTTCTCGTAGCCGTACGGAGAACAATAAGGAGGCCTTGCCATGACACAGCTCAAGCACGCCGAATACCGTCCTCGCCTTGTCGATGACCTCGTTGACGACTTTCTCTCGACCTTCGGGGCCGTACAGATCGACGGTCCCAAGTACTGCGGGAAGACGTGGACGGCCGAGGCCCACGCTGGCAGCGCCATCCACCTCGACCAGGGCGAGGCGCGCCGTCTCGTTGAGGCTGACCCGCAGGTAGCGATTGTCGGCGAGCAGCCACGGCTCATCGACGAATGGCAGGAGATTCCTTCTTTGCGGGACGCAGTGCGTGGCACCGTTGACGAGACGGGCAACCGGCCCGGGCAGTTCCTCCTTACGGGGTCGTCGACCCCTCCCCAGGGGTCTTACGTCCACAGCGGCGCCGGGCGTATCGCCCGAGTTCACATGCGCCCGATGTCGCTCTCGGAGATGGGGCTCTCCGATGGGCGAGTCTCTCTCGGGGGTTTGTTCGAAGGTGACATGGGGATGTTCGAGGTCGATACCCCCATCGAGGCCCTCGCGAGGACGGTCTGTCGGGGAGGGTGGCCGGCCACCCTTGACAGGCCTGATAGGGCGGCCCGTCTGATCTGCAGGCAGTACCTCGAGTCGGTGTGCCTCGATGACGCCCCGCGCCTCGGGAAGTCGGCCTCGCTCGCGCGCCGGGCGCTTGTCTCCCTCGCACGGAACAACGGTACGGCGGCTACCAGGACCACGCTGGCACGGGACGTGGCCTTCGGCGAGACGTCCGCGCCGTCTCTGGAGACCGTCGACTCCTACCTCGATCTCTTCCGTGACATGTATCTTATCGAGGAGCTGCCTGGCTGGGATGCCCCCCTCCGTTCTAAGAAGCACCTCCGCACGAAGCCGAAGCGCTACTTCGTTGATCCCTCGCTCGCCGTTGCCGCCCTCGGGGCCGACGAGAGGGCCCTGCTCGGTGACCTTCAGACCTTCGGGCTCATGTTCGAGAACCTCTGCCTACGCGACCTGCGCGTTTTGCTTGACTCGAGTTCCGACTTCGAGGGGGCGACGTTGGGTTATTACCGCGACGACACGGGGCTTGAGGCGGATGTCATCATCCAGATGCCCGACCGTCGCTGGGCGGCCGTCGAGGTTAAGCTCTCTGAGAACAAGGTCGACGAGGGGGTGGCGTCGCTCCTGCGCGTCCGCGATCGGGCGGCGGCGAACGGGGCGGCGCAGATTCCGCCGCCGAGCTTCCTCGCCGTGCTCGTGGGCAGGACGTCGTACGCGCGCCGCACGCGGGAGGGCGTCTTCGTTGTGCCCGTCACGAGCCTGGGGACATGACGGCACCAGGCTCGTGACGGGTATGCGCTCTGACGAAATCTAACGACCAGCCAGGCAAGACGGAAGCTTGAGGCGGTACAACGGTTGGAGATGCCAGCGTGCTTCTCGGCGCTGACGTGTCCACAAAATGGTGGCTGAGGCTGTCCCTTTGGCAGGCAGGCACGTGGACCGTCCGCCGGTGCGGGGCGGTCGAACGGAACTTGTCGGAGGGTGTCCCTTTGGCTGCCAAAGGGCGTTGGCACCTTTGGCAGGGAGCGGCTAGGCTGTCTCCTGCTCCTCTTCCGCGTTGACAGCCGGCATCGTGACCAGGAACACGGTGGCGATCATCAGGACGAGGCCGAGCCAGTCAGCGGGCACGAAGACCGTCCCGAGCCACGCCGCGGAGACGACCATAGAGGTGACTGGCTCGATGGTCCCGAGCATGCTGCCCCGCATGCTCCCCACGACCGAGATACCGTGCAGGTAGAGCCCGAAGGCGAGGAAGGTTCCCACGAAGGTGAAGATTCCGAGCGCGATCCACCCGTCGGCACCCATGGCGGGAAGAGGCGAACCCGCCCCAAGGGTCGTACCGAGCGACACGGGAAGGGCGGGCGAGAGGATCCAGACGGCAAGCGCGGTGACACCTCCCACGAGCATGCCGAGACCCGTGATCGTGAAGCTGCCCCAGCGGGCGAACATGCGCTTGGGGTAGGTGTTGTAGACGGTGGCCGTCAACGCCGTCGCGATGCCCCAGGCGAGCCCCGCCGGCGAGATGCTGATGCCCGAGAGGTTTCCGCCCGTGGCCACGAGGACGGTCGCGACGAACGCCGCCACGAAGGCGAGCAGCTCCGTCGCGCGCGGGCCGCGCCTCTCGGTGACGAAGGTGATGAGCATGCAGAAGACGATGTTGAGCGCCTGGAGTACCGTGGCCGTGCCGGCGTTGGTGAGGCTGATGGTGACCACGAAGGTCACCTGCACGAGGAAGAGCCCGAGGCAGCCGAAGATGAGCAGGCCGCGACGCGTGGGGGCGTCATGGAGAATCGCGGAGAGCTTCTCGCGGTCTGTCACGCATATCGCGACGATAAACGCCGCGGAGGCGCCAAGCATGCGAATGACGGTCACGAGCAGCGGCGCGATGTCGTAGTGCTGGAAGAGGTACTGCGAGCAGGTTCCCGAGAACCCCCAGAGGGCTGCCCCGATAAGCGTGATCGTGATTCCCCGTGCGAACTTGCTCACTGCCGTGTCCCCCAACGATTCTGACGACGCTTTCGCCGCCATTCAAGACGTCCTGAAAGAGTGGGTCGAGGGAACTCGAACGTCCCCTCGACCCACACAGAGCTGATACTGATTGAGCCTCTACGACTCGGCAATAAGCGTGTCGCGAATGGCGAGGATGAAGTCGCGGGTGTCGAGCGTCACCGGGTCCTCCAGCGTGGTGATGCGTGCGAGGTCGCCCGTCATCTTGCCGGACTCGATCGTGTCGATCGTCGCCCGCTCGAGACGGTCGGCGAAGTCCACGAGGTCGGGCGTGCCGTCAAGCTCGCCGCGCTTGCGCAGCGCGCCAGTCCAGGCGAAGATCGTGGCGACCGAGTTGGTGCTTGTCCTCTCGCCCTTGAGGTACTTGTAGTAATGGCGCTGGACCGTTCCGTGGGCGGCTTCGTACTCGAAGTAGCCGTGGGGGCTCACGAGCACCGAGGTCATCATCGCGAGCGAGCCATAGCCCGACGAGAGCATGTCGCTCATGACGTCGCCGTCGTAGTTCTTGCACGCCCAGATGAAGCCGCCCTCGGTCTTCATGATGCGAGCCGCGACGTCATCGATGAGCGTGTAGAAGTACGTGATGTCGGCTGCCTCGAACCGGTCCTTGTACTCGGCGTCGTACATGTCGGCGAAGATGTCCTTGAAGCGGTGGTCGTAGGTCTTGGAGATGGTGTCTTTGGTGGCGAACCAGAGGTCCTGGTGCGTCGAGAGCGCGTACTCGAAGCAGCTGCGAGCAAAGCTCGTGATGGAGTCGTCGAGGTTGTGAACGCCCTGCACTACGCCAGCACCCGCGAAGTCGTGGATGAGTGCGCGCTGCTCGGTGCCGTCGGCGGCGGTGTAGACGAGCTCGACCGTGCCAGGGCCGGGGATGCGCATCTCGGTGTTCTTGTAGATGTCGCCGTAGGCGTGGCGGGCGATCGTGATGGGCTTCTTCCAGCACTTGACCTGCGGCTCGATGCCGTTGACCTGGATGGGGGCGCGGAACACGGTGCCGTCGAGCATGGCGCGGATGGTGCCGTTGGGGCTCTTCCACATCTGTTTGAGGCCGTACTCCTCGACGCGCGCCGCATTGGGGGTGATGGTGGCGCACTTGACGGCGACCCCCAGTCGCTTGGTTGCCTCAGCGGAATCGATGGTTACCTGGTCGTCCGTCTCGTCACGGTGCTTGAGGCCGAGGTCGTAGTACTCGGTATCGAGGTTGACGAAGGGCGCCAGCAGCTCGTCCTTGATGATCTGCCAGATGATGCGAGTCATCTCGTCGCCGTCCATCTCGACGAGCGGGGTCTTCATTTGAATCTTGTCCATGACGGGACCTCCCAAGCAGGTTCGTATGCGTGGGTTCATTGTAGCCGCGCGGGGGCGTGGGGAAATAGGGTCCTATAAATGGCCATCAGCTGGAAAAGGGATGGAAAAGGGGACAGGTTCATATTCCATGCCATTTGAATGGCATGGAATATGAACCTGTCCCCTTATCCATCTATCCGAGCCAGGAGGGGACGGCGGCGCTCACCACGCGGGCGCAGACACGTGCCCTCTCGAGCGGCATGACCGACGTGACTTCGTAGTTGCCGTCGCCACGGCTCGCCACTACGATCGCGTTTCTGCCGTCGAAGGGGAGGAGCAGCTTGATCGTCTCGTCGGCGGGGTCGTATGCGGGTGCGGCGACGCCACAACCTTCCCCAGCTCTTCTCAGAAGCCTCGCCACCTGCTCCTCGATCGGCTGCGAGAACCGCCTCCGAACCGTGGGGCTCACTGAGACCGTCACGTTTGCGAGGGAGGACAAGTCGGTGGTCTCGTCCACGTAGCGGGCGGGCAGCGGCAATTCGTCGAAGGTCCTCGCGAGGCGCATTCCTAACTCCCCCTCGTCCACGACGCAGAAGCCCGAGAACGCCCAGGGGATGTCCCCCTCGTGTGCGGAGAAGCAGGCGTAGACGTCCTCGCCGCGTACGGTCAGGAGGCCCGTGTCGAAGGCAGCGAACGATTCGCCAGCCGCCACCGCGAGTTTGCCCTCGTGGACGATCCTGTGGAAGGTCACGGTGACGTACTCGCGCAGGATCGCGTGGTTCGACTTGCTGGGGTAGTCCCACCGCTCTGGCACGGCGATGCGGGCGAGCTCGGAGAGAAGCCCGTCCCAGGTGCCGATGAGGGCGAACTGGGTGAACTCGCGAATGGGGCTCGAGGAGGCGAGGGAAGCCCGCGACGCGCCGGAGAGGTCGGTCCAGGCACCCTCGTCGCGCTTCTCGACGCCATCGAAGCCCGGCACCTCCGACGTGTCGGTCGTCTCGCCGCCTACGTTGACCTGGTCGACCGACCAGCGCTTTCCGGCCATCGCCTTGGCCGAGCGGCGCAGCGTCACGGTGATGGGGCCCTGGCCGTCCTTGCGGAGGTAGCGGAGGGGAAAGGTCAAAGTGCTGCGTATGCCCTCGAAAGTTCCCGTGGACCGCGAGACGCGCCAATCCTCGTCGAGAACGGCCATGGGCTCGACGTCGATCGGCAGATTCTGATAGAGAACGCTGAGCGGACCGTCCCTCACGATGACATCCTCCGAGAAGTGCTGGGGGAGGTCCGACTGGATGACGTGAACGGGTGCGATGGGACGTGGTTCGGATTCTGGCTCTGGCGAAGCAGCCTCTGAGGGCTCAGCGGCCGACGTCAGCGTCTCGCGAAGGTCGCGCTCCATCTCCTCGTAGGGGTTGTAGGTGATCGTGAGGTTGATGGACGGCGTCGTCGGCGGTGCTGCCGCAGCGACTGGTTCTGCCGGGGGCGTCTCGAGCTCGGCCGTGGGCACCTCCTGCGGGGCTGGTGGCGTGGGCTCGGGCTCGGCGGGCTGCTCGGGCTCGGGCTCCGCCTGCGGGACCTCCGGGGCACAGGCCTCCTGCTCGCGGACGGGTGCCGCTGACGGCGTCTCGACCACGGGCTCCACGGGTGCGGGCGCGGCAGCAGGCTCCTCCGTGATGACGTGACGAGGCTTGACCGGTCTCACCGACTTCGCGCCCCTGCGCTTCCACGGCTTGCCCTTCGCCTTGTCGTTGTCGGCGGGGTTGTCGGTCGCGGCGAGCAGCTGGTCGGCCGCGTCGTCCGGCATCACGGTGGCATACACGCGCCCGCCCTTGAAGACCGTGAGCTTCACGAAGTCGAGTCCCTCGAGGAGTTCCTGCGCGTCGGAGCAGTCGAGGTCGGCCGGGGCGAGGCCGTCGGCGGAGAGGACCTCGTCGACCCTGCTGATCAGCGTCTGCCTTCCCGCGCCGAGTTCGCGCGAGAGAAGCTGGTAGAGGTAGAGACGGTTCCCGGGTGTGATTGTGGCCATGATTGGGTTCCTTAGCTATGCGTGTCGGCGCTTTCGCCGAAGTCGTTCCGTCTCTAGGGTACTACGCATGGACGAGTTCCATCGGCTGGGCCCCGTCAGGTACGTCCGAAGGCGGAGAAGGCGAGAAGCCCCATGGGGCCGCTCAATCCAGGGTTCTGCGAGCTCGCGATCGCGACGCCCATTCCCCTCCTTCCGTCGTTTGACACAGGGCTCCTACAGGCATTTTCAGGAACACAAAAGCATTGGACGGCCTTCGTGAAGCACCGACTTTGTCAGTCTGAAGAGATCGATATCGGTGCATATTTCTCATCAACACAGGAGAAAGGATGAGAGATGACCAACAGATACAAGCGCGCGGGCATCATTCGCGCAGCAGTGCAGATTGCTTCGTTCATCGTGCTTCCCGGCCTTTTCGTCGAGGCCCTCTCGGGTGTCGGTGCGCTCGTCACCGCCATCGCGACCGGTACCTATCCCGTCTCTCTCGCGTCTCAGGTCGTGGCCGCCGTCGTCACCATCGTCGCGACCATGCTCGTCGGACGCGTGTTCTGCGGCTGGGTCTGCTCCTTCGGCGCGATGGGCGACCTTCTCGGCGCCATCGGCCGCAAGGCCAAGATTCAGGTCAAGGTTCCCGATGGTGCGGACAAGGGCCTCAAGCTCGTGAAGTACGCCGTGCTCGCACTCGTCGTCCTCTGCTGGCTGGGCATCGTGTCCGTCTCCGAGTCCTGGAGCCCCTGGGAGGCCTTCGCCAGCCTGGCGACGTGGCCGCCCGACTTCGCAGGTGCCCTCACGGGGTACACCGTCGGTCTGGTGCTGCTCGCAGCCATCATGGTGGCGTCGCTGTTCGTGGAGCGGTTCTTCTGCCGCTACCTCTGCCCTATGGGCGCCATCTACTCGATCTTCTCCCACACGCGCCTCCTCCGCATCCGCAAGCCGAGGAAGACGTGCGGCGGTCGTTGCCGCGCCTGCAGTTCCGTCTGTCCGATGGCCATCTCGCTCGGTCGCGTGGACAAGGTCTCGTCCGGCGAGTGCATCGACTGCATGCGCTGCACCGCCGTGTGCCCGCATGAGAACGCGGAGCTCGGTGCCGTCGCGCCCGACGCCGCGCCCGTGGTGACGGCAGCCTGTGCCGTCTCGGTCCTCGGACTCTATGCGGTGGGCGGCGTCGCCACGAACGCGTTCGCTCAGGCATCTCAGGCGTCCACCGCCATCACCCAGACGCAGTCCGGCGAGGGAACGGGGCTGGAGACCGTGAGCGATGCTGCCGCGCCGTCCGATGCGACGACGTCAACCACCACGACGTCTGACACCAGCACCACGTCTGCCACCACGTCCGACACCTCCTCCACCACCTCGACGACCACGACCACGGCCACGACTGCGACAACGGCCTCCGGCTACGTCGACGGCACCTACACGGGCAGCGGCACCGGCCACAAGAACGGCACCACCACCGTCAGCGTGACGATCTCGAACGGCGCCATCACCGACATCACCACCGTGAGCACCCAGGACGACACGCCCTACTACAACCGCGCGTTCTCCACCGTGGTCTCGGAAATCATCGAGGCGCAGAGCACCAGCGTCAGTGCCGTGTCCGGTGCCACGCACTCCTCCGATGGCATCATGGAGGCAGTCGCGAACGCGATCGCGCAGGCGAAGGCATAGCGATGGCGACCTGGTCGAGCATGAGGTTCTCCGCGTTCGGAACGGACTGTCTCGTCCGCGTGCCCGGCCATGCCGACGAGACGCGCGAGGTTCTCGCCGCGGTGCGCGACCGCGCCATGACCATTCACGGCGAGATGAGCGTCTTCGACCCCGTCTCGGCCGTGAGCAGGCTCAATGCGTCCTCGGGAACGGGTTTGACCGCCGTTCCAGAGGATGTGGCCCGCATCCTCGCCCGGGCGAGCGAGATGGGCGCGGTCACCGACGGCGCCTTCGACGTGACCGTGGGACCGCTCGCCTCCCTCTGGAAGCCCTGCATCCGCGAGGGGCGCGTGCCCTCGTCCGAGGAGATCATGCGCGCCCGTGAGTCCGTGGGCTGGGAGCACGTGCGCGTTGACGAGGCTGGGCGAAGGGTCGCCCTCGACGCCGGCACGTCCGTCGACCTCGGTGGCATTGCCAAGGGATACGCCGCCAACGAGTTCGAGCGCATCCTGCGCGACAACGGGATCTCCGACGCCCTTCTCGATCTCGGTGGCAGCGTCACCGTGCTCGGGGCACCCGACGAGGCCGAGGCGTGGTCGGTCGGCATCCAGGACCCGCTCGCCCCGACGGGCGTCGCCGCGGCGCAGGTCCTTGTCAGCGACACCTCCGTCGTGACCTCCGGCACCAACGAGCGGTTCTTCGTCCGCGACGGCATCCGCTATCACCACGTGGTCGACCCGCGCACGGGCAGCCCCACGCAGACGGGGCTTCTCGGCGTCACCTTCATCGGCCCCGACGCCCTCGTGGCGGATGCCCTCGCGACCGCCGCCCTCGTTGCGGGCGCCGCGGACGCCGTCGGCTGGGCGCGTTCGCTCGGTCTCGAACTCGTCCTCGTGTTCGAGGACGGAGGGGTCGTCTCGACCTCGCCGTCCGTCGTCGCGTCCCCCTCTCGGTCGACCGCGCGGTAGCGTCCCGTCTGGCGAGAAGGACCCTCTGCCTCCTGCCGGCTCGGCTACCATTGGGCCATCCGGCACCTGACGGGAGGCGCGCATGAAGCTCGACGTAAAGCGGACGGTCCTCATCGGATTCGCGTTCTTCTCCATCTGTGCGTTCTGGCAGCTGTACAACAGCGTGATTCCGCTCATGCTCACGAACACCTTCCACATGAACGAGACGATCTCGGGCGTGATCATGGCCGCCGACAACGTGCTCGCCCTCTTCCTGCTGCCGATCTTCGGCACGATCTCGGACCGGTGCCGGCATCCCTGGGGCAAGCGCATGCCGTTCATCGTCTTCGGAACGATCGCGGCGGTGCTGCTCATGGTCGTGCTGCCGATGATCGACGACTCGTACGCGGCGGGCGCCGACTCGTGGAAGATAGCCGCCTTCGTCGCGGTGCTTCTCGCCCTGCTCGTCGCCATGGGCACCTATCGAAGCCCCGCCGTCGCGCTCATGCCCGACCTCACGCCGAAGCCCCTCCGCTCCCGCGGCAACGCCATCATCAACCTCATGGGCGCCGTGGGCGGCATCCTCTACCTGGGCATCGCCGCCGTGCTCTACGGCAAGTCGCGCACCGCCGGCCTCGATCACGTGGACTACCTCCCGCTCTTCGTCATCGTGGCAGGAATCATGATCGTCTCGGTCGCCGTCGTCTTCCTCACCATCCGCGAGCCCGCGATCGAGCATGACGTCGCGGAGTACGAGGCCGAGCATCCCGAGGAGAACCTCACGGAGAGGGACGAGTCGGGCAACGAGGTCCTGCCCAAGCCGGTGCGTCGCTCCCTCACCTTCCTCCTCGTCTCGATCGCGCTCTGGTTCATCGGATACAACGCCATGGAGACCTGGTTCACCACCTATGCGGCGGCGGAGTGGGGAATGGCTCTCGGCGACGCCTCGCGCTGCCANNGGCCAACCTCGGTGCCATCGCGAGCTACATCCCCGTGGGACACATCGCGGGCAAGGTCGGGCGCAAGCGCACCATCCTGGTCGGTATCTGCATGCTCGGTGGCGGCTTCGCGTTCTGCGCGGTGTGGACCTTCGCAGGCGGCGGCTTCTCGCCCGTCCTCTACGCGGTCATGGTGGTGCTCGGCATGGGCTGGGCCGCCATCAACGTCAACTCCCTGCCCATGGTCGTCGAGATGTGCAAGGGCTCGGATATCGGAAAATTTACC
>DCZG01000149.1 GCA_002331575.1 Atopobium sp. UBA2090 | reverse complement strand
GAGCTTCGTCCGCTCGATGACCCCTCGCAGTTCCTGACCGTCCACGCCGAGGTTGACGCTGCCGCGGGCGAGACGATCGGCTGCCGCGCCTCGCGTCCCCTGCCGGCGGGCTCCACGGTGCGCGTGATTCGCTCGCAGCGGGCCATGGANNCCGCGGCGGGCGCCGCCTCGAGGGACGTTCCCCGCCGGCGTCGCGTGGCGGTGCGCGTGGTCTCCCGCATCGGTCAGCCCTTCTCGGTGGAGCTCCTCACTGAGGACGGGACGGCATCCGCGAGAGCGGACGGCTTCGTCGTAGAACCCGCCCGTACGAGGGCGGTGAGCTCCGGGGATCTCGTCGAGCACGTCGGCCGCATGGGCCAGAGTCCCTTCGAGCCCGTCTCGTTCGACGTCGAGATGGACGATGGCTGCGGCATGGCCTTCTCGGCGGTGCACGGCGTCCGTGCCGAGGCGTGCCGCCTCCTCGAGGAAGAGCTCCTCTCGGCCTACACCGTTCGCGAGGATGCGACGGCGGAGGTTCCCTCCGGTGACGAGCTTCGCGAGCGTCTCACCCTCGTGCGCGCGTCGTCTGGCGTGGCGCAGCCGCCCGTCGAAGCGGCGGCGGAGGCCGAGGCCTGTGCCCTCGTGGCGAGCCCCGAGTGCGCGGAGGCGGCGTTTGCCGCAGGTGCCTCGCGCGTCTATGCCACGGCCGATGACCTCGCGTCCGGCTCCTGGCCCGAGGGAGTGATTCCCTGGCTCGACGAGGTCTGTCGCGAGGGCGACCATGACCATCTCGACCCCTGGGTGCGGGCGGGCGATCCCGTGGGCGTGGGCAACGTGTCCGAGCTCGCGCTCGCCTCAGAGCGCGGCGCTCTCGCCGAGGTTCGCACCTGCGTTCCCGTGCACAACGAGTCGACGGTCGTGACACTCGAGGCTGCGGGCGCCGCCGGCATCTGGCTCTCTCCCGAGCTCACGCTCGACGAGGTCTGCGCGCTCGCGCGCAGCTCCTCGGTCACGGTGGGTCTCGTCGTCATGGGACGTGCCCGCGCCATGACGAGCGAGCATTGCGTGCTCAAGACCACGGGCGCCTGCATCCACGACTGCACTCGGTGTCCCCAGCGGGCGCGTCGGCTCTCGCTGCGCGACATCGACGGCAACCTCCTGCCCGTGAGGACCGACGTCCATGGTCGCTCGCGGATCTGGGCAGCCCATCCGATCGATGCCACGCCCCAGGCGGCGGAGCTCGTCTCGTCAGGTGTGACGCGTCTCATGGCGGACGCCACGCTCCTCTCGCCAGCGGAGACGTCCTTCGCCGTGGAGCGCGTCGTCAGAGCCATCGCAGCCGTGCGCGAGGGGAAACGTCCCGCGCCTCGCATGCAGGGCGCAACGTCCGGGCATCTTTTCATGGGCATTGGGTAAACTAGTCACCTGATTGCCCTCCGCGTGTGGACGGGCGCTCGACCTCTTGTCAAAGCACGCGCCACGTGGCGCGGGAAGGGACCACCATGGCAGTGAACAGGGAACTCCTCGAGGCGACCATCGACGTCATCCGCCAGAGCCTCCAGGCCGACGGCGGTGACCTCGCACTCATCGACTGCACCGACGACGGCGTCGTCACCCTCGAGATGCAGGGTGCCTGCGCTGGCTGCCCGCTCTCCACGATCGACATGTCCGAGGGCATCGAGCGCATCCTCATGGAGCACGTGCCCGGCGTCACCAAGGTCCAGCCGGCCCTCATCTAGAGTCTTTGGAGACGTGCCTTGTGGCTCAATGACATCTACCAGTCGCTCAATCCGATAGCCGTCACGATCGGCCCCTTTGCCATTCGCTGGTACGGGCTCGCCTATCTGGCGGGCTTCGTGTGCGCGGGTCTCGTCATGCGCGCGCTCGCGCGTCGCTGGCGCCTCGACATCTCGGGTGACGACGTCGTCTCCGTCATGATTGGCATCGCCTTCGGCGTAATCGTCGGTGCGCGCCTCTTCTACGTGCTGTTCTACGGAGCGGGCTACTACCTCGCGCATCCGCTCGAGGTCTTCGCGACCTGGGACGGTGGCATGAGCTTCCACGGCGGTCTCGTCGGTGCCATCGTCGGCGGCTACATCACCTCTCGGGGGCTGCACATATCCTTCGTGACCATCTGCGACCTCGCAGCATGCGGCGCACCCGTGGGGCTCTTCTTCGGCCGCTGCGCGAACTTCATCAACGGCGAGCTCTGGGGCAAGGAGACGAGCCTTCCCTGGGGCGTCATGTTCTCCGACACGGGCGGCGGTGCCGTGTACCGCCATCCCTCCCAGCTCTACGAGGCCCTTCTCGAGGGCGTCGTGCTCTTCGTCATCATGATGGTGCTCTCCCGCAAGCGCCCCCCGCGTCCGCAGGGAACCTTCATCGGAACCTTCCTCGCCTGCTACGGCGTCTTCCGCTTTCTCATCGAGTTCGTGCGCCTGCCCGACGCGCAGCTCGGCTACCTCCTCGGCACCGACTGGCTCACGATGGGCCAGTGCCTGAGCGTTCCTCTGGTGGTCATCGGCATCATCGTGATCGCCACGGCGCGGCGGCTCGACCGACCACAGGTGGGTCACCTCGGTTAGGGTACGGCGCCCGTACCAATAACGTCAAAGGATCCTTCTGGCTTATTGGCACAGCCCGCGAGCCTCCTACCTGGGGGTACCGATAAGCCCCTTTTGTCTCGGCGACGTTTGTCCAGTTAGGTCGTCCGCAATAACGGCAAAGGATCCTTCTGGCTTATTGGCACAGGCTGCTGACGCCTCGTATACGACCTCAGGGGACTGCTCTCGGAGTGCTACACTCGCACGGAACTGCATATCACAACCGAGGGCACGGTTTGAACAGCTGCAAGGCCTAGTAGATCAAAAGGGAACCCGGTCAGAGTCCGGGACAGCCGCCACTACTGTGTTTGAGGATAGCGAGGGAAACGCCATTGGCCGCGTTTCGTCCGCCGCGTGCGGGCAGACCAGCCGAGAAGGCCCCTCGTGCGAGTCTCCACGAGTCTCTCAATCAAGAGTCAGGAGACCTGCCTGCCCTCCACAAGGTTCCTCCGCCTCGGGCGTGTGAGCAGGGCACCGTGTCGTGAGATGCGTCTCTGGCGGTAGCATGCCGCGAGACGCTCGCGCACGCGTCCTCCCATCTCCGGCGCGGAGCAACGATCCGCCGGATTCGGCGGAGGAGGAGGGCGCCATATGGCATCCACCAGCACAAAGGTCCGGCTGTACCAGCGCATCGTCGCGGGCGTGGTGACGATTGCACTCGTACTCGGACTCGTTCCGACGGCGGGGCTCGCCGAGGAGGTCTCGACGTCTGCCGTTACCGAGACAGCCGAGCAGACCACGGTCGAGCAGGTCTCGACCAGCCCGAAGACGACGGATGACGCATCGAGCACTGCCGACGCTGACACCACGTCGGAGGATGCGGTGACGCCGTCCGAGACCGTCGCGACCACGCAGGCTTCGGATGACTCATCGTCGGATTCCGAGTCGGCCGCCCCTGCTGCGTCGGCACTCGTCTCCCCTGCGCCGTCGACATCCGATGAGAAGGTCAGCGTCACCGTGTCGATCGTCGGCGCGGACGCCCCTGGTGCCTCAGGGAAAGAGGAAGTCTGGGCAGACACCACTCCTTTCGAGCTCGACAAGGGCTCCACGGCGGCGGATCTCACCGAGGCGCTCCTCTCGCTGACGCGTCTTTCGGCAAACTACTACACGGGCTCATACGGGTGGTTCCTCAGCTCGATTACCTCGCCTGACGGAAAGATCACCCTCGGATGGGA
>DCZG01000049.1:4376-4568 GCA_002331575.1 Atopobium sp. UBA2090 | reverse complement strand
GCTGGCCACCGGCACGGCAGTGGCGCAGACCGGGCTGATTGCCTTTGTGGGCCTGGCCGCACCGCACCTGGTGCGCGCCGCGGTGTCGGTGCCGCACGGGCGCCTCATGCTGTTGTCCAGCCTGATGGGCGGCGCGCTCTTGTGCGCCGCCGACCTGCTGGCGCGTGGCCTGATTGCGCCGCAGGAGCTGCC
>DCZG01000049.1:0-4349 GCA_002331575.1 Atopobium sp. UBA2090 | reverse complement strand
CTGTGGCTGATGCACCGGCGCTCGTCGCCCGGAGGGCTGCTGTGAATGCGCTGCGTGCCATGGCGGGCGACCTTGCTCCTGAAAAAGTAGCTGTCAGCGCAGGCCAGATCAGCGTCAGCTTCGGAAAAACCCCAATACTTCACGGCATCGACCTGGCATTGCGTGCGGGCCGTTGGACCAGCATCGTCGGCCCCAACGGTGCCGGCAAATCGACCCTGCTGAAGATCCTCGACGGCACGATCACCCCGACCGCCGGCCATGTGAACATCGGCAAGACCGTGAAGTTCGCGGTGCTTTCGCAGCGTCTCGACGAGCTGGAGAAGCTCGGCAAATACAAGATCAAGGAAGTGCTGAGCCGCTACAAGCCGAGCTACATCGTGGACGGCAAGGAGACCACGCCGGGGCAGATGATGGAACGCCTCGGCTTCGAATCCGCACAGCTCATGACACCGATCAAGGACCTGTCAGGCGGGCAGAAGCGTCGCATGCAGCTGCTGCTCATCCTGCTCGACGAGCCGAACGTGCTCATCATGGACGAGCCGGGCAACGACCTCGACACCGACATGCTCGCCGTGATGGAGGACCTGCTCGACACCTGGCCGGGCACGATGCTCGTCGTGAGCCACGACCGCTACCTCATGGAGCGCGTGACCGACGACCAGTTCGCCCTCATCGACGGCAGCGTGAGACACGTTCCTGGCGGGGTTGACGAGTACCTCTCGCTGCTCGACGAGAGGAGCGAGAGGCTGGCTGCCGACCAGGCGGAATCGGTCGCCACGGTCCCGACGACGAGCGCGGAGTCGACGGGGATGTCGAACACCGAGAGGCGCGAGCTCAAGAAGCGCTTTGATGCCGTGGGACGCAAGCTCGAGAAGATGCAGGGCGCACCGGATGAGATCCGTACGCGCATGGCGCAGACGTCCGCCACCGACTACGAGGCACTCATGGCGCTTCAGGGCGAACTCGACGATACGATTGCTCAGCTCGCTGACCTCGAGGACGAATGGCTCGAGCTTTCCGAGACGCTCGAGCAGTAGAGGGGAATTGACCAGGCATGAGGGACCTGCTCAAAAGGTTCGTCTTCCCGAAGTACCGCGGGAGGGTGATCGTCGGCGTCTTGTGCAAAATCGTCGAGGTCATCTTCGACCTCCTGACGCCCATCATAGTCGCTCGCATGATCGACGTCGGAGTTACTGGTCACGACACGGGTGTCGTCACGCATCTCGGCGTACTTCTCATGGTCTTCGCCGTCATTGGATACTGCTTCACGCTCGTCTGCCAGAAGATGGCCGCCCTCGTCTCCCAGGGGTCGGGCACGGACGTACGCAATGCCCTCTTCGAGAAGGTCTACGAGCTCTCGAGCGCCGACGTCGACGACTTCGGCATCCCCTCGCTCGTGACGAGAATCACCAATGACGTCAACCAGGTGCAGGTCACCGTCGCGCTCGGCATTCGTCAGCTCATCAGATGGCCCATCCTTGCAGTGGGCTCCATGGTCGCCGCCCTGCTCATCGACCTCAAGCTCGGACTCGTGTTCCTCGTGTGCACCCCGATCATCGGTCTCGTCTTCTGGTACGTGATGACCCAGTCGGTGCCCTTCTTCAAGTCCATGCAGTCGAAGCTCGACCAGGTCTCGCTCGTCACGCGCGAGGCACTGTCGGGCATCCGCGTCATCCGCGCCTTCGGGAGGGGCGGCCATGAGACCGAGCGCTTCCGTGAGGCGGCGGAGGACCAGACCGCGACGGCCATCGCGGTGGGCAAGCTCTCGGCCGTTCTCAATCCGGCCATCTTCCTCGTCATGAACCTCGGCGTCGTCACCATTCTCTGGGTGGGCGGCGGTCGCGTGAACGTCGGCGAACTCACCCAGGGCGAGATCGTGGCCTTCGTGAACTACATGACGCAGACGCTCCTCTCGGTCGTCTACGTCGCGAACCTCGTCGTCACCTTCACGCGCGGTGCGGCTTCCGCGTCGCGCGTCATGGAGGTCCTCGACCGCACGGCGACGATCTCGGACGAGGGCAATGAGCCCGTGAAGCTCTCCGAGGGCTCGTCTGAGGTCGCTCTCACCCTCGACCACGTCTCGTTCGCCTACGAGGGCTCCGAGGTCGATGCGGTGAGCGACGTGACGCTCGACCTCGGCATCGGCCAGACCATCGGCATCATCGGCGGCACGGGATCCGGCAAGTCGACGCTCGTGAGCCTCGTTCCGCGTCTCTATGACGTGACCTCCGGCGCGGTCAGGGTCTTCGGCTCCGACGTGCGGCGCTATCCACTCGACCAGCTGCGTGCCATCGTCGCCACGGTGCCCCAGCAGGCGTGCCTCGTCTCGGGGACCATTCGCGAGAACCTCTGCTGGAGAAATGCGGACGCAAGCGACGACGAGCTCTGGGAGGCGCTCACCCGTGCGCAGGCAGCCGACTTCGTTCGCGAGAAGCCCGATGGCCTTGACGCCCTCGTCGAAGCGGGCGGCAAGAACTTCTCGGGTGGTCAGAGGCAGAGGCTCACGATAGCGCGCGCCCTCGTCGGCCATCCCAAGATCGTCATCCTCGACGACTCGGCGTCGGCGCTCGACTTTGCCACCGACGCTCATCTGCGGCAGGCCCTCCACGACCTGCGCAGCGAGCTCACGACCATCGTCGTCTCGCAGCGCGTGTCGGCGGTCATGAGCGCCGACCAGGTACTCGTTCTCGACCACGGGAGCGTGGCCGGACTCGGCCCGCACAGGTCGCTCGTGAGGAGCTGCCCCCTCTATCGCGAGATCTGCCTCTCGCAGCTCAAGCCCGAGGAGGTTGATGTGTGATGTCGAACCCGTATTCCGGCGGTGGAACGAGCAGTGCCGTTCTCGCGAACGTCCGCGGCGACCTCGGCGATGACCGAGGACCAGGAAGAATCGAAGAGAGCTCCCTCACCACGGGACAGGTGACGAGGCGGTTGCTCTCCTACACGCGCCCTCACGCTCTCGAGCTTGCGGCGTCGTTCGTCTCGTCGGCGGCGAGCGTGATTCTCCAACTCTACGTCCCCATCCTCGTGGGGCGTGGCATCGACCGGATGGTGGGGGAGGGCTCTGTCGACTTCTCGGCCCTCGGCCCCATCCTCACGCAGCTTATCGTGGTCGTCGCCCTCGCCGCGGCGACACAGTGGCTCTCTGGCTACTGCACGAGCAAACTCACGTACGAGACGACCCGCGACCTGCGCATCGACGCCTACGGGAAGTTCGGATCGCTGCCCCTCTCCTTCGTGGACGCCCACTCCCACGGTGACCTGCTCTCCCGCGTGGTGAACGACGTCGACCAGGTCGGCGACGGACTCCTCCAGGGCTTCACCCAGCTCTTCACGGGCGTCGTGACGATCGTCGGCACGCTCCTCTTCATGTTCTCGATCTCGGTGCCGGTTGGTCTCGTCGTCGTCATCGTGACGCCGCTCTCCATCATCGTCGCCAGCGTCATCGCGCGCGTCTCCTCGAAGAGCTTCTCCTCGCAGCAGGCCCTCCAGGGCAGGCTCGGCGGCTACGCGGAGGAGATGATCGCAAACCAGAAGCTCGTCTCGGCCTTCGCCCACGGCGAGGCGGTCGAGAAGGACTACGACGCGATCAACCAGCAGCTCTATGCCGTCGGCGAGCGGGCGCAGTTCATGAGCTCCCTCTCCAACCCCACGACGCGACTCGTGAACAACATCACGTATGCCGTTGTCGCCATCGTCGGCTGCGTCTGCGTCATCACCTCCTGGCCGTCCGTGCTCACGATTGGCGGGGTCCAGTGCTTCCTCTCCTATGCCAACCAGTACATGAGGCCCTTCAACGAGATATCCGCCGTCGTGACGCAGATCCAGACCGCCTACGCCTCGGCCCGAAGGCTCTTCTCGCTTCTCGACGCGCCCCCCGAGGCTCCAGATCCCGTCTCGCCCGAGGTCGTCGAGGACCCCCGCGGCGAACTCGACTTCTCTCATGTCGACTTCTCGTACGACCCCGACCATCCGCTCCTTCACGACATCACCTTCCACGCAGCGCCCGGGCAGCGCCTGGCGCTCGTCGGCCCCACGGGTTGCGGCAAGACGACCCTCATCAACCTCCTCCTGCGCTTCTACGACGTCGACGCGGGAACCATATCCGTCGACGGTCATGACACGAAGGCGCTCGCCCGCGACGACCTCCGCTCGCTCTTCGGCATGGTGCTCCAGGACACCTGGCTCTTCCGTGGCACGATACGCGAGAACATCTCTTATGGCGTGCCCGATGCCACCGACGGGGATGTCATCGACGCCGCGAAACGCGCCCACGCTCACAAGTTCATCGTGCAGCTCCCGAAGGGCTACGACACCGTGATCGGCGAGGAGGGCGGCTCGCTCTCGGC
>DCZG01000040.1:243-4527 GCA_002331575.1 Atopobium sp. UBA2090 | reverse complement strand
TCGTAACGAGAATCCGCCCCCAGTTGGCGCGTCCGTAGCGAGGCAAAATGTGCATTATCAAAGTTTGACACGCGGCCCGGGCACGCCCCAGGTCACCAATGCGATTTTGGATCCTAGTTCAGACTCTTATCGACTCATCTACCTGAGGAAACATGAGGAGCCAAAATCGAACGTAAGGTGCGAGAAAGGCTCTCGCAGGTCAGGGCATTGCTGAATAGAGCCAAAATCCCCTTGTCCCTCTCGGCAGTCGAGGGGCGAGAAGTCCGTGCTCCCATCGACTCAGTCGTCGCAGGCGACGGTGCCGCTGCCGGAGCCGTGCTGCTTGCCCTTTCCCTCGCTCTCCCCGTCCCTGCCGTAGTGGTTCCCGTTGCAGCTGCCGCTGCAGCCAGAGGACTCCAGGCAGCTCGTCGTGGATGCGACGAGCGAATCCTGCTGGTCGGAGCCGTTGGCACCCACCGTCACGTCGACCTGGCTCGAGCCGAGCCAGCCGCTGTCGGCCAGCCTCGCCATGGCCTCCTCGTAGCTCAGGCTAACAAGGCCGAGGTCATCGACCTCATTCTGCGAGGCCGCATCGGCGGACGTGGCGGCGATTACGACGTCGAACCTGTTGACGCTGAGGGTCAGACTCTCCTGGGAGCTTACCGTGGCGTACGCCGTCTCGGTGTGGAATGCGGAGTTCCAGCCGATGCCGAGCGCGACGACGAGCAGCGCGGCGGCGATGCCAACCCATGCCCAGCGCGGGAGCCCCATGACCCGAGCCCTCCGCACGGGGGCTGCCTCAGGCGCAGACGGAGCGGCTTCTTCCGATCTACCCTCGGAGGCGGCGCGATGAATCCGCTCCATCGTCGACGCGCGAAGGTCGTCCGTGACCTCGCTCGTCGGCCAGGCGTCCTTGACGAGTTCATCGATCCTGTCGTCATCCGTCATGTCCCAGCACCCCCTTGAGCTTCCTCTTGCCCCGCCTCACCAGCGAGTAGATCGTGTTCTCAGGCTTGTCCATGATCCTCGAGGCCTCGGGTACCGTGTATCCCTCGACGACCGTGAGCAGAACCGCCGTTCGCTGGTCTGGCGAGAGCTCCTCAAGAGCGGACCTTATGCGCATGCGGTCGCCCACCTGCTCCTGCTCGGGAAGGTGAGAGATTTCCTCGACCTCGTCCAGCGGGGAGTCGCCCCTTCTCGCTGCCCGAAGCTCATCCTTGCAGAGGTTGATGGCGACGCGGATGAGCCACGCCTTGGCGTGCTCGTCATCGTTGAACGGAGCGCCGTGCTGCGCATAGCGGAGGAACGTCTCCTGGAAGACGTCCTCCGCGTCATGATGGGCGAGATAGACGGAGCAAGCCCGCAGCACGGCGCTGCCGTGACGGGTCATCGCCGCCTCTATGTCCGCGTCGCTCCGCATCTCTCACCCCACAGCACGCCCAGTCGCGTCCGCTATCGTCCGTTGCCATACCGATGGCATGCGGCGATACCCGTGCCGTCCTGGCATCCGTGGCGCTGGCACGTCCCGGGGTTGTCGCATGCGCCGTCACCGTCCTCGTCGACCAAGTTCTGGCTCAGGCACACCCCCGTGCCGACGTTCGCAGCTCCCGACCCGAACCTTCCCGCAGCCAGCGCCGGCACCGCGGTCGAGCAGAACAACGTTGCCACCAAGGCAATTCCCGCCACCTTCGTCGTCCTCTTCATGATGCGTCCTCTCCTGCGCGTGGGGGCTTCTCCCCCGCTCACCTACAACACGAACGGACGTGACGAATCCGTGCAGCGGCAAGTGGAACTTTTCGTCGCGGCGAGAAGAAGGGAGCCGACCCGCGAGGGCCGGCTCCCACGAAAACCGTTGTCGTTCCGCATCCAGCCGCAGGTAGCGGCTAGGCCGTGAGACCCTCCGCACCCTTGGAGTCGGGAGAGGCGTCGCGCCCGAAGGTCGGACGCGCGGACGCGCGGGCGACCTTCGCCGCGACCTCGGCGATGCCCTCGGGAGGGATGTTGTCGTAGTGGTGGCAGGCGCACCAGTGTCCGGGGATGACCTCCCTGAGCTCGGGCGCCGCGTTGTCGCAGATGCCGAAGTCGGTGAAGCAGCGGCTCTGGAAGCGGCAGCCGACCGGCGGGTCGATGGGGCTTGGGACGTCACCCTCGAGAATGATGCGCTTGCGGCGCGTCTTGGGGTCGACGGAGGGGATGGCCGAGAGGAGCGCCTGGGTGTAGGGGCAGAGCGGCTCGTGGTAGAGGTCGTTCTTGTCGGCCACCTCCATGAGCTTGCCCAGGTACATGACGCCGACCCTGTCGGAGATGTGCTTCACGACGGAGAGCCCGTGGGCGATGAAGAGGTACGTGAGCCCGAACTGGTCCTTGAGGTCGTCGAGGAGGTTCAGGACCTGTGCCTGGACGGAGACGTCGAGCGCGGACACCGGCTCGTCGCAGATGATGAGCTTGGGGTTCACGGAGAGTGCGCGGGCGATGCCGACGCGCTGGCGCTGACCGCCCGAGAACTCGTGCGGGTAGCGGTTGCGCATGTAAGGCGCAAGTCCGACGCATTCGAGAAGCTCGTCGACCCGGGCGTCGACCTTGTCGGCAGGAAGCAGCTTGTTGGTCTTGATCGGCTCGGCGATGATGTTGCCGATCGTCATGCGGGGGTTGAGGCTCGCATAGGGGTCTTGGAAGATGAGCTGGATGTCCTTGCAGAGACCCCTACGCTGGACCGGGTTCATCGCCGTCAGGTCCTGGCCCTCGAAGACGATCGTGCCCGACGTGGGCTTGATGAGCCCCACGAGCATCTTGCCGATCGTCGTCTTGCCGCACCCTGACTCGCCGACGAGACCGAACGCCTCGCCCCTCTTGATCGAGAATGACACGTCGTCGACGGCCTGAACGAAGGACGTGGGCTTGCCGAAGAAGTTCGAGGCCGCCACGAAGCTCTTGGTGAGGTGCTGCACCTCGATCAGCGTTTCATCGGTCATCGTCGCTCCCCTCCTCTACCAGGAAGCACCGGCAGGTGCGGTCGGGTGAGCCCGGCACGGGCCTGAGCTCGGGGACCTCCCGGCGGCAGCGCTCAAGGCAGCTGTCGCAGCGGTCGGAGAACGGGCAACCCGCAGGCAGGTGGAGCGGGTTCGGCACGGAGCCGCGGATCATGTAGAGACGCTTGGAGTCGTCGTCCTCGAGGCGGGGGATCGACTGCAGGAGGCCGAGCGTGTAGGGGTGCAGCGGACGCTCGAACAGCTGGTCGACCCGCGCGGTCTCGACGACCTGGCCGCAGTACATGACCACGACCCGGTCGGCGACCTCGGAGACGACCCCGAGGTCGTGCGTGATGAGCATGACGCCCATGTTGAACTTCTCGCGGAGGTTATAGATGAGGTCGAGGATCTGCGCCTGGATGGTGACGTCGAGCGCCGTCGTGGGCTCGTCGGCGATGAGCAGCTTGGGGTTGCACGAGAGCGCCATGGCGATCATGACGCGCTGGCGCATGCCGCCGCTCATCTGGTGCGGGTAGTCGTTCGCCCTGTCCTCGGGGCTCGGGATGCCGACGACGCGCAGCATCTCGACCGCGCGCTCCATGGCCTCCTTGTACTTGAGGTCCGTGTGGGTCTGGATGGCCTCGACGATCTGGTCGCCGACGCGGTAGACGGGGTTCAAGCTCGTCATCGGCTCCTGGAATATCATGGAGATCTTGGCGCCGCGGACCGACTCCATCTCCTTCTCGGACAGCGCGAGGAGGTCGGCGCCGTCGAAGGTGATGCTTCCGCCGGAGACCCTGCCCGGTGACTGCAGCAGGCGCATGACGGCGAGCGAGGTGACGCTCTTGCCCGAGCCGGATTCGCCGACCAGCGCCAGCGTCTTGCCCCGTTCGATGCTGAAGCTCACACCGTCCACGGCATGTAACAGCACACGCGGTTTGCGTTCCAGCACGCGGTTGAGCCAGGGGGGCGACACGTCGAAGTTGCGGGCCAGGTCGTGGGCGACAACCAGCGGGGCGGGTGTTTGCATGGCGGTGTTCATGGGGCCANNCCGGATTCGCCGACGATGGCGACCGTCTCGCCCGAGTCGACCGAGAAGGTCACGCCGTTCACGGCCTTGACGAGGCCCTGACGCGTGGGGAACTCGACCTTGAGGTCCTTGACTTCAAGCAGCATGCCAGATCACCTCTTCCGAGACTTGGGGTCGAAGGCGTCGCGGATGCCGTCGCCGAGGAGGTTGAACGCGAGGACCGTGATCGTGATCGCGAGACCGGGGAACACCATGGTGTAGGGCGCGGAGAAGATGTAGTTGCGACCGCGTCCGAGCATGTCGCCC
>DCZG01000040.1:0-181 GCA_002331575.1 Atopobium sp. UBA2090 | reverse complement strand
ACGATGATGGACGGCATGACGTTGGGCAGGACGTGACGGAAGATGATCGCCGCGTCCGTGTCGCCGATGACGCGCGCCGCGGCGACGTAGTCATTCTGCTTCACCGACAGAATCTGCGAGCGCACGATGCGGGCGTACTCGGGAATCGAGACGAGCCCGATGGCGACGACGGCCTTGTCGA
>DCZG01000099.1:15618-21302 GCA_002331575.1 Atopobium sp. UBA2090 | reverse complement strand
GGCCCCGAGGTCGATGCCGAGCTTGACCGCTGTCTGGGCGAGAAGGGCTTCGCCGGCGTCCAGCTCTGCGCGCACTATGGGAACCACTACCTCGACGACATGATGTTCGCCCCGCTCTTCGAGAAGCTCGACACGATGGACGCCACGGTCTACGTGCATCACGTGCCCATCCCCGTCGACGCCTCGTCGCTGCTCGACTACAACAACCTCCGCCGCTCCTACGGGCGATGCGTTGACCAGACGACCGCCGTCGGACGCGAGCTCTTCAGCGACTTCTTCGAGCGCTACCCGCACATCCGCATGGTCCACTCGATGCTTGGCGGCGGCTTCTTCGCGGTGCGCGACATGCTGCTGCCTCAGGCGAGCAGGCGCGTCGACAAGGTCCAGCGCTTCCAGAGCGACAACGGCGACCTGGCCAAGCGCCTCTCCGACCACGTCTACTTCGAGATGTCCCACGCGCAGCCGTGGGGCAGGGCCGCGCTCGAATGCGCCGTCCGGGTTCTTGGCGCCGATCACATCATCTGGGGCACCTCATACCCCGTACGCAGGGAGTGGCTGCTCGACGGACCGGCGTTCGTCCGCGAGCTCGACGTCTCCGACGAGGAGAAGGATATGATGCTCGCAGGCAACGCCAAGCTCCTCTACCACATCGATTAGGCAGGAACTCTCGGAAGGAGAAAGGGATGCCCAACGTCGGTGCGGGCAAGGCCGAGATCGACCTCGAGGGCGTGCTGCCCTTCGACGGCTTTGACGAGCAGCTCGATGCCATCTGGGCTCGCGCGCTCGTGGTAGAGGCGGGAACGCGCTGCTGCGTCGTGAGCGTGGAGGCCACCTCGCTCAGGGGCGACCTCGTCGACCTGCTGCGAGATGCGGCGGCAACGGCATCGTCCTGCCCTCGCGAGGCCACCTGGGTCTGTGCGACCCATACCTTCTCGGTACCTCACGTACGTACGCCGGATCACCTGGCAGATGACGAGGAGCGGGCGCGCAACGAGCGTCTTCGCGAGGCGCTCGAGGGCGCAGTCGAGAAGGCGGCTCGCGACGCCGCGGAATCGCTTCGCGACGCGACGCTCTCGGTTGCGTGCGGGGTCACGGGGGTCAACGTCAATCGAGACATCGACACGCCGGCCGGCTGGTGGATCGGGGCCAACCCCGGGGGCTACTCCGACAACGGCATCAGGGCGATCGTCGCGCGCGGGACGGACGATGGGGCCACGATGGCCGTGGTCTTCTCGGCAGACGTCCAGTCCTCGGTCCTTCAGGGCTCGCGTGACGGAGAGGGACGGCGTCTCGTGACCGGCGACCTGGCCGGACGTGCGACAGCGCATGTCGAGTCATCTTCGCCCGGCTGCGTCGCGCTCTTCCTCGAGGGTGCCGCGGCAGACCAGGCACCCGCGGAGCAGGCCGTCGTGACGAGGGTCGCCCGTGACGGAAGCATCTCCCGGTCGGACGGGGGCGACGCGGGGCTCGCCCTGCTCGACCGCCTCGGCACCAGGCTGGGGGAGGACGTCTCGTCCGCGCTTGCGGATGCGACCCCGCTTGACTGTCGTGCGGTCAAGGCGACAGAGGTTGTTGTCATCTGTCCTGGTCAGAGGCGCGCCGACTTCGCGAGCCTTCGGCCGGACCGCGACTATTCCTACCAGGTCGCCCCGGACGTCACCACCACGATGTGCGCTCTGCGTCTCGGCGACCTGGTTCTTCTCGGTGTCGCACCTGAGATTCCGAGCAGCCTTGGCACGCTCGTGCGCACCGGGTGCACGACGACGCTCGTGGACATCCTCACGCTGGTCAACGGCGCCGAGAAGTACCTGCCCGCGCATGACGCCTACGAGAGGCGCACCTATGAGGCCATGAACTCGGGCTTTGGCGAGGGGTCGGCAGAGATTCTTCTCCACGCCGCCACAGAGACGGTCAACAACGCCCTCGATTCTCGAGGGAACGACGAGTTGGGAGACAGGCTATGAGGATCGGACATGCACGGCGGAAGCTTACCCCTCAGGGTGATGTCTATCTCATCGGATACCGCGACCTCGAGAATCGTCTTGAGCCCGCGACGGGGATTCACGACGACGTGTACGGCAACGCCCTGCTCTTCCAGGCGGGCGACCGGGAGGTCTTCGTCTTCTCCGCCGACTTCATGGAGGTCGAGGACCAGATGGCCGAGGAGGTCAAGACGCTCCTCCACGGCCGCTACGGCATCGATTGCGACTGCGTGCTCCTCTCGGCGACGCACGACCACACCTCGATCGTCGCCTACCACCGCAGCTGGTGGACGCACAAGTTCGACCAGAACTACTACGACTGGCTGCTCGGGACCATCTGCGACTGCTTCGAGGAGTGCCGCGCGAACGCCGTCGAGGCGACGGCGCGCATGGGCAAGAAGGTCATCGCGGGCTACTACGGGAACCGAATCGTCCCCGGCAAGCTCGCCGACAACGAGGTCATCGTCGTGTCGTTCCTCGACGAGAAGGGCGTCCCGTTCGCGGGCATCGTCAACTGGGCGGTGCACTCCGCCGTCTGCGGTCCCGACTGCACCGAGCTCACGAGCGAGCTTGCCGGGCTCACGGGCAAGAAGCTCGCGGAGACGCTCGGCTACTTCCCCGCGATGATCGTCGGCGCGGCGGGGGACTGCAGCGACCGGGAGTTCCGCCACGGTCGCGGCATCCCCGAGGTCGAGCGCGTCTCGACGGCGCTCGCTGCCGAGATTGCCCGCATCGACGTGGACATGCCGGTCGAGCTCGGGGGAATCGAGATTCAGACGCTCTACCACACGGTCGCGCACGATGACTTCCACCTCGACCTGCGCTGTGCCGTCATCAGCCTGGGAGGCCTGCATCTCTTCGTGTTCCCGAGCGAGCTGGGAAGCGACTTCGGCATCCGCATGAAGCGCGAGTGCCCGGTGCAGGGACTCGTCTTCGGTTACACCAACGGCTACTTCGAGTACTTCCTGCCTGCATGGGAGTACGGCCTGTCGTTCGAGACAGAGCACACGCAGATTCCCAAGGGTGAGCCCGAGCGCATCTGCGACAAGTTCTGTCAGGCGAGTCGCCTTCTCGGGAGCAATTCCTAAACGGAATTAAAGGTGCTCAAAGAGGAATTGCTTCGGAATATATCGAGCACGTATAGTTATTTCAGCACAAGGGAGCGGAAGCTCCAGTCCAAGGCAGCCGTGGTCCTCGCTCTGACGTCAGCAGGAGTCCACGCGGTCACGAGACAGAACGCAGATACTCACGACCAAACAGGAGGACATGATGCAGTACCAGGATCTCTGCAACATGATCATCGAAGGAGTTGGGGGCAAGGACAACGTCATCGACGTGAGCCATTGCATCACCCGGCTGCGCTTCCGTCTCAAGGACGAGTCCAAGGCCGACACCGCCGCGCTCAAGGCCACGAAGGGCGTCCTCGACGTCATCCAGGCCGCCGGTCAGTACCAGGTCGTCATTGGTGCCACCGTCGAGGCGGTCTATGCCGATCTCGTCCAGGTGGGAGGCTTCGCGACCCAGGCAGCACTTGACGTGAACGAGGATCCTGAGCTCGGCGCCGACGGCAAGAAGACCGACCCGTTCTCCAGGCTCCTTGGCCTGATCTCCGAGATCTTCCAGCCGGTGCTCGGAATGCTGATGGCAGGCGGCTTCATCCAGTCCCTTCTCGCCATCGCCACCGTCGCAGGCTGGCTCGACAAGGGCTCGTCGACCTACACCGTCCTCTACGCCATCGGCAACGCGGTCTTCTACTACTTCCCGATCATCATCGGCTGGTCCGCAGGCAAGCGCTTCGGTCTCAAGCCCGCCCTCAGCATGGCCATTGGCGCCGTGCTCGTCTATCCCACGATCGTCACCCTCGCGGGAACCGATCCCCTTTACACCATCGCGTCCGGCACCGTCTTCGCGTCCAACGTGTACGGGGACGTCTTCGGCATCCCCCTGGTGCTCCAGAGCTACGCCTCGACCGTCATCCCCGTCATCGTGATGGAGTGGTTCGCCTCCAAGGTCTACAAGGGCTTCTCGTCGGTCATTCCCGCGCTCGTCAGGTCCTTCTTCTCCAACTTCCTCACGCTCGCCGTCACGGGTATCGTCGGACTGCTCGTCATCGGCCCCATCACCACGATCCTCGGCAACCTCGTCGCCTATGCCATCCTCGCCATCGTCAGCTTCTCTCCTGCCATCGCCGGTCTCGTCGTCGGCACCCTCTGGAGCCTCCTCGTCATGTTCGGTCTGCACTGGGCCGTCATTCCTCTGTGGTTCGTCGACGTTGCGACCTACGGCTATGACGTCATCAACCCTCTCGTCTTCGCTGGTGCTCCCGCCATTCTCGGTGCCTGCCTCGGCATGATCGTTCGCTCCAAGAACGCCGAGGAGAACTCCTCCATCAATGTTCCCTCTGCCATCTCCGCCTTCTTCGGTGTGTGCGAGCCCGCCCTCTACGGCATCCTGATTCCCCGCAAGAAGCTCATGTGGGCTACGTTCCTCTCCGCAGGCGTCGGTGGCGCGATCGCCGGCATCGCAGGTGCCAAGCTCTACAGCTTCGGTGCCAACGGATTCCTCGGTGCGCCTAACTTCATCGACCCCTCCTCAGGCATCAACGGCTCCTTCATCGGCCTCATCATCGGCGGCGTCATCGCCCTGGTGGCAGCCTTCGTCGCAGCCCTCATCCTCGGCGGCAAGAAGGACGAGAGCAAGGTCATGAACATCGAGATCTCCTAGTCTCGCAGCGCGCTTCTCGTCAGAGTCATCGCAGGTTCAGGGGACGGCCGGTTGGAATGCGGCCGTCCCCCTTCGCAGCTCGGGCTATGCTACCCTCGTATCCAAGAAAGGGGCTGAAGATGGATACCACCAAGTGCAACGAGTTCGTCGTCCTTTCCAAGACCCGCAACTTTCTCGAGGCGAGCGAGCAGCTCAACATCTCGCAGTCGTCGCTCTCAAAGCACATGCAGTCCCTGGAGAAGGAGCTCGGCGTCACGCTGCTCGACCGCTCCACGCGCAAGGTCTCGCTCAGCAAGAGCGGACTCGCCTTCCTGCCCTACGCCGAGAAGATCGCGCGTCTCGACTACGAGGTCCGTGGCGCGCTCTCCGAGGACACCCACCACGAGCGCAAGGTACTCGGCATTGGCTCGATTCCCGTCATGACGCCCTACGGCATCACGAAGATCCTCTCCGACTACGAGAGGAGCAACCCCGGTGTTCGTCTCAGGATCTACGAGAACGACGCCCAGCAGCTCAAGTCCATGATGCGCAAGGGTGACCTCGAGCTGGCCTTCATCCGCGAGTGGGACCAGAGCGTCGAGAGCGACGACGGGGACGAAGAGTTCGACGCGTTCACCTACACCGAGGACAAGCTCGTTGCCGTCCTGCCCCTCACGCATCCCCTTGCGAGTCTTGACGAGATTGACCTGAGAATGCTCGCCGACGAGGACTTCCTCCTGCTGCCCAGCGGGTCGGTCATGTATTCGCTGATTCTCGACGTGTGCTCGACGGCGGGGTTCACGCCGAAGGTACGCTATAGCGGCAGTCGCGCTGACAACATCATCGACCTCGTCTCGCGGGGGATGGGCGTGTCGCTGCTCATGAAGAAGCCGGCGTCCTACCTCGACAACCAGCGCGTCGTTCTCGTGGACGTCGACCCGTCGTTCCTCACGTACATCAAGCTCTACCGGCTGCGCGGTCGGAGGCTCACGGCTGAGG
>DCZG01000099.1:10104-15575 GCA_002331575.1 Atopobium sp. UBA2090 | reverse complement strand
GGTGGCCCTTTGGCTGCCAAAGGGCGTTGGCACCTTTGGCAGGCAGGCACCTTTGGCAGGCAGGCACCTTTGGCAGGCACCTTTGGCAGGCTAGTGGGCGTTGGGGTTGACCACGTCGATTGCCTTCACGCCGGCTTCCCTGAGGCGCGTCAGCTCGTCGCCGGGTGCCATCGTGTCCGTGACGAGATGGTCGATGCCCGAGGCGGGGGAGTACTTGAAGCTCGAGGTGAGGCCGATCTTCGAGGCGTCGGCGAGTGCGAAGTGCTGCTCCGACCGCTCGATCATGAGGGCGTTGACGGGCCCCTCCTGGAACGATCCCGTCGTGAGCCCGCCGGCTGCGGACAGGGCGGTGCACCCCATGAAGCACTTCGACGCCTTGACCTGGTTGATGTTGCCGAGCGCGAAGTCTCCGGTCATGGACCACTTGGGAACGCGAATTTCGCCACCGGTCAGAAGGATCGTCATGGTCGGCCTCAGGGGCATCTGGAGCGCCTTGCCGTTGTTCGTGATAATCGTCACGTTCTCTGCGGTGATGAAGGGCACGATGGCAAGTGCCGTCGTGCTGGTGTTGATGAAGATGGTCTCGTCATCCTCGACATACTTCGCTGCAGCTTTCGCGATCGCCGACTTCGCCCTCTCCTGAGCCTGGGTCGTATTGCCCTCGCCAGTCGCGAGCTTGGCCGTGCCATACTGCCTGGTGATGGTACCCTGCTCTTGGAGATAGTCGAGGTCCCTGCGCATCGTGAGGGCAGAGACATCCATCTTCTCCGCGAGCGAGGTAACGCTCATTTGGCCGTTCTCCTCGAGAAGGGAGACTATCAGTTGACGTCTGTCCTCGACGAACGCCCTGCTTCTCTTCATGCTGGCTCCTTTCTTACCGTACGTCATTGTAGACGATACGTTCGTTATGATTGGTTTGATTCACAAGAAGAATTTAACGAACGTTATGAACTAGATTAATGAATCGTAAACGGTATAATTCTGAAGTTGAACGGTAATAGTTCATTTAGTGCGCTCTGAACGACAAAAAAGCTGCTATAACTTAAGTCGCGCAGAGAGATCTCTCGAGTATATGAACGTATTGATTCAACAAACAGGCAAAAGAGTCAGGAGAGAAGGAGCCCGATGCTGCTGAAAGAGATTTACGAGAAGAAGCGCTACATCCTCGTTGACGGCCCACTCGAGTGGAGGGACGCCCTTCGCGAGGGCATCAAGCCGCTCATCGCCGACGGGAGTGTCGAGCCGGAGTACGGAGAGTGCCTCATCAAGAACATTGAGCAGCATGGCCCCTACATCGTGTTGCTCCCGGGTCTCGCCATGCCTCATGCCATGGAGGGTGCTGTCGGAACCAACCGCTCCGCAATCGGCTTCATGAGGGTCAAGGTCCCCGTTCACTTTGGTGACCCGAACGATCCCGAGACCGACGCCCAGGTCTTCTTCACGCTGAGCGACGTCGACCCGGAGTCGCACCTGCAGAACATGCAGCGACTCGTCCAGGTGATGTCGAACGAGGACGTCGTCGAACGCCTCAAGAAGATCGAGGCACCCGAGGAGCTCCTTGACATCGACAAGCTCGTGGGTGACGAGTAACAACCGCCAAGGCCTCTTGGCAACTTCCAGACGAAGGTCTCTCAAGAGGCATTCGTAACAGACAGAAGGGAATGGTTAATGGACTTCGTCAACTGGTTCTCCAAGACTATCTTGTCGAACCCTGCATGGATTATCGGCTTCATCGTCGTCATCGGCTACGCGCTCCTCGGCAAGAAGTGGTATGAGGTGCTCGCCGGCTTCATCAAGGCATCCGTCGGCTACATGATCCTCCAGGTCGGCTCCTCAGGCCTCGTCAGCTCCTTCCGACCGATCATCGTCGGTCTCAAGGGCCGCTTCAACCTCTCCGCCATGGTCATCGACCCCTACTTCGGCAACAACGCGGTCGATGCCGGCATCAAGGCAGCGCAGAGCGGTGCCGAGGGTGCGCTGAGCTTCCTCGCCAACGCCAACATCTCCCAGTACATGCTTCTGCTCCTGTTCGCGTACATCTTCAACATCGCCCTCGTCGCCTTCAAGAAGCAGACGAAGCTCCGTGCCATCTTCACCACGGGCAACGTCCAGGTGCAGCAGGCCGCCACGGCGCTCTGGCTCATCATGTTCTGCTTCCCCAACCTCATGAGCACCCCCGCCCTCATCGTCATGACCCTGCTCCTCGGCCTCTACTGGGCAGTCGGCTCCAACCTCACGCTCGGCCCGACCCAGGAGCTCACCGACGGTGCCGGGTTCTCCATCGGCCACCAGCAGATGTTCGGCATCTTCCTCTCCTCCAAGCTTGCCGGCGCCATCGCCAAGAAGGATGCCAAGAAGACCGCCGCAGGCAAGGGCAAGGACTCGGTCTTCAACAAGAAGCTCGAGGACATCGAGCTCCCGGGCTGGCTCTCGATGTTCAACGAGAACATGGTCTCCACCGCACTCCTCATGACCTTCTTCTTCGGTATCATCCTCGTCGTCATCGGGCCGGCCTACCTCATTGACCAGACGACCGCCGGAACGCTCACCGGCACCGCCGCGCTCGCTCAGGGCCAGGACTTCGTCTTCTACATCTTGAACAACTGCTTCCAGTTCGCCGTCTACCTCACGATCCTCCAGCTCGGCGTCCGCACCTTCGTCGCTGAGCTCACGGTCTCCTTCCAGGGCATCTCCAACAAGCTCCTCAAGGGTTCCGTCCCCGGCGTCGATTGCGCCGTCACCTTTGGCTTCGGCTCTACCAACGCCGTGACCCTCGGCTTCCTCGCTGGCGCCGTGGGACAGTTCCTCGCCATCGGCATGGTGCTCGTCTTCCACAGCCCCGTGCTCGTGGTCGCCGGCTTCGTCCCCCTGTTCTTCGACAACGCCACGCTCGGCGTGTACGCCAACAACAAGGGTGGTCTCAAGGCCTGCCTGATCTGCCCGTTCATCTGCGGTCTGCTCCAGGTCTTCGGCTCCGCGCTCATCGCCTCCTGGGTCGGAATGGCCGCCTACGGCGGATACCTCGGAATGTTCGACTGGGCAACCGTCTGGCCGCTCTTCACGGTCATCATGAAGTACCTCGGCTACGCCGGCATCGCCGTGGTCGCCATCTTCCTGATCGTGATCCCGCAGCTCCAGTACAAGGCCGCCCCCAAGGACGAGAACGGCGAGAGCGCCTACTTCCTCGAGGTCGAGGACTGGGACAAGTACAAGGAGCTCCGCGACGAGAGGGACGCGAAGACGGATTCCGCCGCATAGCGACTGCTTCTCCGCTCGTTTGACAGGGTTCGGACCTGTCAGCCATGCACGACCCGCTGACAGGTCCACCCTTGCACCACAGGCAGTTCGGAACGCACGTCAACTCGAAGGTCTCAACGAAAGGTGAAAAACATGTCTGCAAAGATTCTCTGCGCTTGCGCCAACGGCTCCGGCACCTCCCTCATGATGCAGCTCACGGTGGAGCGCGTCGCCAAGGAGCTCGGCATGGACGTCTCGACTGTTCACCACTGCGCTCTCGCCGAGGGCACGTCGACCGCCAAGAACTACGACATCGTCATGTTCCCCCGCAACTTCGAGAACATGTTCAAGAGCGTCGAGGACTCCGGCAAGGTCATCTGCATTCCCCTCAGGAACGTCATGTCCGACAAGGAGATTCGCGAGAAGCTCGTCGAGACCGGCGCCGACAAGAAGTTCGCCAAGTAACTCGACCACGAATCGCTCTTCGAAGCCCTAAGGAGGGTTTGGGATGCAGTACCAGAAGCATGTGATCGCCACGGACATGCCCCTCTGCTATGCCGTCGGCATGTTCGAGGGCGCAGATGCGAGGAGCTTCGTCATTGGCGTCGAGAAGGAGGGTCCCATCCGTCGGTTCGCACTGGACGGGACGCCGATGGAGACGGTCTCGGAGGGTCCTGGCGGTGTCATGACCGTCACGCAGATGCCCGGCCGAGACGACCAGCTCCTCGCCACCTACAAGTTCTNNCTCGCCGAACTTTGGTGGGGACGACGCGAAGATCGTGAGCTACACCCGCTCTGAGGACGGCAGCTGGCACGAGTCGACCCTGTGCGACCTCCCGTACGTTCACCGCTTTGGTGTGCTCAGGGGTGCCGACGGCCGTCTCTGGCTGATCGCCTGCACCATCAAGGGCGCCTGCCGCAAGGTCAAGAACGACTGGCAGACCCCCGGCGCGGTCTATGTGGCCCCGCTGACCGGAAGGCCCGAGGACTACGACGACGACCACCAGCTCGAGCTCACCTGCCTCTCGTCCTGCCAGCTCCAGAACCACGGCTACTTCGCGTCCGAGGACAAGTCGTACGCCCTCATCTCCACGGCCGCAGGCGTCTTCCGCTATGTCCCCCCCGCGGACGAGAACGGCGAGTGGGCGGTCTCCTGCCTCATCGTCCAGCCGACGAGCGACATGACGCCCATCGACCTCGACGGTGACGGCTGCGAGGAGATCGTGACCATCTCCACGTTCCACGGAGACACGCTCTCGGTCTGGCACGCGACTGACACGCCCGACACCTACAAGCTCGTATGGACCGATCCCGAGAAGCGCGACTTCCTCCACGCAATCTGGAGCGGCACCATCGCGGGAGAGCGGTGCGCCCTGGTGGGCAACCGCAAGGAGGGACGCGACCTGCTCCGGCTCACTTTCGTCGGTGGCGCCTACCAGCTCGAGACCATCGACCACGATCGCGGTCCCGCAAACTGCTGGGCCTTCTCGGACGGCGGCCATGACCACATCATCGCGGCCAACCGCGAGACCAACGAGGTAGCGCTTTACGACTGCTCGAAGTAACCCGTAGCGCGGCCTTTCCCAAGCACACAACAACCAGCGGCAAAGACGTGTCTTCGACACGCCCCTGGGCCGCGCCATCGAAAAAAGGAGCACACATGTCAGCAATTGACGAGGTCTCTCGCGAGAAGTGGATCATGGACACGTTCCCTGAGTGGGGCACGTGGCTGAACGAGGACATGGAGAACGACGTTGTCGAGCCTGGCACCGTCAAGATGTGGTGGCTCGGCTGCACCGGCATGTTCGTGAAGACCCCCGGCGGCGCCGAGATCACCATCGACCTCTGGACCGGCAACGGCAAGCGCAGCCACGGCAATGGACTCATGAAGCCCGGTCACCAGATGGCCAACATGGCCGGCGTCCGCGCCATGCAGCCCAACCTCCGCAACATCCCCTACGTCTTCGATCCGTTCGCGATCAAGCATGTCGACGCCGTCCTGGCCACGCATTACCACCAGGATCACATGAGCAAGGAGTTCGCCGCCCATGTCGTCAAGTCCGGCATGACCACGACCGACGAGAACGGCCACGAGATTCCCGTGCCGTTCATCGGGCCCCAGAAGGCAGCTGACTTCTGGATGAAGTGGGGCGTGCCCGCCGACCGCATCACCGTGGTCAAGCCTGGCGACAAGATCAAGATCAAGGACCTGGAGATCGTCGCCATGGACTCCT
>DCZG01000099.1:0-10088 GCA_002331575.1 Atopobium sp. UBA2090 | reverse complement strand
CGCCCTGACCTCTACGGCGTCTGCCCGACCGACATGGACGAGAAGGCCGTCAACTACCTGCTCGTCACGCCCGGCGGCAACATCTACCACAGCGGCGACTCGCACTACTCGATCTACTTCGCCAAGCACGGCAAGGACATCATGAAGGAGTACGGCGGCGTCGACGTCTGCTTCGGCTCGTTCGGAACCAACCCGGTGGGCATCCAGGACAAGATGGAGGCCACCGACATCCTTCGCATGGCCGAGGCTCTGCAGGCCAAGGTCGTCATCCCCATCCACTGGGACGTCTGGACCAACTTCCAGTCGAACCTCGACGAGGTCAAGGTGCTCTGGGAGATGCGCAAGGACCGTCTCGACTACAAGTTCCATCCCTACTTCTGGCAGGTCGGCGGCTCTTACACCTACCCCACCGAGAAGGACAAGATGTACTACAACTACGACCGCGGATTCCACGACTGCTTCGACCACGAGGCCAACTCGCCCTTCCGCTCGGTCCTCTAGGAGACTGTCATGCTTGAAGAGCTTAAGCAGCAGGTCTACGAGGCCAACATGGATCTTCCCCGCTATGGTCTCATAACGTTCACCTGGGGAAACGTCTCCGGCATCGATCGCGAGAAGGGGCTCTTCGTCATCAAGCCCTCTGGCGTCGACTATGACAAGCTCACCGCTGACGACATGGTCGTCTGCGACCTCGACGGCAACAGGGTCGAGGGCAGGCTCAACCCGAGCTCCGACACGGCGACGCACGCGGTGCTCTACCGGGCATTCCCCAAGGTGGGCGGCATCGTTCACACGCACTCGCCCTGGGCAACCTCCTGGGCGCAGGCCGGCCGCGCGATTCCGTGCTACGGTACCACGCATGCCGACTACTACTACGGTGAGATCCCCTGCGTGCGCAACCTCACGGCGGCGGAGATCGACGAGGGCTACGAGCACAACACCGGCGTCCTCATCGCCGACTGGTTCGCGGACAAGGACTACGAGGCGGTTCCCGCGGTCCTGTGCAAGAACCACGGTCCCTTCGCCTGGGGCAAGGATCCCGCCGAGGCCGTCTACCACGCCGTCGTGCTCGAGCGCGTCGCTGAGATGGCGACCAAGACCGAGACGATCAACCATGACGTGGAGCCCGCCCCGCAGGAGCTGCAGGACAAGCACTACGAGCGCAAGCATGGTCCCAACGCCTACTACGGGCAGTCGAGTGCCGGGACGGCGAAGTAGCCATGGCAGACGACTATAAGCTCGGCATCTACGAGAAGGCGCTTCCCGCCGACCTCTCCTGGGAGGAGCGGCTCGACGTGGCACGCCAGGGCGGCTTCGACTACCTCGAGATGAGCGTCGACGAGACCGATGCCCGGCTCGCCCGTCTGGAGTGGACCCCGTTCCGTCGCAAGGCCCTCGTCCGCACCATGGACGAGACCGGCGTGCCCATCCGCTCGATCTGCCTCTCGGCTCACCGCACGTACTCGTTCGGCTCGATGGACGACGCCAAGCGCCAGAGGGGTCTCGAGATCATGAGCAAGGCCATCGACCTCGCGGGCGACCTCGGCGTCCGCATCATCCAGCTTGCCGGCTACGACGTGTACTACGAGGAGGGGACTGACGAGACCCGCGCGCGCTTTGCGGACGGTCTCGACCAGGCCGTCGCCATGGCCGCGACCGCAGGCGTCTGCCTCGGCTTCGAGACCATGGAGACCCCCTTCATGGACACCGTCGAGAAGTCCATGGCGTATGTCTCTCAGGAGGCCAACCCCTATCTCGGCGTCTATCCCGACGTGGGCAACCTCACCAACGCGTCCTTCCTCTACGGTACCAGCGTGGCGGATGACATCGCGACGGGGGCCGGCCACATCTTCGCGGCCCACCTCAAGGAGACCAAGGCCGGCACGTACCGTGACATGTCCTACTCGACCGGGACCACCGACTACGAAGGTGCCCTCGGCCAGCTGGTGAAGCAGGGCGTGAGGCGCTACGTCGGCGAGTTCTGGTACCTGGGCTCCGAGAGCTGGCGCGATGACGTGAGCTATGCCTCCACGTTCCTGCGCAGTAAGATTGACGCCGCCTTCGAAGCCGCTCGGAGCTGACGCGGCGAACGGCGGTGGCGAGAAGGACCGTGAGAGCTGCACTCCTACCTCGCGGTGCGTGACGTACGGAAAGGCGCGTACGTGAGGGCCATATGGCCTGGTAAGACGATACTGATGTCCGTTCAGCTGTTTCCGAAAGGGGAGTCATCATGAAGTTCTTCATCGATACCGCAGACATAGAGGAAATCAAGGAAGCCATGAGCTGGGGTGCGCTCGCGGGTGTCACCACGAACCCGTCGCTCTACGCCAAGACCGGCGGCAAGCTCGCCGACTTCGAGGACCACATGGTCAAGATCGCCGAGATCTGCGAAGGCCTGCCGGTCTCCGCCGAGTCCACGGCCACAACCACCGATGCCATGGTCGCCGAGGGTGAGCATCTCGCCTCCCTCGCGCCGAACATCGTCGTCAAACTGCCCGTCTGCGCCGAGAGCCTCGCCGCGACGCATGACCTGGCAGAAGAGGGCATCAAGGTCAACATGACGCTCGTCTTCTCCGCGCCGCAAGCCCTTCTCGCCGCTCGCGCCGGTGCTCGCTACGTGAGCCCGTTCGTCGGCCGCTTCGATGACATCGGAGACGAGGGTCTCGACCATCTCGAGGAGATCGTCACCTGCATCCACAACTACGACTTCGGCCATGAGGTCGAGATCATCACCGCCTCCGTCCGCACGCCCCATCACGTGACCCAGGCTGCCCTCATGGGCGCCGACATCGCCACCGNNCGGCGCGCTCAAGAAGTGCCTCAAGCACCCTCTGACCGACCAGGGCCTGGCTTCGTTCGAGGCTGACTGGAAGAAGGTCACGGGCGAGAAGTAGGGCCCGGTCCTCTGGTTCTCGACTTCCCGGGTGGCGCGGTCTCGTCGCTTCGCGCCGGCCCGCCGCCCGGGTCTTTTTGATTGGAGCATCATGCCAGATACGAAGCTGGCGCCAGCCGCTTCCGACAATNNATTGCGAACGACCTGCGTCATGACATCATCCGGATGCTCGAGGCATCCAAGTCCGGACATCCGGGAGGATCCCTCTCGTCGTCCGACATCATGGCCGAGCTCTGGTTCGGCGGCGAGATGAGCTATGACCCGTCCGATCCTACGAGCGAGGGGCGCGATCGGTTCGTCCTCTCCAAGGGTCACGTCGTCCCCGTCCTCTACGCGGTCTTCAAGAAGCTCGGCTGGCTCGAGGACGAGGACATCATGAGCCTTCGTCAGCTGGGCAGCCGTTGCCAGGGCCATCCCGACAACAAGGTGTGCCCGGGCGTGGAGGTCTGCGCCGGCAGCCTCGGCCAGGGACTCTCCGTGGCTGCGGGCCTTGCCCTCGGCCTGAAGCTCGACGCCGCGTCATCCCGCGTCTACGTGCTCTGTGGCGACGGCGAGATGCAGGAGGGCTCCAACTGGGAGGCCCTCATGTTCGCCGCGCATCGGAAGCTCGACAACCTCACGATGATCCTCGACCTCAACAACCTGCAGATCGACGGCCATGTGACCGACGTCTGCTCGCTCGGGGACATCGAGGCGAAGCTTGCCGCCTTCGGCTGGAACGTCCAGGTCATCGACGGTCACGACGTTCGCGCGGTCCGTCTCGCCCTCGGCAAGGCCAAGGGAGTGCACGGCCAGCCGCAGGCGATCGTGTGCACCACGGTCAAGGGCAAGGGTGTCTCGTTCATGGAGGACAAGGCAAGCTGGCACGGGACCGCACCCAGCCATGACCAGGCAGTGGAGGCGCTCGCCGAGCTCGACGCCGAGCGAGCCCGCCTCGAGAAGGAGGCCGACAATGGCTAAGAGGGCAACGCGCGAGGCATATGGCGAGACGCTCGTCGAGCTCGTGAACGAGGGCATGAACATCGTCGCCGTCGATGCCGACCTCGCAGGTTTTACTAAGACCGGCGTGCTCGGGAAGGCCTATCCGGACCGTCTCGTCGACGTCGGCATCGCCGAGCAGGACATGATGGACGTCGCCGCCGGCCTCTCGCTCACCGGACGCATCGCCTTCACGGGCTCCTTCGCCGTCTTCGGGACCGGCCGGTGCTACGACCAGATCAGGAACACCGTCTGCGACTCGAACCTCAACGTCAAGGTGTGCCCCACGCACGCCGGCATCACGGTGGGCGAGGACGGTGCCACGCACCAGTCGCTCGAGGACGTCGGCATGATGCGCATGCTACCCAACATGCGCGTGCTCGTTCCGGCGGACTATCGCGGCGCCAAGGCTGCCATCCGCATCGCCGCCGAGACGCCGGGACCGTTCTACGTTCGCATGGGCAGGCATCCCGTCCCGGAGGTCTATAACACCGATTCCGACTTCGCGCTCGGCAAGGCCAAGGTCCTGAGGGAGGGCACCGACGTCAGCCTCCTCGCCTGTGGCGTCGAGGTCGCCCAGGCGCTCGCCGCCGCCGACCAGCTCGCCCAGAAGGGCATCTCCGCCGAGGTGGTCGACGTGTTCAGCGTCAAGCCGCTCGACGAGGACGCGATTCTCGCGACCGCGACCAAGACGGGCCGCGTCGTGACCTGCGAGGAGCACATGGTCTGGGGCGGCATGGGTTCCGCCGTGGCCGAGCTCCTCGCGTCCAAGCTCCCCACGCCCATGCGCTTCGTGGGCATGCGGTCCTTCGGTACGTCCGCTCCCGGTGACGTGCTCCTGCACCACTTCGGCCTCGACGCCGAGGGCATCGCCGCGCAGGTGGAGGACTTCCTCGCGTAGGTGATTATGGTTCCGATCTCCCCTGCACGGGCGGTTGCGTCCCGTGCAGGGGAGGGTCTTCTCGCCGTGGCCCGAGGACGTGGTCACGGCGCGGATGGTCAGATGGAATACAGAGACAGTGGCTTCTGACATGAGAGGGGTAGGCCTCATGAGGATCGGCATCGGAAACGACCATGCGGGGCTCGACTACAAGATAGAGATCTCTCGTCACCTGAAGGAGCTGGGATACGACGTCGTCGACTACGGCACCGACTCCCCCGAATCCACCGACTACGCCATCTGGGGCGAGAAGGTCGCCAACGCCGTGGCGTCAGGCGAGGTCGAGCGGGGCATCGTGATCTGCGGGACCGGCGAGGGGATCGGCATCTCGGCCAACAAGGTGAGGGGCATCCGCTGCTGCATCTGCTCCGAGCCCTTCTCGGCGAAGCTCTCCCGCCAGCACAACGACGCGAACATGCTCGCCATCGGCGCGCGCGTGGTGGGAATCGAGCTCGCGAACATGATCGTCGACGAGTGGCTCTCCGCGCAGTTCGAAGGCGGCCGCCACCAGCGGCGCATCGACCTCATCGCCGACATCGAGCGGAGACAGGCGTAGCGTCCCGCCAGTTCAGGGTATTCTACAGTCATCGCGGTTCTCCGTCGGGGAAGGGTGATGACATGGGCTCGCTCGCATTCGATCCAGGATTTGACATCCGCAGCACGGGAAGTCCGCTCGGATTCTGCTATGGCCCCGGCGTGTTCGGACCGGAGGTGGAGCTTCGCCGGCTCGACGACATCCGCGCCTCGCTCCGCGACCCTGGCTGCCAGGGACCCGACGTGGTCTATGCGATCTCGATGGACACGGGTCGCGACGAGGATCGCTCGGAGCTCCTCCGGCACAACCTGCTGTTCGGTGCGGTGACGTATGCCAAGGGCTCGATGGGCGAGGAGCCCGTCCACTCCCAGGGACACGTCCATGCGGTCTCTCCCTCCTGCGGGGAGCGCACCTGCGAGGTGTACGAGATCTGGGGTGGCGAGGCCTTCGTCTACCTGCAGGAGCGGGTCGAGAAGGACCCCGGCGCCTGTGTCGCCGTGCACGCGACGCCCGGGGACGTCGTCATCGTGCCTCCTGGCTGGGCGCATTCGACCGTCGTCGCGGACGTCGGCCAGAATCTCACCTTCGGAGCCTGGTGCGTCCGGGACTATGGCTTCGACTACGAAGGGGTGCGTGCGCACCATGGCATGGCCTGGACGCCCGTCGTCGACCACGAGGGCGGGGTGCGCTTCGAGGCCAATCCGGCCTACGAGGCTGATGGCATCGCGGTCGTCGAGGCGCGGGCGTATCCCGAGTTCGGCATCGACGCCGAGGTCCCCGTCTACCGACAGTTCGAGGAGGACCCGGGCAGGTTCGACTTCGTGGCCGACCCACGGGTCGCGGCAGAGCTGTGGCATGGCCTTGAGCAGCAGCTGACTGGTCTTCGGTAGCCATGGGCACCTACCTCGACTTCGAGAGCGAATACGACCGTTTTCCCGAGACCCGTGTCGAAGGCTTTGACGACGAGGCCTTCTCGGGATGGCCGGACGTCTGCGCCGCGCTGGTCGACGCGATGGGCAGCGGTCGCATCATGGTCGTGGATTGCTATCCGGGAACCAATGACGACGAGGTGCTCGGAGCGCTTCGACGCGCCTGGAAGCCCGAGCTGGTGGTGGACATGC
The DNA here is from genome assembly GCA_002331575.1 of Atopobium sp. UBA2090. GTDB lineage: Bacteria > Actinomycetota > Coriobacteriia > Coriobacteriales > Atopobiaceae > Olsenella_D. The sequence continues at coordinate 3,621 of DCZG01000099.1, read as the reverse complement.
GCGAGGTCCTTCTCGCCCGCGTCGACCTCGCCCGTCTCCTTGCGCCCTTCCTCACGGACGATCGCGTGCGGGGCGTCATGTACCCCGGCGTCGTGGAGAACTTCATCGATGGCGAGAAGCTCGCCGCAGCCCGAAATCAGGTGGCCGTCAGCACGGGGAGGGTCCTCGTCTACGGCTTCGCCGCCTCCCTCGTGACGAGGGGCGACCTCCTGGTCTACGCCGACCTGGCGCGGTGGGAGATACAGCTGCGCTATCGTGCCGGCATGCCCAACTACCTGCTGGACAATGCCGACGAGGACATCCTGCGCAAGTTCAAGTGCGGCTACTTCGTGGAATGGCGAATCGCCGACCGTCACAAGGCGAGGACACTGGCCGAGGCTGACTGGTACCTCGACACCAACACCGCTGGAGAGCCCCACCTCGTGAGCGTCGCCGGCCTGCGTGCCGGGCTCGGCACCCTCGTCAGCAGGCCGTTTCGTCTCGTGCCGTACTTCGACCCCGGCGTCTGGGGCGGCCACTGGATGCAGGAGGTCTGCGGTCTTCCCGACGACCAGCCCAACTACGCCTGGAGCTTCGACGGCGTGCCCGAGGAGAACAGCGTCCTTCTCCGCTTTGGCTCGGTGCGGGTGGAGTCGCCCGCCATGAACCTCACCAAGCTCCTGCCCCGTGACTACCTGGGGGAGAGGACCTTCTCGCGCTTCGGCGCGGAGGTTCCGATTCGCTTCGACTTTCTGGACACGATGGGTGGCCAGAACCTCTCGCTCCAGGTCCACCCCGACACCGGCTACATCCACGAGCGGTTCGGGATGAGCTACACGCAGGACGAGAGCTACTACATCCTTGACGCCGAGCCTGGCGCGGGCGTCTTCCTCGGTCTCAGGGAGGGCATCGACCCCGTCGAGATGGTCAGCGCGCTCGAGGACGCCCAGCACGGCGGGAGGCCCTTCGATGCCGACCGGTTCGTGAACCGATGGACCGCTGCTCCCCACGACCACTTCCTCATCCCCGCGGGGACCGTCCACTGCTCGAGCGCGGGCTGCATGGTGCTCGAGGTGAGCGCCACGCCCTACATCTTCACGTTCAAGCTCTGGGACTGGGGGCGTCTCGGCATGGACGGGGTCCCGCGGCCGATTCACATCGAGGACGGGAAGCGCACCATCCGTTGGGACCGGACGACGACATGGGTGAGGGACAACCTCGTCGACAGGTTCGAGGTCCTGAGCGACGAGCCTGGTCTCAGGGTCACGCGCACCGGTCTGCACGAGCTCGAGTTCATCGAGACGAGGACCTATGACATCGCGGCCGGTCGTTCGGCAACGGTGAGGACCGGCGGGGAGTATGCGGTCCTCAACCTGGTGGCGGGAAGGGGAGCGACCATCGCGAGTCCGATGGGTGCGTTCGAACCCCTTGGGATTCACTACGTCGAGACGGTGCAGGTCCCCGCGGCGGCGGGAGACATCGAGCTCATCGCCGACCGAGGGGAGCCCATCAAGGTGCTCGTCGCCCAGGTTCGTTTCTAGCGAGAAGGGCTGCTGCTAGATCCTCCGGTAGCGAATCACGAGACTCCCGCCCTCGGCGGGGTAGCATCCGCGTCCTCGACCGAGCTCGTGGCGCTTGCACTTCTCGATGACCTCGCTGACGAGCCGTCGCGTCTCCCTCGCCTGGTCGAGCGATTGACGCCCGTCGCCATGGCCGTACCATCCCGCATAGCCGCGCTCGAGGTAGCCGAGGATGAGGTCCGCCCCGCTCTGCCAGACCGTGAGCGACGTGCAGCCCGGAAGGTGCATCCAGAGGTCGGGGTTCATCTCGTCGCCGGTGACGATCAGACGCTCCTTCTCGTCGACGAAGGACATCGAGCCTGCCGTGTGCCCGGGGGTCGAGCGTGCGAGCACCGTGCGGTCGCCGAGCGAGAACGACTGGCCGTCGCGCAGGGGGAGGGCGGAGACGCGTCCCTGCTTTGCGATAGCGCTCGCATCGCCGCCGGACTTCTTCACGAGCAGGCGCGTGAACGCGGGAAGGCACAGGAACGAGTAGACGAGGGCGTTGTCGGCCGGGTTCACGGCGTAGCTCCCAAAGCGCCACATGGCACCGACGTGGTCGGGATGGCGATGCGTCGCCACCGCGATGACGGGCTTGTCGGTGAGCTCCTCCACGCATGCGCGAAGGTCGCCGACCCCGCAGGCGGCGTCGATCAGGAGGGCCCGCTCGCTTCCCTCGAGAAGGTAGCAGTTGGAGAAGTGGTTCTCGTCGATGCGCCAGGTATTTGGTGCGATATCCTCCGCCGTGTGATAGTCGTCCAGCGTGCGCAGCATTTCTCATGCTTCCGTCGACTGACCGTGAGAAGTCTCCGCGTGTTCGAGGTAGTGTCTCCGCAGGCAGTCAAAGGTCTCGTCGCTGATGTAGTGCTCGACACGGCAGGCATCTGCAACGGCGGTCGCGGGGGTCACGCCGACGCTCTCGAAGAGCTTCGAGAGCAGGACGTGGCGCTCGTAGGTGTGCTCGGCCGTCCGCCTGCCCTTCTCCGTGAACCTGATCTCATGATCGCCTCCGACGACGAGATAGCCGCCGGAGGCGAGCTTTTTGAGCTGCTCGCTCACGGTCGGGCGGGTGAAACCCATCCTTGTGGCGATGTCGACCGCCCGGACCCTCCTGCCCTCGTTCTCGAGGACGAGCATCGTCTCGAGGTACATCTCCGCAGATTCCGGCATCGCTGAGCGACGGTCGATCTCGCGAGAGTCCGGAGAACCGGCCCCGTCCATTTTTGTTTCAGACATCGTGTGGCCTCCTCGGGGTCTCGCGCGTCTCGGTTCGCATTCTGCCCATTGTAAGCGTCAACGGGATAGCGAGGCTCCGAGCTCACGGGTGGAGACTCAAGGGACAGGCCACTCGCCCTACGAGCAGGAAAAGTGACTTCCTTTCAATCTCCGGTTGCATTATCCATAAGTTAGGCATACCATACAAAAGTAGTTAGGAAACCCTAACAAACGAAGAGAGCGCGTGTAGCGGGTCGACTTGCGGGGGGAGGGAAATGAACGAGTGCGAAATGGTACACGAGAGCGGCATCCTCATCGGTGACACCAAGACGCCTGAGGCCTTCGGTTCTCCCGGCTGTCTCAGGATGCCGCTCTCCATGGTTCATGCGGGGGAGACCGTGCGAGTCTGTTGCGTCAAGGGCGATGTCGAGTTTGCGCGTCATCTCGCGACGCTCGGCTTTGTTTCAGGTGCCGGAGTGACCGTGGTGTCGCGGGCCGCGGGTGACGTTATCGTCGAGGTGAAGGGCGCTCGTCTCGGCATCAACCGCCAGACGGCGGCGAAGGTCATCACCTGCTGAGAACCATCACGAGACTCGGGATGCGTTTCATCAGTCGACAGGCGCCGACGGTACGTCGGCATAAAGGAAGGAGAGGCATGACCACGCTTCGAGAGGTACGGGTCGGGAACAGCTGCACGGTTGCCGCCGTCAATGGCGGGGGCGCGGTGAGACGCCGCATCATGGACATGGGACTCACGAAGGGGACGCGCGTCCGCGTGCGTAAGGTGGCTCCTCTCGGCGATCCCATCGAACTCACGGTTCGTGGGTACGAGCTCTCCATAAGGAAGGATGAGGCGGCGGGTGTCGAG
>DCZG01000101.1:16661-38554 GCA_002331575.1 Atopobium sp. UBA2090 | reverse complement strand
ACCAACAATCGGCACACAACCCGTCCATTCTGCTGGCGGCCCCTCTGCGAGCTAGACACGGCGTTTCGGCAGGACGTGATGCGCTCGAGCCGTGGGGAGAGACGGGGACCTTCGACGTCCTTCTCGACGGGGTATACTTGCTCCCCGTATGGCCGTGGAAGGTGGCGGGCGCCGCTCGTCGCTTGTGGCCGCGGCCGTGAGTTCGCGCTGAAGGCGCGAGGGGAGGTTCCACCATGGCACAGAAGATCCAGGGTACCGAGGACCTGTACGGCGGGTACATGCGCGCCTGGCAGCACATGCAGGATGTGGCTCGCGAGCTCTTCGGGGCATACGGCTTCGACATGATCGAGACGCCTGCGTTCGAGCAGGTGGACACCTTCGTCCATGGCATCGGGGAGTCGACCGACGTCGTGCGCAAGGAGATGTTCCGCGTCGTCTCCGGCGCGCTCTTCGAGAACCTCCTCGAGGCGGGCACCGAGACCGGCCTCAAGGCCAAGCAGCGCATCGCCATGCGGCCCGAGGGGACCGCGGGCGTCGTTCGCGCCGCGGTCGAGGACAACTTCGTGCCGCAGGGCGCAGCTCCCGTCAAGCTCTGGTACGCCGAGCCCATGTTCCGTGGCGAGCGCCCCCAGAAGGGTCGTCTCCGCCAGTTCCACCAGATCGGCATCGAGTGGCTCGGCGCTTCCGACCCCGCGGCTGACGCCGAGTGCGTCATCGTGCTCATGGAGTTCTACCGCCGACTGGGCTTTGACCCGTCCAAGCTGGAGCTTCGCATCAACTCGATGGGCGACGCCGCCTGCCGGCCCGCCTATCGCGAGAGGGTCCGCCAGTTCATCCTCGACCATGCCGACGAGATGTGCGAGGACTGCCTCGAGCGCGCCGACATCAACCCGCTCCGAGCCTTCGACTGCAAGAACGACCACTGCCGCGAGGTGATGGGAGACGCGCCGCTCGTCACGGACAACCTCTGCGACGACTGCGCCGAGCACTACTCGAAGGTCAAGAGCTACCTCGACGCCGCCGGCATCGCCTACGTCGAGGACCCCACGCTCGTGCGCGGGCTCGACTACTACACCCGCACGGTCTTCGAGGTGGAGGCCACGGACGGTGGCGTGGGCGCCATCGGAGGCGGCGGTCGCTACGACGGACTCATGGAGCTCGAGGGCGGCAAGCCCACGCCGGGCATCGGCTTCGCCGTGGGCTTCGAGCGCATCGCCCTCGCCCTGGCCGCCCAGGGCGGCTCGCTCGAGACGCCCGAGCCCTCCTGCGTCTACGTGGCATGCACCTCGTCGGAGGAGCGCGGCGTCGCGTTTGACGTGACGCTCGCGCTGCGCCAGGCGGGCATCCGCACCGAGGCGGACTACCAGGGCCGCTCCCTCAAGAGCCAGTTCAAGCAGGCGGACAAGCTCGGCGCCGCCGTGTGCGTCGTGATCGGTCCCGACGAGGTCGCCGCAGGGACTGCTACCCTTCGTGACATGTCCACGCACGAGCAGGTCAGCGTGCCTCTCGCCGATGTCGCCGCACGCGTGGGGGAGCGTCTGTCCTAGCCTTGCCTTTCAGCCTGCCAAAGGTGCCAACGCCCTTTGGCAGCCAAAGGGCCACCCTCCGACGAACCGAGTCAAAGACCGGTCAGGATTATAAGTCGTTATTGGTGCTGTGCCAAAAGCCCCGAAGGATCCTTTGATGTTATTGGCACCCTGCCAACTGGGCAAACGTTGCCGAGACAAAAGGGCGTTATCGGTACCCCCATGTGGACGGCCCGCGGGCCGTACCAAAGAGTCAAAAGGATCCTTCTGGCTTATTGGTACAGCTCGCGCGGCTGTCCTTCGACGTCGCAGCTCCTACTGGTAGCGGAGCGACTCCACGGGGTCGAGCTTTGCCGCCCTGCGTGCCGGGCCGTAGCCGAAGATCATGCCGATGACCACGCAGATGCCCGTCGCCATGCCGACGGCCGTGGGCGAGATCACGGGCACGATCTGGCCGATGCCCGCCATGCCCGACGCGAGGCCCGCGAGTGCCCAGGCGCCCCCGTATCCGAGGAGAATCCCGAAGATGCCGCCCACGATGCAGAGCGTGACGCTCTCGAGCAGGAACTGTCGCGTGATGTCGGAGCTTCTCGCCCCGAGCGCCTTGCGCAGGCCGATCTCGCGGATGCGCTCCGTCACGTTGGTGAGCATCATGTTCATGATGCCGATGCCGCCGACCACGAGCGAGACGCCCGCAACGGTGGTCATGAGGAGCTGGAACGACGCCATCGTGGTGTCGAGCTCGTCCACGATGGACTTCATCGTGGTGATGGAGACCGAGTAGTCCTGGTTCTCCTTACTGATGCCGTAGTATTTGACGAGGAAGTTCTTGGTCTTGTCGGCGATGGTCGACATGTCGGCGTCCTCGCGGGCGTAGCCGACGATCTGGTCGATCGACGCCACGCCGCTCACGCGCGTGGCGAGCGTGGTAGAGGGAAGGTAGATCATCTGGCCGTTGAGGCTGCTCGCCTCGATGACGCCGACGATCGTGTATGAGTCGTTGTTGATGCGGATGCTCTGTCCCACCACCTCGGTGTCCGAGGAGCCCCAGAGTTTGTTGACCACCTGCTGGTCGATGACTACGCTCATCGCTCCGCCTGTGCACTCGTCAGCGGTGAGGAGGCGCCCGCTCGTGAGCTTGGACCCCACGGCGGTGAAGTAGTTCTCGTCGCATCCGACGAGCTGCGCGGTGTCGAGCGACTTCGTGCCGTTGGTGACCTTGCCGCTGGAGTACGAGACCGCCGAGACGAACTCGTAGTCGGGCACGTTGAGCTCGAGCTGCTTGAGGTCGTCCATCGTGACCTGCCGCGTGCCCGGGCTGCAGGAGATGTAGACGAGGCGAGACTGGTTGAGGCCGAGCTGCCCCACGAGCGACATCTTGATGCCGTCGATGAGGGCGGTCATGGTGATGACGGCCGCGATGCCGATGACGATGCCGAGGACGGTGAGCAGGCTGCGCACGCGGTTGGCGCGGATGGCCGTGAACGTCTCGTAGAGGAGGTCGCGGAGCCTCATGCGATCGCCTCCCTCTGCAGGGTCGCCTCGCGCTCGGCGAGGCGCGTCTCGAAGGCGCGCTCCTCCTCGGCGCTCATCAGCCTGCCGTCCCGGATGTACACGACGCGGTCGGCCCAGGCCGCCACCTCTGCCCCGTGGGTGATGAGGACGATGGTCTTGCCCTGGCGCTGCATGCGGCGGAAGGTCCTCATGACCATCTCTCCCGTGGCGCTGTCGAGGTTGCCGGTCGGTTCGTCGGCGAGGATGAGGGACGGGTCGTTGACGAGGGCGCGGGCGATGGCGACGCGCTGCATCTGGCCGCCGGAGAGCTCGTTGGAGCTGTGCTCGTAGAGCTCCTCGGGGAGGTCGACCGAGCGCAGCGCCCTGAAGGCGCGCGGCTCACGCTCGGTCACGGGCACGTCGGAGTAGATGAGCGGCAGCATGACGTTGCGGAGCACCGTGGTGCGCGGCAGCAGGTTGAACGACTGGAACACGAAGCCCAGACGCGTGGCGCGGATGACGGCGAGGTCGTCGTCGGAGAGGCTCGACACCTCGAGTCCCTCGAGCCGGTACGTGCCCGTAGTGGGGGAGTCGAGACAGCCGAGGATGTTCATGAGGGTCGACTTGCCTGACCCGGACGGTCCCATGATGGCGAGAAACTCACCGCGATCCACCGTGAGAGAGACGTCTCGCAGCGCGGGAGTGAAGCCGGCCGCGGTCTCGTAGATGCGGAAGACGTTCTCGACCTCTATGACGGGGGCGGCCATGGCTAGAGCGCCGCGGCGTTGGAGGTGGTTTCGCTGCTGCTTCCCGTGTCGTCCGAGTAGCCGAGGAGCTGGACCGCATCCCCCTCGGACACGTTGCCCTCGATGACGGCGGTCGAGGCGTTCTTGGCCACGACGGTCACGTCGCGCTCCTCGGACTCGCCCGTCTCGGCATTGGTGACGACGTAGACGCAGTAGGTGCTGTCGTCGACCTGGACGAGGGCGGAGGTTGGGACGGTGAGGGCGTCGGGGACGCTCTGCAGCTTGATGGAGACGCTCGCCGTCATGCCGGGCTTGAGCTCTGCCACGGGGTGGGGGATGAGAAGGTCGACTGCATAGGTCACGATGCCGGTGCCTCCCTGGGACGAGCTCTCGCTCGACATCGTGGAGATGTGCGTGACGGTGGCGTCGAGCGTGACGCCGGGCAGGGCCGCGAAGGTGACGGTCGCGGCCTGGTCCACGGCGATCTTGGAGATGTCGCTCTCGTTGACCTGCACGGTGACGGTCATCTGCGAGAGGTCCGCTATTTGGATGAGCGGGGAGCCGGTGGTGGTGCCGGTCGTGCCGCTGGTGCCGAGCGACGCGCCCGAGACCGCGTTCATGGTCACGACACTGCCCGCGGAAGGAGCGGTCACGGTGCGCTTGGCGGCCTGCGCCACGGCGCTGTCGTAGTTGGACTGGGCGGTCTGCTGCGCGAGCGCGGCGTTCTCGTAGGCTGAGTAGGCCTCGTTCACCGCTTGCTCCTCGCCCGTGCCGCTGTAGTAGGCGTTGTAGGCGGTGCTATAGGTGGAATAGGCGGAGTTCGCCGAGTTCTTGGCGGTCTGGAGGTCGATCTCCGCCTGCTTGACGTTCTTGTCGAGCGTGTCGTTCTTGATCGTGAAGAGCGTGTCGCCCGCGTTGACGACCGACCCCTCCTGGACGTTGACCTGGTCGATGATGCCGTCGACCTCGGGGGACACGATCACCGACGAGACGGGCTTGACCGAGCCGGAGGCCGACACCGCATCCTCGAAGTCCTCGCGCGTGACCGTGGCGGTGGCGATGGTGCTGCTCGAGGTGCCGCTTTCGGACGGCTTCTGGTTGAGGTACCAGATGACGCCGAGCACGACGAGGACGGCCACGATGACGACCGCGCGCACGATCTTCTTCCGCCGCTGCTGCTTGCGATGGCGCATGAGGCTGTCGTAGGCGAGCTTTGCCTCGACGTCCTCCTCGCCTGCGCCGTCGCTCGTCGAGGCGATGGTCGCGAGGGGCATCCGCTCCGTCGCTGGCTCGACGACGGGTGTCGCAGACTCGACTGGCGTCTCGGTCTCGGTCTCGTCGCCAGCCATTGGATGAGGATTCTGGTCGAGAGGGGTGGACTCCTGCCCATTGTCGGGCGTGTCGACCTTGTGAACGAAGTCGGACATTTCTCCTCCAGTGCGCGCGGTTACGGTGTGTTCGGAGAACCTCAGACGTGGGCGGTTATCATCGTTAGTGGATGGTGCCCAGATAAACCACCTAAAGCATACCGTAACGAGTTGCGGCTTCATGCCGCTTTCAGCTTACGATTGTGTAAGGTGCCGCCTGTGTCGGTAGGCATGGTGAGGAAGGACGGGTTGGATGATGGCGAACAATGTCGCGCGCATGATTGCTCTGGGGGAGACGGCCCTTGTCGCCACGGCATGCGAAGAGTGCTCGGCCACGGCGCTCGCACTCTCGCTCGGCATGTCGCGCACCTCGGCGGACGCGGCACTTCGCCACGGTCTCGTGCGTCGCGAGGACGGCTCCGCCCTCGCGGGAGCCTCGCGAGTCACGGCGGGAGAGACGGTCGAGGTCATGCTCGAACCATCCGCGTCCGCGCGACCGACGGCGACGGAGTCCGCGCGCGTGGTCTGGGAGGACCCCCTCGCACTCGTCGCCGACAAGCCCGCCGACCTTCTCGTCCATGGTGACGGTACCGGCGCGGAGACGCTCGGCGACCGCGTGCAGGCCCATCTCGCCGCCGAGGGAAGCCGTGCGGTCGCCCAGGCCGTTCAGCGCCTCGACGTGGAGACGACCGGCCTCGTGCTCTTCTCCAAGACCGAGCAGTTCCAGCCGGCCTTCGACGCGCTCGTGGCGGGCGGGGCCATGCGGAAGCGCTACCTCGCCGAGGTCTCGGGCTGCTTTCCCGAGGGCGACACGGTCATCGAGAAGCCCCTCGGGCGCGACCGCCATGACGCGCGCCGCATGCGCGTCTCGCCCACGGGGAAGGCCTCGCTCACGCGCGTGTCGCGGCTTGCAACGCGCGACGGGCGTTCGCTCCTCCTCGTCGAGCTGGGAACGGGACGGCGGCACCAGATTCGCGTGCACCTGGCGAGCCTCGGCTTTCCGGTCGTGGGCGACGCCCTGTACGGAGGGGAGCGTTCGGACGATGGGCTTATGCTCCACGCGTGGGAGGAGCGGTTCACGCACCCCGTGACGGGCGAGGCGATCGTCGTGCGCACGCCCTGGCCCGAGAGGTTTCACGGCTGGGACACGCCCTTGCCCGAGAACTGATGCATACTGGGAACACCGAGAGTCCAGCGAGAGGGGAAGCTCATGGCTGACACCATGCGTGGCGTATACACGAATCTCACCGACATCCGCAGGAAGGTCTTCTGCGAGGTCGCGCGCGTCGTCTACAGTGCGGCGAACAACCCCGAATGGACCTACGCCGACATGGACGCCGCCTTCGAGGAGCTGCCCTACAAGATCATCCCCGGAGACGTGGCCACCTATCGAGGGAGTGTCTTCCTCGAACGCGCCATCGTGACCGAGCGCATCCGCCTCGCCTCGGGTCTCTCGCTCCAGGGCGTCGACAAGCCCAACCACATCTCCGACGGCCTAGCGGCCGCGGCCGGCCCCGAACAGTACTATGAGCCGCCTCTCATCAACGTGATCACCTTCGCCTGCAACGCCTGCAAGGACAACGAGTACGAGGTCACCAACACCTGCCAGGGTTGTCTCGCGCACCCCTGTCGCGAGATCTGCCCCAAGGGCGCCATCTCCTTCGTCAACAAGAAGGCCTTCATCGACCAAGAGAAGTGCATCCACTGCGGCCTCTGCGCAAAGACCTGCCCCTACCAGGCGATTCATCACTACGTTCGTCCCTGCGCCGAGGCCTGCGGCATGAACGCCATCGGCTCGGACGAGCACGGTCGCGCCAAGATCGACCACGATAAGTGCGTGGCCTGCGGACAGTGTCTCATCAACTGCCCCTTCGGAGCCATCGCCGACAAGAGCCAGCTCGTGCAGGTCATCTGGTCAATCCTCTCGGGCGAGGAGGTCATCGCGGCCGTGGCGCCCGCCTTCGTCGGCCAGTTCGGCGGCAAGGGCAACGTGGGCAAGCTTCGCGAGGCCTTCAAGGAGCTGGGCTTCTCGGGCGTTGAGGAGGTTGCGCTCGGTGCCGACCTGTGCAGCGTGCAGGAGGCCGAGGACTTCCTCTCCGAGGTGCCGGACAAGCTGCCGTTCATGGGAACCTCGTGCTGTCCCGCGTGGTCGTCCATGGCGAAGAAGGAGTTTCCCGATAACGCCGAGTGCATCTCCATGGCCCTCACGCCGATGACGCTCACGGCACGCATGATCAGGAAGCAGCACCCCAAGGCGAGGATCGTCTTCGTGGGGCCCTGCTCCGCGAAGAAGCTCGAGGCCATGCGCTCGTCTGTGCGCTCCGAGGTCGACTTCGTGCTCACCTTCGAGGAGATGGCAGGCATGATGGACGCGCGCGACATCGACTACCTGTCCCTTGCCGACGACAACAAGTCCGACTTCGACGTGGCGAGCGAGGACGCCCGCAACTTCGCCGTCTCCGGCGGCGTGACGAACGCCGTTGCCAACGTCATCCGTCGCGACCATCCCGACGCCGAGGTCAAGATAGCCTGCGCAGAGAGCCTCGACGGCTGCCGGAAGATGATGAAGGACGCCGTGAAGGGGAAGTACCCGGGATACCTGCTCGAAGGCATGGCCTGCCCGGGCGGCTGCGTCGCCGGCGCGGGCACGCTGCAGAGCATTTCGAAGTCCAAGGCCGCCGTCGGGCGGTATGCCAAGCGCTCGCCGCACAAGAACGCCGTGGACAACGAGTTCAGAAGCCTCATCGGCGAGCTCGAGTACTCCGATGACGGCACCAAGTCGAAGGACGACCAGCTGGAGTAGACGCGATGCCGGGGACCACGATGCGCGTGGCAGCGGAGTGCGTCCCATGCGCACAACAGGGGCCGGGAGTGCACAGACTCCCGGCCCCTGATACGTCAGATGGTGCGCGCGACCTTGTCGCTATTCCTTCTTGCCGTCGACCGAGGCGTAGAACGTGGCCTGGTCGAAGACGTCCTTGATGGTCTTGCCGTGGACGAACGGAAGGGCGAGAAACTCGCTGACGGTGCTTACGAGCTCGGAGCAGTCGACGAAGTGATTCTTGGAGTTACGACGGCTGGTGTCCTGGGCACGCCACGCCTCGTAGTTGACGTCGGTGAGATAGTAGACGTCGGAGCCGACCTTCATATAGACCGAATGGTTGACGTGCAAGTATTCGGCCAGGTCGTCGTAATTGATATCGAGTGCCTCAGAAGCTTTCTTTCCCATGGCTGTCCTTTCGTCGAAAGCCCTGACCTGCTTTGCAAGAACTATACCCCCCATGTCGGCATGAATCGCGTTCTGTTCCAAAAGGTTCTGGCAAGCGTTGTAAAACTGGGCGTAGGCTGAATCAGCCGCAGGTAGATGCCTATGGAGGATATGTGGTGTCACCCTATGCGAGGATTGCCGCCCCGAGCTCGTCAGGCGTGTCGACGATTCTCGTGGCGCCCTGGGAGACGAGCCAGTCCCGGTCCCGAAAACCCCACGAGCAGATGATGCAGTCGCAGCCGAGATTGCGGGCGGTGGCGATGTCGACCTCCGAGTCCCCCACGTAGACGAGACCCTCGCGCGTGGCCCCGAGGTCGGCGAGAATGACGTCGCACATGTCGGGTGCCGGTTTCTTGGGGATGCCCTGCCGCTCTCCCATGGCGTAGTCGAAGACGCCCTCGAAGTAGTCCCGCGTGAGCGACTTCACGGCGAAGTCCGCCTTGTTGGAGACGAGCGCGCACTTGACCCCGCGTCCGCGCAGGCGCACGACCAGGTCGAGCATGCCGGGGTAGGGGTGGGTCGTGTCGTTGGTGTGCGCCGCGTAGTAGCGCTTGAACGCGTCGAAGGCGCGCCGGAAGTCCTTCTCGCCCGTTTCCGCGGGCACAGACTCGCGCATGAGGTGCTCGATGCCGTTTCCCGTGGCGAGACGGACTTCGTCTATGGAGCGCTGGGGCATGCCCTGCGAGGCAAGCGCGTGGTTCACCGCGGCCGCATAGTCCGTGAGTGTGTCGAGCATCGTTCCGTCGAGGTCGAAAATCGCGGTTCTGTACGGCATGTCCTGCATCCTCCTGGCTGGTCTTCTCGTGGTGAGGGTACACGCGCGCGCCGGCGGCTCCGCTCGCCTGGACCCATCGACACGGAAACGACAGGAGGCATGTGGCATCACGACGGATAGTTTCCGAATCCTTTCATGGTCGCCTAGCAACACGGGGGCCGTAGTACAATCGCTAATCGCATGCGGCGACACGCTGTCTACGCCTCGCCGCCGTCTGCTGGGAAGCCGTCCGTTCCGACACGGGACGGTAGAGACGAGAGGAACGTAATGGATTCTCACTCCATGCACACCCGCACCTGCGGAGAGCTCCGCGAGGGCAACATTGGCGAGGAGGTCACTCTCACCGGCTGGGTCTGGCATCGCCGCGACCACGGCGGCCTGATCTTCGTCGACCTCCGCGACCGCGCGGGCGTGACGCAGGTCTCGTTCGACCCCGAGGTGTGCGACGCGAAGACCTTCCACACCGCGGAGACCATTCGCTCCGAGTGGCCGATTATGGTCACCGGAACTGTCCACGAGCGCCCCGAGGGGCAGGACAACGACAAGCTCGATACCGGTGCCGTCGAAGTCTACGTGACCGGCATCGAGGTCCTCAACACCTCCAGGACCCCCGCGTTCCAGATCGAGGATCACGTCGACACTGCCGAGGACGTGCGCCTTCGCTATCGCTACCTCGACCTCAGGCGTCCGAAGATGATGTCGAACCTCAAGCTCCGCTCTGACTTCACCTTCGCAATTCGCGAGGCGCTCCACGGCCGCGACTTCATGGAGGTCGAGACGCCCTGCCTGTTCAAGTCGACTCCCGAGGGCGCGCGCGACTTCCTCGTGCCGAGCCGCACCCAGCCCGGTCACTTCTACGCCCTGCCGCAGTCGCCGCAGCTCCTGAAGCAGCTGCTCATGGTCGGCGGCGTCGAGCGTTACTACCAGGTGGCCAAGTGCTTCCGCGACGAGGACCTCCGCGCCGACCGCCAGCCCGAGTTCACGCAGGTGGACATCGAGATGAGCTTCGTCCGCCAGGATGACGTCATGGGCGCCCTCGAGGACGTCCTCGCCGACGCCTTCGCCAGGATGGGCATCACGATGGAGCTGCCGTTCCGCCGCATCTCATACTGGGATGCCATGGACACCTACGGCACCGACAAGCCCGACACCCGCTACGACATGAAGCTGCATGACGTCACCCAGCTCTTCGGGAGCTCCAAGTTCAAGCTCTTCGCGAGCGCTGCCGCCGACCCCAAGCTCCGCGTCAAGGCCATCAACGCCAAGGGCGCCGGCAAGTGGCCCCGTGCGCAGATCGACAAGCTCGCCGACGTCGCCGCCGGCTTCGGCGCCAAGGGCCTCGCGTACATCGCCTTCCGCGAGGACGGCTCCGTGACGAGCCCCATCGTCAAGTTTTTCTCCGACGAGGAGATGGCGGGACTGCGCGCCGAGATGGACGTCGAACCCGGCGACCTCGTCATGTTCGCCGTCGAGACCCGCCTTCACGCCGACGAGATTCTCGGTGGCATGCGCTGCCACATGGCCGACGCGCTCGATGTTCCGCGCGATGGCCACGACTTCCTCTGGGTCGTCGACTTCCCGCTGTTCCACTGGGACGAGGAGCGCAAGGCGTACGCCGCCGAGCACCAGCCCTTCACCCAGCCGGAGGAGGCCGACCTTGACCGCCTCGAGTCCGACCCGCTCTCCGTGGGGTCGCACACCTACGACTTTGTCATGGACGGCTTCGAGGCGGGCGGCGGCGGCATGCGTATCCACGACGCCGAGCTGCAGATGCGCATCCTCAAGCTCCTGGGCTTCTCCGAGGAGCGCGCCAACGCGCAGTTCGGCTTCCTCATGGAGGCTCTCGAGTTCGGTGCGCCCCCCATGGGCGGCTTCGCCCTCGGCCTCGACCGCGTGTGCATGCTTCTCACCGGCTCTGACTCCATCCGTGAGGTCATGGCCTTCCCGAAGACGAGCAGCGGCAGCGACCTCATGAGCGCTGCGCCGTCCGAGGTCACCGGCCAGCAGCTCAAGGAGGTCTCTCTGAGGCTCCTGTAGCCTGGCGAGAAGAAAAGAACGGCTCGGTACGCTGTGTGGCGGCCGGGGGTGGCGTTGAGGCCTACCCCCGGCCGTCTTGGCATGGAAAAGGGGACAGGTTCATTTTCCAGGTAAATCGCATTACCTGGAAAATGAACCTGTCCCCTTTTCCATGCCAAGACGCCCCTCTCGGCTTTCAGGCGAATCTTGTGGTGTTCCGTTCACTTCTGGTCCTCTCTGGAGCCGCGAAACGAACGGAACACCACAAGATTCGCCTGAAAGAGCGGCGGCCGTAACCGGACTGTCATTTCGGGACTGGTAGAATGTCCGAGTCTCGCCGCGGCGGGATGGGGGAATGAACGCCTCCCCGGCCACAATGGCAAAACCGCCTTCGGGCTGATGGCTTCTGTCAGGGCGCAGCTGCGCCGCAGGCAGGGCCGTCGGCCCGATTTCTGTTCGGAGGATGTCATGAGAGAGTTTCTGAGCGTCGGCATCGGCGGGTTTCTCGGCAGCGTGAGCAGGTGGGGCATCGGCCTCTGGCTCCGCGGGCTGTTCCCGGGCATCCCCGTCGGCACGTTCGTGGCAAACGTCCTCGCTGGCCTGCTCATCGGTGTGGTCACGGGGTTCGACCTCACGAGTTCGCTGCCATCCGAGGTGCGCCTGTTCCTCGCGGTCGGTCTCTGCGGCGGTCTCTCGACCTTCTCGACGTTCTCAAGCGAGACGTTCCAGCTGGTAGAGGCCGGATCCTGGACGGGAGCCGCAATCAACGTGGCACTCAACGTGGGCGTCTGCATCATCGCCGTCATCGCAGGACTGCGGCTGGGCTCCCTTCTCGCCAGCGCCTAGTCGCCTCAGTATGCCGTCTCGGCGCGCTTGCGGAGGACGAGGTACTCGCTGAGCAGGAGCACGAGCAGCATGGCCATGATCACGACGCTCGCGACCACGGCACCGGCGAGCCCGGAGAAGTTGATGAGCAGCAGGGCGACGGGGAGTGAGAAGGCACAGGCGATGAGGTAGAGCCTCGTGACAGCCTGCTGCTCCCGGAGCAGGATGATGATCTGGTAGAGGAAGTCGATGGCCGCGCAGATGCCGCCCGTGCAGACCATGACGTAGACGAGTGACCTGTACTGCTCGAAGTTGATGCCGTAGAGGAAGCTCATGATGGGGATGCCGATCCAGCCCATGAAGAGTGCCATGATGCCGGTGATAACGGCGATGACCGCGAACATCGCGAGCACGATGAGGTCGAAGCGCTTGTGCTTGTCGGGGTCGGCCCAGATGCCGGCGAGCCTCACGAGCTGCGGCTTGTAGACGAAGCCGACCGCCATGAGGATAGCGTGCGCAGGGAAGTACATGGCGTTGTAGTAGAGCTGGTTGTCGTACGTGAGCACGCCCTCCATGGCGAACTTGGGCATCGAGTCGATGAGGTTGTAGAGGAAGAGCGCGATAAACAGCGGGAAGCACTGGACGAAGACCTCGCCCACGCCGCGTAGTGACAGTGGGAGGCTCTTGTCGGTCTCGAACAGCGCGAGGGGCAGCGTGAGAAGGATGAAGGACACGCCGGCGCCGATGGCCATGCCTCGCGACGCCCATACGAGGTCGCGCGTGACAAAGAGCACGACGGTGAAGACGATGAAGGCGAGTCCGCAGCGGACGGCCTGCGAGAGGCCCGCGAGGTAGAGCTTGTCCTTCTGCTGGAGGCGGCCCTCGTAGACGTCGGCGAGCGCGTCGACGGCGCGAAAGCACAGCACGCCCATGCAGATTGACTCCATGGTGGCGTCATAGCCGCGCAGCCTGCAGTAGACGAGCCCGACGGCGAGCATGGCCACGCAGGTGATGGCGCGGTTGAGCTGGTAGTCGTAGAAGGACTCCATCTCGTCGATGTCCGACACCTGGTAGGTGCGGACGCCGTAGTTGCCCAGGAAGAGCAGGAGCGTGCCCACGACGAAGGCCATCGAGAAGTAGCCGGCCTGCTCGGCACCCACGAGCTGGGTGCAGACGATGGTGAGCAGCGGGAAGAGCCCGCCCCACAGGGCCTGGCCGATTGTGTTGCAGACGTAGTCGCGCGTGGTGCGGTGGGCCATGTACTGCTCGGACTGCTCGGAGAACGACCTCGAGTAGACGGCACCGAGAAGGCGGTCCCACCAGTGGTCGACCGTGCGCGCGAGGAAGCTCGGCTCGGTGTCCCTCTCTTTGTCCTTCTCGCGGCGCTTGGAGCGCCTGCGAGGCTCGCCGGACGCCTTGTAGCGCTCGCCGTAGCGCGGGGTGGCGTGGGGTGCGTCGTCAGAGGCGTCCCGGGATTCCCCGCGGTTTCTTCTGAGCTTGGACAAGGGGTTCATCGGTGCGGCTGCTTTCCTGGGTAGAATCGATATCATGAAGCCCAATTGTACCCCGCCTACGCACCGCGATCCCATCCTTCGAAAAACTCGCGCACTGGTCGGGGTGGGTGCGTGTCG
Source organism: Atopobium sp. UBA2090 (assembly GCA_002331575.1). GTDB lineage: Bacteria > Actinomycetota > Coriobacteriia > Coriobacteriales > Atopobiaceae > Olsenella_D. Next base: position 24,906 of record DCZG01000101.1, on the reverse strand, counting down.
CGCGTATTTCGTCGGTGTGGAGTACGTCTGCAGCGGGGGCTCTCGCACGTATGGTGAAGATGGCCCAAGGAAGCCGAACAACGCATGAGGAGGACGCCTTGTCCGACAACATGAGCATCACCGGAAGGATGGACCCGTCAGAGGGAACCGACCTCGAGACGGCAGCGGCCCGCGTGACCCTCGCCGAGGTTGACCTGCCAGAGGGAATTCGCGACAACCTGACCCTCTTTCTGCGGCTGGTCCGCAAGGTTCTCAAGGAGTACGACCCCAGCCTGCGCGACACCTTCGACGCGCTGCTCAAGGACGCCATCGCGGCCCATGGTGACGAGGCGGGCGAGACCGGCAGCGAGGACGAGGCCTTCGTGCGTCTCGTCTCGACCATCGACGAGATGCCCACCGAGAAGGCCACGATCATCATGAGGGCGTTCGTCGCCTACTTCCACCTTGCCAACATCTGCGAGGAGAACTACCGCGTCTCGTCCCTGCGGTCCCGCGAGCACGACGTGTCCGTGCGGGCGGACGAGGACCCGATCAACGACATCACCGTCGCCTACCACCGGCTCGTCGACGAGTGCGGCCGCGGCAAGGCGCTCGCCCTGCTCGGCCGGCTCGAGTTCCGGCCGGTGTTCACCGCGCATCCCACGGAGGCCCGCCGCAAGGCGGTCGAGGGCAAGATCCGACGCATCGCCGTCCTTCTCGACAGGCGCTCCGACCTCTCGGGCATCGAGCTCAGGGAGAACGAGCGGCTCATGCTCCAGGAGATCGACGCGCTCTTCCGCACGTCCCCGATCGCCCACAAGAAGCCGACCCCCGTCGAGGAGGCCGACACCATCATCGACATCTTCGACAGCACGCTCTTCGACATGGTCCCGGAGGTCTACCGCCGCTTCGACGACTGGGAGCTTGGCGAGAAGGCCGGCACCGTGCCGCCCATCTGCCCCGCGTTCTTTCACCCCGGCAGCTGGATCGGCTCCGACCGCGACGGCAACCCCAACGTCACCGCAAGGGTGAGCCGCAAGGTCGCCGAGAAGTTCCGCACGCACATGCTCGAGGCCCTCGCCGAGCGCACCCGCTACGTGGGCAGGAACCTCACGCTCGACGCCATGTCGACGCCACCGTCCGAGCAGCTCGTCAACCTCTGGAGCCACCAGGTGGAGATGAGCGAGGCGCTCTCCTCGCACGCGCTCGAGATCTCCGCCGACGAGATGCACCGCGCCGCCATGCTCGTCATCGCCGACCGTCTCGACGCGACCGTCCAGCGCACGGCGGACCTCATGTACGGGAGCGCCGACGAGTACGTGAACGACCTCATCGTCGTGCAGCGCTCGCTCGCCAAGGCGGGTGCCGCCCGCACGGCCTACGGCCCGCTCCAGAAGGTCATCTGGCAGGCGCAGACCTTCGGCTTCCACATGGTCGAGATGGAGTTCCGCCAGCACTCGATCGTGCACGCGCGTGCCCTCGCCGACATCCGCGAGCACGGGCGCTGGGGAGAGAGGGGAGAGCTCGAGCCCATGACGCGCGAGGTCCTCGACACCTTCCGCGCCATCGGCTCCATCCAGCGGAAGAACGGCGTCGACGCCGCGCGCCGCTACATCATCTCCTTCACGCAGAGCGCCCAGAACGTCGCCGACGTGTACGAGCTCGCGCGCCTCGCCTTCGCCCACGAGGCCGACGTGCCCGTCCTCGATGTGATCCCGCTCTTCGAGCAGGTGGCCGACCTCGAGAATGCCGTCGCCACCCTCAACGGGATCATCGCCCTGCCCGACGTGCAGCGACGCCTCGCGCAGACCGGCCGTCGGCTCGAGGTCATGCTCGGCTACTCCGATTCCTCCAAGGACGCCGGCCCCACCTCGGCGACGCTCGTACTCCACCGTGCCCAGGAGGAGATCGCGCAGTGGGCCGAGGAGAACAACATCGACCTCGTCCTCATGCACGGACGCGGCGGCGCGGTCGGACGTGGCGGCGGTCCCGCCAACCGGGCGGTGCTCTCGCAGCCCAAGGGCTCGGTCAACTGCCGCTTCAAGCTCACCGAGCAGGGCGAGGTCATCTTCGCGCGCTACGGAGACCCCACGCTCGCCCGTCGTCACGTGGAGTCGGTCGCGGGCGCCACGCTCCTGCAGTCCGCGCCGTCCGTCGAGTGGGTCAACACCGAGACGACCGACCGCTACTCCGAGCTCGCCTCCGCCCTCGACGCCGCCTCTCGCGAGCGTTACCTCGACCTTCTCGGCACCGACGGCTTCCCCGAGTGGTTCTCCACGGTCACGCCCCTCACCGAGATCGGCCTCATGCCCATCGGAAGCCGTCCCGCCAAGCGCGGCCTCGGTGCCACGTCCCTCGATGACCTGCGCGCCATCCCGTGGATCTTCTCGTGGTCGCAGGCACGCGTGAACCTCGCCGCGTGGTACGGCCTCGGCACCGCCTGCGAGAAGGTCGGCGACCTCGAGCTCCTGCGAAAGGCGTACGCCGAGTGGCCGCTCTTCACCACCTTCGTCGACAACATCGAGATGTCGCTCTCCAAGACCGACGAGCGGATCGCCCGTCTCTACCTGGACCTCGGTCACCGAGACGACCTTACCGAGAAGGTCCTCGACGAGATGGCGCTCGCGCGCAGATGGGTGCTCGACATCACCGGCAACGCCTGGCCCCTCGAGCACCGCCGCGTCCTCGGCCCCGTGATCCGCATGAGGCTGCCCTTCGTGAACGTGCTCTCCGTCGAGCAGGCCCACGCCCTTCGCGAGCTGCGCGAAGGTGACGGCGAGCTGACGAGCGAGGAGCGTGACCGTCTCGTCTACCTCATCCTCTGCACCGTGTCGGGCGTCGCCGCAGGCCTTCAGAACACGGGCTGATGGCGGTGCGTCGCCTGGCGGCGCCGCGCAAAGTTTGTGTCGCACGATAGGTTTATGTACGAAATCCTATCGTGCGATACATTTGAGGCTCTGATTTGTGTCGTGCGATACGTTCGTGTACAAAAACCTATCGTGCGACACAATTTCCGCGCGACGGAGCGCGTCGCACGACACAACGGCCGCCTGGCGACGGCTGGGACGGCAGCTGGTGCCCGGCGCGTCACAGACGCTCTTTTCGCTAGACTGTTGCCATGGAGAAGAAGCTCACATACCGCGACTACGCCCGTTTTGCCAGGCTCACGCCTGACGAGCTCTACGAGCAGTGCGAGGTCGACGTGTTCCGCGCGACCGGCCCAGGCGGCCAGGGCGTGAACACGACGGACTCGGCAGTGCGCATGCGGCATGCGCCCACGGGCATCGTCGTCACGAGCCGCGAGCAGAGAAGCCAGCTCCGGAACCGCCAGACCTGTCTGGCGAAGATCCGCTCGGAGCTCGAGCGCCGCGCGATCCCTCCCAAGGTCCGTCACGCGACGAGACCCTCCAAGGCGTCGGTGCGCCGTCGCCTCGAGGCGAAGCACTGCAGGTCGGACGTCAAGAAGCTTCGCAGGCGCCCGGGAACGGAGGACTAGCATGGCTGCATCAGGTGCCGCTGCGACCGTTGCTCGCGGACACGTGCTTCTCGCCGTGTGCTGCGCGCTCTACCTGGCCTGGTGGGCACTCTTCTTCAGGCCGAACACGCACATCGAGGGTCCCCTCTACTGGTTCGGCGTGGCGCTCATCCTCGGCGCGGCGGTCTGCGGCGTGATCGGGTGCTTCTCGGCTGGCGGGGCGCTCTCGCAGCTGCCGGGCGCGGAGGGCTTCTCGCCTCTGCCATACCTCGTCGCGGGAGCGGTGGCATACGTCGTCCTCGCGGCCGTGACCAGCAAGCTCCTCGACAGGCAGATAACCACCGAGCTTCTCCTCATCGTCGCGTGGTGCGCCTTCGAGTGCGCCGTCGTGGGAGCCCTCTCCGCGGGGGTCATCTCCCAGCAGCGTGCGGTGGCCCTCTACGTGACGGTCGGAGTGCTCGTCGTGGCGAGCCTCGTCTGCTACGTGCTCTACTACCGGCTCGGTCCTTGGCCGGCGTTCTTCGACGGCACGGTGCCGCTCGTCTCGGTCGGGATAGCGGCCGTGGTCATCGCCTCGTCGCTCTGACCTGGAAAAGGGGACAGGTGCATATTCCATGCCATTCATGACTATTGAATGGCATGGAATATGCACCTGTCCCCTTTTCCAGGTTATGCTCCGATGACAGGCCTTGCCTCGAGGTACTTGCGCCCGAAGAGAATCCCAGCTGTGAGCAGGGAGGCTCCCAGACCGGAGTAGAACACGGCAATGAAGCGCTCGGGTGCGATGCCCGAGCCCCTGAGCAGTATTCCGCCAGTCATCATGAAAGCCATGATGGCAAATGACTTCCCATCGAAGAACTTGTAGAAGTACTGCCGTTCTGCCTCGTAGCCCATGATCCTTCCATGGTGTCTCTCCACAAGTCGTCCGAACACGAAGACCTGGAACACGCCGAACACGATTGCGGACAGAAGAAGGTTCAGCATCGAAAGGTTGGTGTGGTATGACTCGACGCCGATGCGGAGGATGTTGAAGCCGGCTGCCGACCATACAGCGCAGGCGATGAGCAGCAGATTTCTCGTCTTGACCTTCATAGGGCTGTTCCCTTTCCCGTGAGCTCTATCTGAACGATGTTCATTCTAGGGATGGGCAGATGAACAACAATGGAGCATTGTTCAGGATGCGACGGGATTGGTCGTGCGTCGGCGATGTCGTCTGAGGTAGGGGAGTGCTGAATATCCATTCAAATTTATTGAATGGCATGGAATATACACCTGTCCCCTTTTCCATAAAAACGCCCCGTGCCGAAGGGGGCACGGGGCGTCGGGCGTACGCATGGAGCGAGAAGCTACTTCTTGACCTTGCCCTGGTTGGCGACGGCGTTGATCTTGGCCTCGATGGTGGCCGGGTCGCCGATGTAGTGCTTGTCGAGGATATTCCAGTCCTTGTCGAAGGTGTAGGCGCAGGGGATGCCGGTCGGGATGTTGACCTCGAGGATCTGCTCGGGCGTGAGCTTCTCGAACTGCATCACGAGGGCGCGGAGGCTGTTGCCGTGAGCGGCGATAAGGACGCGCTTACCGGCCTCCATCTGGGGCTTGATGTTCTCCTCGAAGTACGGCCACGCGCGGGCGATCGTGTCCTTCAGGCACTCGGTGTAGGGGAGGTCCTCAGAGGGGACGTCGCGGAACATCTCGAGGATGTGGGGGTCGCGCGGGTCGTTGGGCTGGAGGGCGGGTGGGCAGATGTCGAAGGAGCGACGCCAGATCTTGACCTGAGCCTCGCCGTGCTCGGCGGCCGCGTCAGCCTTGTTCAGACCCTGGAGGGCGCCGTAGTGGCGCTCGTTGAGCTGCCATGCCTTGGTGACGGGGAGCCAGTTGCGGTCGAGCTCGTCGAGGACGCAGTTAAGCGTGTGGATGGCGCGCTTGAGAAGGGACGTGTAGCAGAGGTCGAAGTCGTAGCCAGCCTCCTTGAGGGCCTTGCCACCCGCGTGTGCCTCCGCGCGTCCGGTGTCAGTGAGGTCGACGTCCGTCCAACCTGTGAAGAGGTTCTTGAGGTTCCACTCGGATTCGCCGTGACGGATGATGACAAGGGTCATGGTCTGGTCGTTGTCCATCGGAGGATTCCCTTCTCTTGCGCGTTGTGTGCGGCATCGATACCGCTTCTGATTCAGTATGACGCTCTTGGGTATAGTTTTCTCTGGTTAACACTTGTACTGCGCAAATCGTCGCGTGGGTGGTAGGGAGCGTGAACGCAATGGGCGTATCGGACTTCGTGATCATCGCGGCAGTCGCTGCCGTCTTCGTGCTGTGCGTTCGCCGACTCGCCAGACCCAATCGGTCGGAGTGCGCGAGCTGCGTCAGCAGGGGTATGTGCACCTCTCGGTTCACCGGCCGCTGCCATGCCGCCGACGACATGGTGAAGCGAGCGGACGACGCCCTCGGCAAGGCCTCTGACCACGAGTAACACGGTATTCTCGCCAGCCATCCAAACCGTCGGCCCAGAGTCTCGCATGCTGAAACAGTCGCGAAACACGTATGTGAGAACGTAATCCACGAATGAGAATCTGCAGTCGGCGCCTTGAAAGGGGACCGCATGGGCAGTCAGAAGGACATCGACTTCGTCCTACGTACCGTGGAGGAGCGAGACATCCGCTTCGTGCGACTATGGTTCACCGACGTTCTCGGGAACCTCAAGTCGTTCTCGATCTCGCCCGAGGAGCTCGAGGAGGCCTTCGAGGAGGGCATCGGCTTTGACGGGTCGTCGGTCGACGGCTTCTCGTCGCTCGAGGAATCGGACATGCTCGCCTTCCCCGTGGCGGACACCTTCCAGCTGCTTCCGTGGCGTCCGAGCGAGAGCGGCGTCGCGCGTGTGTTCTGCAACATCAAGACGCCGTCCCGCGAGCCTTTCGAGGGCGATCCCCGCGGCGTCCTCGACCGCATCTTCCAAAGGGCCGACGAGCAGGGCTTCGTTTACAACGTCGGTCCCAAGATAGAGTACTTCTACTTTGACAACGACCTCAACCCGGTTCCGCTCGACACCGCGGGCTACTTCGACCTCACGCCCATGGACGCCGCGCGTGACCTGCGCCGTTCCACGACGCTCCTGCTCGAGAAGATGTCCATCCCGGTGCAGTACTCCTTCCACGCCTCCGGCCCCTCCCAGAACGGCATCGAGCTCCGCTTCGCCGAGGCCGTGAGCTGCGCCGACAACATCATGACCGCGCGTCTCGTCATCAAGCAGGAGGCAGCCGAGAAGGGCATGTTCGCCTCGTTCATGCCCAAGCCCATCTCGGGCGTCCCCGGTTCGGCGATGTTCCTCTACCAGTCGCTTCTCGACCATGAGGGCGAGAACCTCTTCTGGGCGTCCAAGGACGAGAACCCGGCGCACCTCTCCGAGCTCGGCCAGCACTACGTGGCCGGCCTGCTCAAGTACGCGCCGGAGTTCACCCTGGTCACCGACCCCACCGTCAACTCCTACAAGCGCTTCATTCGCAGCGGCGAGGTTCCCAACTACGCGACCTGGGGTCGCAAGAACCGCTCGGCGCTCGTTCGCATCCCCACGCACAAGCCGGGCAAGCACATCGCCACGCGCGTCGAGCTCCGCAGCGCCGATCCCACGGCCAACCCCTACCTCGCCCTCGCGGTGACGCTGGCGGCCGGCCTCAAGGGCATCGAGGAGGAGCTTCCCCTGCCCGAGGAGTCCACGTGCGACACCTTCCGGCTCAGCGAGCGCGAGCTTGCCGCCAAGGGCATCGAGCGCTTGCCGCGCACCCTCGGCGAGGCGGTCGACTGGTTCGAGGAGAGCGACCTCATGCGCGAGACGCTCGGCGACCACATCTTCGAGTACCTCGTGCGCGAGAAGCGCGCCGAGTGGGACGAGTTCTGCACGACCGTGACCGACTGGGAGCGAGAGCACTACTACGGCGGCGTGTAGGACGTCCATCCATAGAGACCTGCCAGGGGGCGGGAGGCAAGCTGCCTTCCCGCCCTCTTTTGTGCGGACTATTGCGTTTGATGCAATCTAGTGCGATTTGTATGCAATTTCATTTCAAAGGGCAGTTGGTATATGCAGAATTGCTGAAAAATGGGCACCCTCGAATGACAATCTTGTTAAGAGATGCGGGGGAGGGAGAATCTGAAGTTCGGCTGAGGGACACTGCTGTGCACGCGGAGGGGTGGTATCAAGGCCGTAATGTTCCCCTCACGCATACGAGAGGAAGCATCATGCACACGCTGTCGAGAAGGACCTTCGTCACCGGCTCGTTCGGTACCGCACTCACGCTCGCGCTCGGAGCCTGCGGATCTTCGACCTCCGGCACCACCAGCTCGTCGACGTCAGAATCCGCCGCCAGCTACTCGCTCGTCGAGTCCGGCAAGATCCTCGTGGCATCCGACCTGGCCAACCCGCCACTGGATTCCACCAACGAGAAGACCGGCGAGCCCGAGGGCTTCGAGGTCGACCTCATGGTCGCCATCGCCGGGAAGATGGGTCTCGAGAGTCAGTACCTCTCGGCCATGAAGTTCGACGCGATCATCCCCCTCATCAAGCAGGGCGGCAAGGCTGACGTGGGCGTCTCCAACTTCACGATCACCGACGAGCGCAAGCAGGAGATCGACTTCTCCGACCCCTACATGGACTCCAACCAGGGCGTCGTGACCAAGGCCGACTCCGCCAAGGCCGACGAGGACTCCCTCAACAGCGCCGGGGTCAAGGTCGCCGTCCAGTCCGGCACCACGGGCGAGGCCTGGGTCCAGGAGAACCTCACCGAGGCGACCTGCGTCCCCCTCGACGAC
>DCZG01000101.1:3338-16561 GCA_002331575.1 Atopobium sp. UBA2090 | reverse complement strand
TCTCCAAGGACAACCCCGGCCTCACCGCGGCCATCAACGAGGCCCTCTCGGCCCTGAAGGACGACGGGACGATCGACGATCTCGAGAAGAAGTGGTTCGGCACCACGCTCTAGAAGGCACTTAGGGACGGGTGCCCAGCACCCGGGAGAAGGGATATCACATGAACTCGAACAACCTCACTCGTAGGAACTTCATCACCGGCAGCGCCGCGATCGCCCTCATGGCAGGTCTGGCGGCGTGCGGCTCCTCCTCGACCTCCACCTCGACCACGAGCGACTCGTCGGCCTCGTCGAGCACCAGCACGGCAAGCTACACGCTCGTGACCCCCGGCACCCTCACGTGCATCGCCGAGCTCGGCTTCGCCCCGTTCGAGTACATGGACGAGACGACCGGCGAGGCCAAGGGCTTCGACATCGACGTCGCCACCGCCGTCGCCGAGAAGATGGGTCTCACCTGTACCTTCCTGCCCAACCAGAAGTTCGACACGCTCGTCCCCACGATCAAGCAGGGCGGCAAGGCCGACATCGCCATCTCGGGCATCACGATCACCGACGAGCGCGCGCAGGAGATCGACTTCACCGACCCCTACGTCGACTCCAACCAGTCCCTCGTCGTTCTCGGCACCTCGAGTGACACCTCCACGACGCTCAACGTCGCCGGCAAGAAGATCGCCTGCCAGTCCGGCACCACGGGCAACGACTGGATCAAGGAGAACATGCCCCTCGCGACCTGCGTCCCCCTCGACGACGTCGCGGCGGCCATGGCCGGCGTCGAGACGGGCCTCTATGACGGCTTCGTCATCGACCTGCCCGTCTCGTCCAACCTCATCGCCCAGTCCTTCACTGATCTCAAGGTCGCCGAGGAGATTCCGACGGGCGAGCAGTACGGTATCGCCGTCTCCAAGGACAACCCCGGCCTCACCGCGGCCATCAACGACGCCCTCGCCAAGATGAAGTCCGACGGCACCATGGACAGCATCGAGACCACCTGGTTCGGCAGCACGATCTAACGATTCGCAGGCACGTGTAGCACGGTTCGCGGGGTCCCCTTCGGGAGGCCCCGCACATGCTTTGGAAAGCAAGGAGGCCCCATGGAGTACTCACGGCATACCGGTGCCCTCGGCACGCTCGCGCGCGTGCTCTCGGTGCTCTGTCTCGCGCTCGCCATCGGCTGTGCGCTCAGCCTCGCCATCGCTCCCGCCAGCGCGGAGGCGCTCACCACCGACAAGGCCACCGCGCGTCCCAACGAGGACGGCGGCTCGGGCGTTATCGGTGCGATGAACACGCGCCTTACCTGGGAGGGAACGGTCGAGGACGGCGAGGAGGTCTCCTCGATCACGCTCTCGCTGCCCGAGGGCGCGACCTTCGACGGTTCGACCACCCGCATCACCGTGCTCGAGGGCCTCACCCGCATTGACGTGAGCGGCAACGCGCAGGCGAACGGGGCGTCCATCACCGTGACCTTCGACGAGCCGATCGAGGCCGGCTCGCTCATCAGGCTCGAGATCACCGACATGCAGTTCCCCGCCGCGGGCGGCGACTACGTGGTCTCCGGCACCTACGACACGTCTGACGGTGAGATGACCCTCGCTGACTCGCCAGCCATCACCATCATCGCCAACACCCCGCTCCAGTCGATCGTCACCTGGCTCGACGGGCAGGCTTGGGTGAGCGCCTGGAACTCCAACCCCTTCCTCGGGATGTTCCTCAAGCCTCAGCTTCTCGTGACGTCGTTCGCGTCGCTGCTGCCCGGCTGGCTCCTCTGCCTCGGCATCGTCCTGATCGCGTATCCCTTCGCCATTGCGCTCGGCCTGCTCTTTGCGATGCTCAAGATCTCACGGCACAAGCTGCTCCGCGCCATCGCGGTCATCTACATCAACATCCTCCGCGGCACCCCGCTCTTCCTGCAGATCTACATCATGTTCTTCGGTCTGCCCATGCTCGGGATCAACATCAACAACAACGTCCTCGGTGTCATCGTCATGGCGGTCAATTCGTCCGCCTATCTCGCCGAGATCTTCCGCGCGGGCATCCAGTCCATTCCCGTCGGCCAGTACGAGGCCGCATCCTCGCTCGGCATGAACCACGTGCAGACGATGTTCTCGATTATCATTCCGCAGACCGTGCGCCGCGTCATCCCCACGGTCACGTCCGACTTCATCACCTCGTACAAGGACACCTCGCTCCTCTCGTCCGTCGGCGTTATGGAGCTCATGATGTTTGCGAAGAACCTCACCACCGTTACGGGCAACATCACCCCGTACATGGCCGCCGCCATCTTCTATCTCATCGTCACACTGCCGCTCATCAAGGTCGTCGGCGTCGTCGAGTCGAACATCGCCCGCTCCGAGCGCGGCGGTGGCCCGAGGCCGAGGCGCGGCGCTGGTGCCGCGGAGCCGGACGAGGTCGAGAAGCCCGCGGAGGATACGCACTCCGTGTCGTCGAACGTCGACCAGGCGAGCGTCCTCGAGGCTCTGAGTGCGCCGTTCCGTTCCAGCACTGAGTCCTTGGGGGGTGTCGCCGATGTGCGCTAAGAAGAACCGCGAGGCCAAGATCGAGGTTCCCGCCGCTCTCGACGCAGACGAGGCGGCTCGCATCGCCTTCGCCTCGGACAGGGAGCTCACCTATCACGACTTCGCCGAGGGCGAGCACCCCATCGTCCGCATCGAGCACCTCAACAAGTCCTTCGACCAGACGAAGGTCCTGCGTGACGTAAACCTCAACGTGTGGCCGGGCGAGGTCGTCGTCGTCCTCGGCCCGTCCGGGTCGGGCAAGTCGACCATGCTCCGCTGCATCAACCTCCTGGAGAGGCCGACGGCGGGACACATCCTCATCGAGGACCAGGAGATCACGGGCAAGAGCACCACCGACGTCAACAATCTTCGTCGCGACGTGGGCATGGTCTTCCAGAGCTTCAACCTCTTCCCGCATCTCACGGCCAAGCAGAACGTCATGATCGGCCAGACGAAGGTGCTCAAGAAGTCCAAGGCCGAGGCAGATGCCGAGGCCACGAAGCAGCTCGACGCAGTCGGTCTCGCAGATCGCGCGGACTTCAAGCCGCCCCAGCTCTCCGGTGGCCAGCAGCAGCGCGTGGCCATCGCGCGCGCGGTAGCCATGCACCCGAACGTGCTGCTCTTTGATGAGCCCACCTCGGCGCTCGATCCCGAGCTCGTCCGTGGCGTCCTCGACGTCATGCGCGACCTCGCCGAGAACTCCGGCATGACCATGATCGTCGTCACCCACGAGATGGGCTTCGCCCGCGACGTGGCCGATCGTGTGGTCTTCATGGAGGGCGGCGTCGTCGTCGAGCAGGGCAAGCCCGACAGGGTCTTCGACCATCCCGAGAACCCGCGCACAGCGGAGTTCCTCGGAAGCATCGGATAACCTCGTTCGGTCCCGCTTCCCCTCGAGCAGCATCGCATTTGTTTTTTTCCACCATGAGCGCATGCGTTTAAACGCACGTGCTATGCTTTCTGCATTGAATCTCATAGGTAAGGGGATCTCAGGGTGCATCATAAGAACATCCTGCTCATATCTGGCACGACGCGCCTGCACGACCGCATGAGGGAGCTGTCCCATGCGATCGACGTTTCCATTGCTCTCGCGAACGAGGAGACCTTCGCGCAGGCCGTTGCCTCGGGACACGAGTTTGACCTCGTCATTCTCGATGCGGATGGGATGGACCAGGACACGCTTAACGCCGTCGACTCCTTCGTCGCCGAGAACGGTTTCATTCCGATGCTCATCGTCCGTGACATCGACAAGCTCGCCACGATGCGCATGCCCATGCAGGGAAAGAACGACTTCATCCTCTCTTCCGCGACTGAGGCCGAGCTCGAGGTCCGCTGCTCGCTGCTGCTCTGGCCTGGCGAGGAGAGTGCTTCCGCCGACATCGTCACCGTCGACAACATGACCATCAACCTCGCGACCTACCAGGTCTACATCGACGACAAGCCCGTGGACCTCACGCTCATGGAGTACTCGCTCCTGAGCTTCCTCGCGACGCACCCTTCGCGTGCCTACTCTCGCGAGACGCTGCTCCACCGGGTGTGGGGCTTCGAGTACTGTGGCGGCACCCGCACGGTTGACGTTCACATCAGGCGCGTTCGCTCCAAGGTCGGACCGCAGGTCGCGAGCCACGTCGTCACCATCCGCGGCGTGGGCTATCTGTTCAGAATCTAGGCGCGGGAACAGAGCGCGTGGCAAGGGCCCCCTCATGGGGGTCTCTTCTTGGCCAAGCTGCATATTCAGGAATCGTAAAGGATTGTCCAGCGAGCGTGTCAGAATTGACATACGGTGATTCGCGGCGCCCTGCAAGGGTAAATTCAAAAACGAATGACGGATGCGCCGTCATGTGTCATCGGGAGGAAGGCACGACATGGATTACGATGCCGACAGGACCCGCGGCTCCGATCANNTCAGCCAGCGCCTGGCAGCAACCAGTGGGGCGGCACGGACGACGCTCAGCCGACCGCGGCGCGCCCGGCTCAGCCCACTCAGGCTGGCGCTGCCGGGCAGGCCTCTTCGACCGCCTGGTATGACGCCCAGAGGGCACGCCAGGAGGTCGGTCAGGCGCAGCAGGGCGGCTGGCAGCAGACCTACGCCCAGCAGCAGGCTGGCGGGCAGCAAGGCTCCTATCAGCAGCCGGGCCAAACCTGGCAGCAGACCTACGCGCAGCAGACGGCTCCCACCCCGCCTGCTCCTCCCGCGCCGCCCGAGCACGGCGGCAAGCATGGCGAGAGGGTGCATGGCCACGGTTTCGGCCCGGGCAAGGGCGTGTTGTTCGGGATTCTCGGCGGCATCATCGGCACCGCGATTCTCACGGGCTGCCTCTACGCCGCGGGCATCATCGGTCCTTCGAAGACCACCAGCACCTCCTCGAGCGGCAGCTCGGGCAGCGCGATCACGATAACCACGTCCGACGAGGACACCTCGACGGCGACGGCCGTCGCCGCCAAGGCCACCGCTTCGGTCGTCTCGGTGTACTGCACCTACAGCAACGGCTCCGGCATCGGCTCGGGCGTCATCCTCGACACCGACGGTGACATCATCACGAACTATCACGTCATCGATGGCGCCACCGCCATCAGCGTCACCATCGACGGCAACAGCTACGAGGCGACGGTCGTCGGCTCCGACAGCTCGTCCGACCTCGCCGTGATAAAGGCGGAACTCAACGGAGACTCGGTCACGCCCATCGAGGTGGGCGACTCGTCCGACCTCTCCGTCGGCGACTGGGTCATGACCATCGGCAGCCCGTTCGGTCTCGAGCAGTCCGTCTCGCAGGGCATCGTCTCCGCGCTGTATCGCAACGAGCTTATGGAGTCCACGAGCGGCAACACCATCTACTGCAACCTCATCCAGGTCGACGCGGCCATCAACCCGGGCAACTCCGGCGGCGCGCTCGTCAACTCGGAGGGCAAGCTCGTGGGCATCTGCACGCTCTACTCCTCCTCCACCGAGAGCTTCGCGGGCATCGGCTTCGCCATCCCCGGTAACTACGCCGTTGAGATCGCGAACAAGATCATCTCCGGCGAGACGGTGACGCACGCCTACATCGGTCTCTCCATGCAGACCGTCAACGCGCAGAACGCGTCCTCGAACCACCTGTCCGTCAACCAGGGCGCCTATGTGGCAGAGGTTCTCTCTGGCAGTCCCGCCGAGTCCGCGGGCATCGAGGCCGGTGACATCATCATCGCCATCGACGGCGAGGAGATCACCTCCGCAGACGGCATGATCCTAGCCGTGAGGTCGCACGAGACCGGCGACACGGTCACGGTGACGGTCATGCGCGGCGACGAGAAGAAGGACTTCACGGTCACGCTCGGCTCCGACGAGGCGCTACAGACCACCTCCGCGGACACCAACACCGAGAACACCGACTCGGGCACCGACTCCGGCACCAACTCCGACGTCGAGCAGGAGCTCGAGCAGTGGTACGAGAAGATGCAAGAGCAGCAGAACAGCACGAACGGGGGCACGAGCACGTCCAACCCCTTCGGCGGTCAGGGCTCCTCCGGCACCACCACGACGAACTCCGGCACGACGAACTCCACCAACGGCTACTCGGTAACGTCTTCGTCAGCAGGCTGGAAGGCATAGCCTTCGGAGCCCGCAGGTGAGATTGACTGGCGAGGGCCTCCTTCGGGAGGCCCTCGTCGTCTCTCGAGCATTGACGTCCCCTCGTACGTGTAACCTACCAGATGAAAGCTCAAGAGACGGAGGCTGTCATGGCAGACATCACGTGCCCTCATTGCGGAACGGTCTTTCAGGTGGAGGAGTCGGACTACGCCGAGCTCGTGCGCCAGGTGCGCGACGACGAGCTCAGGCGCCAGGTCGAGGAGCGTGCGCAGGCCATCAGGGCTCAGGCCGATGCCGAGTCGCGCGAGTCGCTCGCCAAGGCGAACGAGACCATCGCGAAGCTCGAGTCCAAGGTCGGTCGGCAGGAGGACGCCGTCAAGGTCGCTCGTGCCACGACCCTGAACGAGCTCAACGGCAAGCTGACCGAGAAGGACGCCCGCATCGCGGAGCTCGAGCGCGACCTCTCCACGCAGAAGGTCTCGCAGGAGGCCGAGCAGCGGCTCAGGCTGCAGGAGTCTGACGCGAAGATTCGTCAACTTGAGCAACAGGTTGCCAATCTGACGAGCGCGTTCGACGCTCAGAAGGAGCTTGCCGTGGCAAACGCGACGAGCGAGGCAGAAAAGCAAATGGTTGCGCTTCGAGGCGAGCTCAAGACCGCCTCCCTCGAGAGGCAGAACGCCGTCTCGCAGGTCCAGCAGAAGATGGACGAGGCGATCAAGTACAAGGAGCAGGTCATCCGCGACCGCGACGACGAGATCGAGCGTCTGCGCGACCAACGGATCCGACTCTCCACGAAGATGGTGGGCGAGTCGCTCGAGCAGCATTGCGAGGCCGAGTTCAACAGGTGGCGTGCCACGGCCTTCCGCAACGTCGACTTCCACAAGGACACCGAGAACGTCGAGGGAACGAAGGGCGACTTCGTCTACATCGAGAAGGACGAGTCCGGCGTGGTGATCCTCTCCATCATGTTCGAGATGAAGAACGAGGAGGACGACTCCACGCATCGCAAGCGCAACGCCGACCACTTTGCCAAGCTCGACAAGGACCGCCGGAACAAGGACTGCGAGTACGCCGTGCTCGTCTCCCTTCTCGAGCCCGAGAGCGAACTCTACAACCAGGGCATCGTCGACGTGTCGTACGAGTTCAAGAAGATGTACGTCATTCGCCCGCAGTTCTTCATCCCCATGATCACGATTCTGCGCAACGCGGCACTCAACGCCGCTGACGCGCGTCGCGAGCTTGCCGAGATGCAGCAGCAGAACATCGACGTCACGGGCTTCGAGGCCGCCCTCGACGACTTCAAGGAGAAGTTCGGCCACAACTACGAGATTGCGAGCAAGAAGTTCTCGACCGCCATCGACGAGATCGACAAGACCATCGACCTGCTGCAGAAGGTCAAGGAGAACCTCATCTCTTCCGACCGTCAGCTACGGCTGGCCAACGACAAGGCCGATGCCCTCACCATTCGCAAGCTCACGAGGAAGAACGCGACCATGAGGGATAAGTTCGCCGAGGCTCGCGAGGCCGCCGAGGCGCGGACGCTCGTGGCGGGCACCGACGACTCCGGCGAGGAGCCCGACTCCGTGGAGTAGCCGTCCGGTCTTCGCCGCGCGCTTGCTCGGCAGGCGGCTCGTGCGTGTCCCTGGTTGACACATACCCCCTAAGGGTATACTGTCGTCAATGACAGATACCCCTGGGGGGTAACTTCGAGAAAGGGAGACCATGCCCGACTGCTGCGCGAAGAAGAAGCACACGCCTCGGTCCGACGAGCTCAAACGAGACGTCACCTGTCGCATCAACCGTGCCGTCGGACAGCTCAACGGCATCAAGCAGATGGTCGACGAGGATCGCTACTGCGCGGACGTGCTGACCCAGCTCGCGGCCGTGGAGAGCGCCGTGAAGGCCATCTCTCGCGAGGTCATGCAGGACCATCTCGAGACCTGCGTCGTCGAGCGCATCCAGGCGGGAGACACCGAGGTCGTCGACGAGGTCATGCAGCTTCTCAAGAAGTTCTCGTGACGACGTCGTCCAAACTGCCGAGAGGAGGTGCGCCACGATGAAGGAAACGCTTGATATTTCCGGTATGACCTGTGCCGCGTGTGAGGCCCGCGTGCAGAGGTCGGCCTCGGAGGTGGGGGGAGTGGACGCCGCGAACGTCAACCTCCTCAAGAACACGATGGATCTCGAGTACGACGGTCGTCCCGAGACCCTGGACGCCGTCGTGTCCGCCGTCGAGAGAGCCGGCTACGGTGCAGCGCCGAGAGCCCCGCGCTCGGCGGGAGGGACGAGGGAGACGAGCCTCGTCGACCCGCGGATCGGAACGCAGAAGGCGGTCAAGGAGAAGCGCGACCAGCTCGTCTGGTCGCTCGTCCTGGGGATCCCCCTCTTCTACCTCGCCATGGGCCCCATGCTCGGCTGGCCGGAGATTCCGGCGTTCGCGGGGATGGGGGGCATGATGGCGAGCGCCATCACCCAGCTTCTTCTCGCCACCGCGGTCATCTTCGTGAACAGGCATTACTTCGTGACGGGATTCAAGACGCTCACACACCTCTCGCCCAACATGGACTCGCTCATCGCCATAGGCTCCGCCGCGAGCTACGCCTTCAGCCTCGTGGGCACCTACCAGATGGCCTTCGCCTACGGGGCGATGGACATGACGGCGGCTCATGCGGCCATGGAGCACCTGTACTTCGACTCGGCAGGCACGATCCTCGTGCTCATCACGCTGGGCAAGTACTTCGAGGCGAGGGCGAAGGGCAAGACCACGAGCGCCATCTCCGCGCTTCTCGACCTCGCTCCAAAGACAGCGACCGTCCTGCGCGACGGCGAGGAGGTCCGCGTCCCGACCGAGGACGTCGTGGTCGGCGACCTGCTCGTCGTCCGCGCCGGCGAGTCGGTCCCGGTCGACGGCGTCGTGGTCGAGGGGAGCGCCGCCATCGACGAGTCCGCCATCACGGGGGAGCCGCTTCCCGTGGAGAAGGTCGTCGGCGATCGCGTGACGGGCGCCACCGTCTCGCGGCGAGGCTGGCTCACGTTCCGTGCTGCCGCCGTGGGTGACGACACCACGCTCTCCGGCATCATCCGCCTCGTCGACGAGGCCACGAGCACCAAGGCGCCCATCGAGCGTCAGGCCGACCGCATCGCCGGCGTCTTCGTTCCCGTCGTCCTCGCCCTCGCGGCAATCA
Organism: Atopobium sp. UBA2090; assembly: GCA_002331575.1. Taxonomy (GTDB): domain Bacteria; phylum Actinomycetota; class Coriobacteriia; order Coriobacteriales; family Atopobiaceae; genus Olsenella_D. The sequence continues at coordinate 7,296 of DCZG01000101.1, read as the reverse complement.
CCTTCGTCCTCTGGCTCCTGCTTCCCGGTCAGGGCGACCTTGCCGTCGCCATGAACCATGCCGTGTCGGTGCTCGTGATCTCCTGCCCCTGCGCGCTCGGGCTCGCAACGCCCACGGCAGTCATGGTGGGCACGGAGCGCGGCGCCAAGGCCGGCATCCTCATCAAGAGCGCCGAAGCCCTCGAGACCGCCGGCGACGTGCACGTCGTGGTCCTCGACAAGACCGGAACCATCACCGAGGGCAAGCCGAGCGTGACCGACGTCCTGCCCGTCGAGGGCGTCACTGGGGAGGAGCTCCTGCGCGTCGCTGCTGCCATCGAGCGAAGGAGCGAGCATCCGCTCGCCGAGGCGATCTGCGCCCATGCGGACGAGAGTACTGGCGGTGGAGTGTCTTCGTCCGTCGACGACTTCGAACAGGTGCCGGGCGGCGGACTCGCCGCCACCGTGGACGGGCATCCCGTGCTTGCTGGCAACGCACGGCTCATGGAGGACCGCGGCGTGGGGCTTGGCACGTACGCCGGCAAGGCCGATGCTCTCGCGTCACAGGCCAAGACGCCCGTGTATTTCTCGTACGACGGGCGTCTCCTCGGCGTGGTCGCCGTCTCGGATGCCGTGAAGGAGACTTCGGCGGACGCGATCGCACGACTCCGCGGCATGGGCGTGCGCACGGTCCTCCTCACGGGCGATCAGGAGAGGACGGCCGAGGTCATCGCCAGACGGGTTGGTGTCGACGAGGTCGTCGCAGGCGTGCTTCCCGACCAGAAGGAACGCAAGATTCGCGACCTCCAGGCGTCGGGGTCAAAGGTCGCCATGGTTGGGGATGGCATCAACGATGCGCCCGCACTCGCGAGGGCGGACGTCGGCATCGCCATCGGGGCGGGCACCGACATCGCGATCGACTCGGCTGATGTCGTGCTCGTGCGATCCGACCCGCTCGACGTGGCAACCGCCATCGAGCTGTCTCGCGCCACCATGCGCGACATCCGCCAGAACCTCTTCTGGGCGCTCTTCTACAACGCGATCTGCATTCCCGTCGCCATGGGCGTGCTCTCGCCGCTCGGAATCACGCTCAACCCCATGATCGCCGCGGCCGCCATGGGCTTCTCGTCGGTGTTCGTCGTGAGCAACGCGCTCAGGCTCTTCTCGTGGAAGCCGAGCATGCGTCGCAAGGAGGTACCGTTCCCAGTCGGGGGACCAATCAGCAGTGCCTCTGAGGAGGCAGAAGAGAAGGGATGCACCATGACCACCAAGACCCTGAACATCGAAGGCATGATGTGCGAGCACTGCGTCGCCCACGTGACGAAGGCGCTCGAAGGCGTGAAGGGCGTGAGTAACGTCCAGGTCTCGCTCGATGAGGGCAAGGCGACGCTCGACGCCGGACCGTTCGTCTCGGACGACAAGCTCGTCCATGCCGTCGAGGACGCGGGCTACAAGGCTTCCATCGCGTAGAAGGCGGTATAGCGTGCGTATGCGGAATGTCTGCGAACGGGAAGCGGTCACGTCATCTACGATGTTCTCGCCCGCATTTCGTCGTGATTGAGAGGAATGATGCATATGAGCGAGGCCAGGATCGGCGCGCTGGAGGCCGGCGGCACTAAGATGGTCCTCTCGGTGGGTACCGCTGACGGTACCATCGAGGAGCGCACGGAGATACCGACTCAGGGACCCGCGGACTGCGTCGACAAGATGGTCGACTGGTTCGCCGCTCGCAAGGTCGACGCCCTCGGCATCGGCGCGTTTGGGCCCACGGGCGTGAACCCCGCGTCGCCGGACTACGGCTGGATTCTCGAGACGCCCAAGACGGCCTGGAAGCACTTCGACCTTCTCGGCGCGTTCAAGTCGCTCGACATCCCCATGGGATATGACACCGACGTCAACGTCGCGTGCTTGGGCGAGGTCACCTACGGTGCCGCGCGCGGCCTCGACAACGTGGTCTACGTCACCATCGGCACCGGCATCGGCGCGGGCGTGATGGTCGGCGGCCAGCTGCTTCACGGCATGCTGCACGCCGAGGCAGGCCACATCCTCCTCCCGGTGGAGCCCGGGGACGAGGGCAACTCGGTCTGCCCGTATCACCCCAACTGCTTCGAGGGCCTCGCTGCCGGCCCCTCAATCGAGCATCGCTGGGGCGCCAAGGCATTCGAGCTCGCCGATCGCCCCGAGGTCTGGGACCTCGAGAGCACCTACATCGCCAAGGGCATGGAGAACTACGTCGTGTGCTACTCGCCGCAGATGATCATCCTCGGCGGCGGGGTCATGAAGCAGACCCAGCTCTTCCCGATGATTCGCCAGAAGACGCTGGAGTACCTCAACGGCTATCTCGTCACGAAGGAGCTCGCCAACATCGACAGCTACATCGTCGAGGCCGGCTGCAAGGGCGACCAGGGCGTGCTCGGCTGCATCGAGCTCGGCCGCAGGGCTCTCATCGCCTAGAAGCCATCAAAGGTCGGCCGCGCGGCGACCGGGATTGCCCGGCCGCCGCGCACTCTTTTCGGGAGGACTCATGGGCGATGCGAACCCCAGGTACTGCCATGTGTGCGGTACGCGACTCGTGATGCGCGACCAGCGCGAGGACGGGCAGGAGCCCTGGTGCCCCGTCTGCGGGGCGTGGCGCTACCCCCGTTTCTCCTGCGCCGTGAGCGTGATCGTGTACCACCCGGACGGCAGGCGGGTGCTCGTCATCGACCAGTACGGCAAGAGGGGCATCCTCGTGGCGGGATATGTCGCTCGTGGCGAGGACCTCGTGTCCACGGTCGTCCGCGAGGTGCGCGAGGAGACGGGACTCGCGGTTCGCGACGTGCGCTTCAACGCGAGCGAGTTCTACGAGCCCTCCGACACGCTCATGGTGAACTTCACCTGTCGCGCGACCCTCGATGAGCTGAGGCTCAATCCCGGGGAGGTCGACACCGCTCGCTGGGTCGCCGTGGACGAGGTCGTCGATGCCATGCGACCGGGGTCGCTCGCGCAGCGCTTCGTGCGCCTGCATTTGGGCGTCGGGGAGTAGGCGCGCTGCCGACACACGTTGTTGCCACTAGGTTGAGGTACCCTTTCTGACGAGAACGTCACCGGCACGAAAGGGATGCGCATGGCAGACGAGACGAGCGGCGCCCAGGGTTCCCTCTTTGGCGACGCCATCGACGAGGACGTGAAGATGACTGCGGGAGGTCACCAGACCCCCGCGGAGCGGGCGGCTGAGCTCAACCGCATCCTCGCTCATGCCGCCTATGCCTACTACGCGCTCGATGACCCCGAGATGAGCGACGCGCAGTTTGATAGGTACCTCGTCGAGCTGAAGGGCATCGAGGACCGTCACCCTGAGCTCGTGACGCCCGAGAGCTACACCCAGCGCGTCGGCGGCTACGTCTCGGAACAGTTCGCCGAGGTCCGCCATGCCGAGCGCATGTACTCCATCGACGACGCCATGGACCTCGAGGAGCTCGACGAGTGGCTCACCAGGACCGACGAGGCCCTCGGCGCCACCGACGAGAGTCCCATGGCCTACACTTGCGAGCTCAAGATTGACGGGCTAGGCATCGCGCTCACCTATCGCGACGGCATTCTCGTCCGCGCGGCGACACGCGGCGACGGCACGGTGGGCGAGGACGTGACCCAGAACGCTCTCACGATTCACGACATCCCGACCAAGCTTGGACGCGCCGGCCTGACGCGCGTGGCCGACGGCGGATTCGGGCACTCCATCGAGGTGCGCGGCGAGGTGTACATGCCCAAGCACAGCTTCGTCCGCCTGAACGAGGAGCGTGATGCCGCGGGCGAGCAGGCCTTCGCCAATCCCCGGAACGCTGCCGCAGGGTCGCTCCGCCAGAAGGACCCCAAGGTCACCGCCCACCGCGACCTCGAGACGTTCATCTACGCGGTGGCTGACGAGGGTCCCCTCACGGTCTCCACCCAGCGTGCGTTTCTCGACTGGCTCGGTGCGTGCGGATTCTCGGTCAACCCGC
>DCZG01000101.1:2772-3318 GCA_002331575.1 Atopobium sp. UBA2090 | reverse complement strand
AAGACGAGCTCGACTACGACATCGACGGCGTCGTGGTGAAGGTCGACGCCTTCGACGGCCAGGCAGTGCTCGGCTTCACGGCCAGAGCGCCGCGGTGGTCCATCGCGTTCAAGTTTCCGCCCGAGGAGAAGCGAACGGTCCTGCGCGAGATTCGCGTGCAGGTGGGTCGCACCGGCGTCCTCACGCCGGTCGCCGAGTTCGACCCCGTGGTGGTCGCCGGCTCCACCATCGCTCGCGCGACGCTCCACAACATCGACGAGATCCGCCGCAAGGACGTGCGCGAGGGCGACACGATCGTGGTGCACAAGGCCGGGGACGTGATTCCCGAGGTGGTCGGCCCCGTGGAGGACGAGGGTCACCGTGCACGACCGGAGTGGCAGATGCCCGCCACCTGCCCGAGCTGCGGGAGCCCCGTCGTCCGCGAGGAGGGCGAGGTGGCGTTCCGCTGCCTCTCCATCGACTGCCCCGCGCAGTCATCCGAGCGCCTCATCCACTGGGGCAGCCGCAATGCGATGGACATCGACGGCCTGGGCGACGAGATCGTCG
>DCZG01000101.1:0-2755 GCA_002331575.1 Atopobium sp. UBA2090 | reverse complement strand
TACGACAAGCTCGACGCCGACATGCTCGCGGGCGTCTCCACCGGCCGTCAGAACAAGGCCGGCGAGGACATCGTCGTGGGCAGGGTCGTCGCCGAGAAGATCATGGCGCAGGTGGAGGAGTCCAAGGGGCGCGGCCTCGCCCGGGTCCTCTTCGGCGTGGGCATCCGCCACGTCGGAGCCAACGTCGCGGCGGTTCTCGCCAGCCACTTTGGCTCGCTCGACGCCCTCGTGGCGGCAGGGGAGGAGGACGTCGCGTCAATCGACGGCATCGGTCCCAAGATCGCCGCGAGCGTCCACGACTTCTTCTCGGTGCGGAAGAACGTCGAGGTCCTCGAGCGCCTGCGTGAGGCGGGCGTCAGCCTCGAGGAGGAGGTCGGCGAGCCGGAGCGTCCGCAGACCCTCGCGGGACTCACCTTTGTCCTCACGGGAAGCCTCCAGGGTTTCACGCGTGACCAGGCTGGCGAGCAGCTCAAGGCGCTCGGTGCCAAGGTCGCGGGTTCGGTCTCCAAGAAGACGAGCTTCGTCGTCGCCGGCGAGGCGGCAGGATCGAAGCTCGTCAAGGCACAGGAGCTCGGCGTGCCCGTCCTCGACGAGGAGGCGCTCGTGCGCGTCCTTGACACGGGCGAACCGCCGGAGCGCGGATAGGAGAAGGTCATGGGCATCTTTCGCAGGCACATCCTCCCCTGGTCGCTCGCGTTCTTCGTGCTCGGGTTCGTCCTGCTCTACGAGGTGCCCTCGTTCCCGCAGCTTCCGTATCTCGTCGATGCCGGCGTGCAGCGCGTGATTCTCACCGCGGCGACCTTCGTCATGATTTGGCTGCTCGGCGGGGCCACGGTGCTCAAACCCTCCCCGGTGGGCATGCGGTCCGCCCTTCGCGAGGCGGGCTATCCCGTCATCGTCTCTCTCTCGGTCTCTGTGCCCTCGACCTCGTGGCCGACGCGAGCATCGTCGCGACCTACGGGACCTCCGTCCTGTCTTCCACGTGGCTCCTCAACATCTTCGAGGCGCTCTTCCTCTGTGCCTTCGTCGGGCTCTTCGAGGAGGGGCTCGTGCGCGTGCTGCTCTTCTGCGGCATCCTCTCGCGCGGTGGCGGCTCGCGCAACGGGCTGGTCGTCGCGGCGTTCGTCTCGTCGCTCGTCTTCGGCGCCATTCACGTCCTGCCGGTGCGGGGTACCATCGACAATCTTCTCCTGGTCCAGATGCTGCTCAAGACCGTTCAGGCTGGTCTCATCGGGCTCCTTCTCGCCTCGACCTTCCTCAGGACCCACAGCTACTACGGCGTCGCCCTCGTGCACTGTCTCGCCGACTTCCTTCTCTTTGTTCCCGAGGTCATCTTCGATACCGTGGGCACGTCAGGCGGGTACGTGTCCCAGACCGGCGGCATCGAGGCCATCGTCTTCATCGTGTCGTACGTCTTCGCGGTGGTCCTCTACCTGCCTGCGGTCTTCAAGTCGATGCGTCTTCTCGACGATGCGCTCGTTCCCGATTACGGATGCTTCGTCGAGTGCTGGGTTCCCCGTGAGTCTGAGGCCTTCGTGCCCAACGCCTCCCCGCTGCCGCCCGACGGCCTCGCGCCTGCGCCCGTACCCGCTCCCGCCCCCTCGCCCCTGTCTTCCCAGGGGTTCCGGTCCGCTCCTGTCCCCCTGCCCCCGTCACAGACGGCGCCGGGCGAGTCCACGCAGCGTAGGATGGTGCCCCAGTACCCGCCGGGCTGGCCGCGCGGGTAGGCGCGTCAAGACGTGAGCTTTGTTTCAGAAAACTAGAAGCATTGGCGTTGCCGCATGGAGGTGTCCTCGGCTTCTAGCCCGTTTTAAGGCTCGGGCCATAGAGTGTCATCAACCGAAAGGGGATGCCACCATGGTCCAGCTCACCTTCAAGCGCTACGAGACGAAGTTCGTGCTCACGGACGACCAGCGTGCCGACCTCATGCGACTCATGCGGTCGCACGTGTCGGCCGACGAGTACGGCCCGTCCACGGTCTGCAACGTCTACTACGACACGCCCAGCTTCCTTCTCGCCCGTCGGTCCCTCGAGGGGCCGATCTACAAGGAGAAGATCCGGGCGCGCAGCTATGGCGTGTGCAACGGCCACACACCCGTGTTCGTCGAGCTCAAGAAGAAGTACGACGGCATCGTCTACAAGCGCCGATGCACGCTGTCGTCCATCGACGCGAGGGCGCTGCTCTCGGGCGCGCGCGTGCCGAAGGACCAGATCGAGCGGGAGCTCGACTACGCCATCTGCCGCTACGAGGGCCTCTCGCCGGCGGCCTTCATCGCCTATGACCGCGAGGGCTTCTATGACCCGCTCGACTACGATTTCCGCATGACCTTTGATCGCCGCGTCCGCGTGAGGTGGGATCACCTCACGCTTGACTGGAGCGACCACGGCAGGCAGATCCTCCCCGAGGGTCAGAGCATACTCGAGGTCAAGACGAGCAAGGCCATGCCGCTCTGGCTCGTCCGTTACCTCAGCGAGGAGGGAATCCGTAAGACCACCTGGTCGAAGTACGGAACCGCCTACTGCGAGCTCTGCCGAGGGACCACCTCGTCTCTCGAGTCGGCGGTCCAGCTGCCCGAAACGATGAGCGGACGGATTCCCGCCCGCGACCTCGAAATCGCCTACGCGTAAAGGAAGGTTGCACTCATGCTCAATTCCCTGTTCTCGACCTCGACCACCACGACGGCAGTCTCGCTCGCAGCGCTCGTCGGCTGTATCATCGCAGCTCTCACCCTCGGGCTCGTGCTCTCGATGGTGT
>DCZG01000062.1 GCA_002331575.1 Atopobium sp. UBA2090 | reverse complement strand
CGAGGACGCCGCCGAGGTCATGCGGGTGATACGGCCGCTCACCAGGCGTCCGCTGCTCGTGAAGATGGCCCCGGTCCGCGTGCCCGAGATCGCCCGGGCGCTCGAGGCGGAGGGCGCCGACGCCCTCTCGCTCATCAACACCATCAACGGCATGTCGCTCGACGTGCACACGCGGCGGAGCCGTCTCTCCAAGCCCACGGGAGGCGTCTCCGGCCCCGCCATCCACAGCATCGCCGTGCGCATGGTGTGGGAGGCGGCAAACGCCGTGAGCATCCCCATCAACGGCATCGGCGGCATCTCGACCTGGGAGGACGCCGCCGAGATGATCCTCGCCGGAGCGACGGCGGTCACGGTCGGCACGGCCAACCTCGTGAACCCGACCGCATCCCTCGAGGTGCTGCGCGGGCTTGAGGCCTGGGCGGCGGAGCAGGGCGTCTCGGACATCAACGATTTGGTAGGAGCCATGGAATGCTGACGGACGAAGAGGCACGCGACGCCGTCATCGTCGCGCTCNNGTCTGACCAGTACCAGCGCTCGCGCGCTACTTCGGCCTCGGTGACGAAGTAGATGGCAATGCCTTGGTACAGCGCCTCTTTGACCAGCGGCGGCAATACCAGCTCTAGCGTGGTGCTGAGATAGACGCCGTCATCGTCGCGCTCGACTGTGACCGCGCACGTGCGAACGAGATCGCCCGGCTGCTCGAGGGGAGGGCTCGGTGGGTGAAGGTGGGCATGACCCTCTTCTTCCGCGAGGGCCCCGACGTGGTCCGCGAGATGCGCGACCGCGGTCTCAAGGTCTTCCTCGACCTCAAGGTCTTCGACATCCCCTTCCAGGTGCACGGCGCCGCGAGGTCCGCGGCGCTCTCCGGGGCGGACATCCTCTCCATCCACGGGCTGGGCTCGTCCGCCATGGTGGCGGAGGCGCGCTCGGGCGTCGAGGAGGCGGCTGCCGCGACGGGCGCCGACCGCACGCGGCTCGTCGCCATCTCGGTCCTCACGAGCATGGGCCAGGACACCCTCGCGGAGATCGGGATCGAGCGTCCGCTGGGGGAGGAGGTCGCCCGTCTCGCCAGCCTCTCCGTGCGCGCCGGCGCCGACGGCATCGTGTGCTCGCCCCAGGAGGCGGCCGACATGCGCGCCCTTCTCGGCTCCGACGCCCTCATCGTCACGCCCGGCGTCCGCCCCGCGGGAGCTGCGGTGGGGGATCAGAGGAGAGTCGCCACGCCTTCCGCCGCCATCGCCTCGGGTGCGTCGAAGATCGTCGTGGGACGTCCGGTGACGGGAGTTGGCGACGTTTGCGGCGCATTTGAGTCAATAGTCGCGGAGCTTCGCGCCTGATTCGTCGTATGATGACCACGCCAGCTTCACAACTGGGCATGAGATGCGGCAGGATGTGTGGTTGACGTGTCACATGCGCAATCTCTTTTGAAGATAGTCTTGTAAAAGGGCAGGTGAATTGGCACACTAGGTCAGTGCGTTTATTTCTGGCAGCGTCTTCGCTACTAGAGCATTTTCGTGAAAACGATGTTTGGAGGAACAATGGCTCTACCTCAGCTCACCGATGAGCAGCGCAAGGAAGCCCTCGCAAAGGCCGCCGAAGCTCGTCATGCTCGTGCAGTGCTCCGTGAGAAGATCAAGAGCGGCAAGACCACGCTTCAGGAGGTCCTCGACTCTGACGATCCCATCGCCTGCCGCATGAAGGTCTCCGCCCTCATCGAGTCGCTTCCTGGCTACGGCAAGGCCAAGGCCGCCAAGATCATGGACGAGCTCGGCATTTCTGCCACGCGTCGCGTCAAGGGCCTCGGTGCTCGTCAGCGCGAGCAGCTCATCGAGGCGCTCTCCAAGTAGTGACTCGCTCCGCTAGACTCTTCGTCGTCTCTGGACCGTCAGGCGTAGGCAAGGGAACGCTGGTCGCGCGCGTTCGCGACCGACTCCCGGGCCTTGGCTTGACGGTTTCGGCGACTACGAGGACACCCCGAGGGGGCGAGAAGAACGGGGTCTCCTACTACTTCATGGATGACTCCGAGTTTGCGCGTCGCATCGAGAACGGCGAGTTCCTCGAGTGGGCGAACGTCCACGGCCATCGCTACGGGACGCTCAGGGCTGAGGCCGAGCGTCTCATGGCGGAGGGGTCCTCGGTCGTCCTCGAGATTGACGTGCAGGGCGGACTCAACGTCCGCAAGGTGTATCCAGACGTCGTTCTCGTCTTTATCGAGCCTCCCTCGATAGGGGAGCTCGAGAGGCGCCTTCGCGGACGCGGCACCGAGGACGAGTCCTCGATCGAGCTGCGGCTTGCGAACGCGAACCACGAGATGGAGCTTGCGAGTCTCTACGACGTGCGCATCGTCAACGACGACCTCGAGCGTGCCACCGACGAGCTCGTCTCGACGATTGACCTTTACGAGAAGGACGGAGGTCCTACCAAAGATGTCAGTGACCAAGCCTGAGATCGACACCCTGCTTGACAAGACCGAGAACAACCCGTACCTCCTGTGCTCCGTCGCGTCCAAGCGTGCCTGTGACATCAACAACATGCTTAGGGGCCAGCACCTGCGCGTCACGGCGATCCAGCCGCTCGACGACATCACCGTCGCCATCTCCGGCAAGGACACCGTGTCCATCGCCATGCAGGAGATCGCCGACGACGTCCTCGGCTTTGACAGGCAGGACTTCGACAACGACCTCAAGGGTGCCAACAGGGGCATCCTCTAGGCCATGGCAGACAGACTCTGTCTGGTCCACTACCACGAGATCGGTCTCAAGGGCAAGAACCGATCGACCTTCGAGAACCAGCTCGTCACGAACCTGCATCGCGCCCTGAAGGACTTCCCCGTCGCGAACATCGCCCGCATCTCGGGATATGTCGTCGTCGAGGCCAAGGACGGGCGCGCGACGCGCGAGATGGCCGATGCCGTCTCGCGCGTTCCTGGCGTCGCCCGCGTCTCGCTCGCCTACAAGTGCGGGCTCGACGAGGCCGAGTTCATCTCGGCGGCGATCGACGCCCTGGGCGAGTTCGGGGACTTCTCCTCCTTCAAGGTCCATGCCAGGCGGTCGTCGACGACGTATCCGAGGCACACCATCGAGATGAACCAGCTCGTTGGCGCCGCCCTCTGCGAGGCCTTCCCCGACAAGAAGGTCGACGTGCACACGCCCGACGCGACCGTCGTGGTCCACGTCGTGCAGGGCAGCACCTACGTCTACGCCGCCTCGGAGGTGGGCGTCGGCGGGCTTCCCGTGGGCACGGCCGGGAAGGTGGTCACGCTCCTGTCGAGCGGGTTCGACTCGCCCGTCGCCACGTGGATGGTCGGCCGCCGCGGCGCGACCTGCATCCCCGTCCACTTCTCGGGCCGCCCCATGACCTCCGACACGAGCGAGTGGCTCTGCCAGGACATCGTCGAGGCGCTCGCCCCGTCCGGCATCGTCGGCAGGCTCTACGTGGTGCCCTTCGGCGAGCGCCAGCGCGAGATCTCCCTCGCGGTGCCGCAGAGCCTGCGAATCATCATGTATCGCAGGGTCATGTTCAGCGTGTCCGAGAGGATCGCGGCGGTCGAGGGCGCCAAGGCCATCGTCACCGGTGAGTCCCTCGGTCAGGTAGCCTCCCAGACGCTCGACAACATCGCGGCCGTCAACGAGGTCGTGAGCCTGCCCGTCCTGCGGCCGCTCATCGGCTCCGACAAGCAGGAGATCATCCGGCGCGCCCAGTCGATCGGGACCTACGACATCTCGTGTCAGACCGCGCCCGACTGCTGCACGCTCTTCATGCCGCGCCGGCCCGAGACCCATGCCCGCATCCGCGAGGTGCACGAGGCGTGGGAGACCTTCGACCATGAGGCCATGATCGAGGACCTCGTCGCGAACATGGAGTACCGGGACTTCTCCCAGTGCCCGTCGTACCGTCTCCCGAAGCAGCTCCCGACGCGCCATCCGAGTCTCGCGCCCATCGAGACCGTCGCCTCGGGCCAGACGGAACACTAGCCGACAAACCAGGCAAAACAACCTCTTTCGTCAGACACGCGTCAGACGTCCGTCAGATGCGCGTCTGACTTTCTCTGCCTTTTTCGCCGTGTGCGCCCGGATGGGCCGACCATGGGTCTCGAGGTGGTCGCATGGCACAGGCAAAGAGGGGCATCAGGGTTCGCACGCATGGTCTCGGCAGGCGCTTCGGCTTGAGCGGCCGCGCGTGGGTCGCGCTCGCGTGCGCGGTGGCCGTCGTCGTCATCGCAACGGTCGCGGGTCTGCGTCTCGCTCACGGAGACGACTTCTCCGTCGAGCGGGGCGAGAAGGCCTCGACCAGCGCGGCGGCTCCGGCCGACGTCTCGGATTCCGAGGCGAGGCCAGTCGTCATGGTGCACGTGGACGGCGCCGTCGCCAATCCCGGCGTCTATGAGCTCGCGGGCGAGGACGTGCGCGTGGACGACGCCGTGGTCGCCGCGGGCGGCCTCGTCGAGGGCGCGGACACCTCGTCGCTCAACCTCGCCGCACCCGTGGAGGACGGCTCCAAGGTACACGTGCCGACGGTCTCCGAGACCTCCGACGCCGCCGTCACGACGGGCGCCGCCTCGTCTTCGGGGGCGGCGTCCACGGGCCTCGTGAACATCAACCTCGCCACGTCCGAGCAGCTCCAGTCGCTCCCGGGGGTGGGGGAGGCGACCGCGGCGGCGATCATCCAGGACCGCGAGCAGAACGGGCCCTTCTCGAGCTGCGAGGACCTCATGAGGGTCTCGGGGATCGGTGAGAAGAAGTATGCGAGAATCGAGGGCCTCATCTGTGTCTGAGACTCCGAGGAAGCCGCCCCGCCCCGCCATCCCCGTGTCGCTCTACGTCCTCGTGACCGTCGTGACCGCTGAGCGCGTAGTCCTGCGTGCGGGCCTGCGAGGCAAAGCCCTGCTGTGGATCGTCGCGGGGTCGGCGATCGTCTGCCTCGTCGCGGCCGTCGCGCTCCGGAAGGGTGGGCTCGGAGGGGTGACGCCCACCCTCTTCGCCGCGTGGGTCGCCCTCGTAGCCGGGGCGGGACTCGCGGGCATCGCGTACGCCGAGGGGACCTCGCTCGAGACGGCTCTCGAGAGCAGGTCCGTCTCGTCGTTCGAGTTCGAGGTGACGGGCGAGATGAGCGAGGGTCGCGACGGGTGGCGCGGGCGGGCGCTGGCGCGTGGGGAGGGAATCCCCGAGGGGTCGGTGTGGATCCTGACGGACGAGGAGGTCCAGAAGGGCACGGCGATCGACTGNNCCCGACGCCGAGGACGAGTGGGGGATCTCGTCGCGGATGCAGGGCGTGTGGGGTACGGTGCGCGTGATGCGAATCCTGTCCTCAGAGCCACGGAGCGGCATTCTCGGGGCTCTCGACGTGTGGCGTGGGCTCGTGCTCCAGTCCTTCGGCACCGGGCGCTCAGAGGCCCGAGCCGTCCTCGCTGGCTGCGTCTGCGGGTCACGGTCGGCGATACGCTCCGACGGCCTCGACGACGTGTTCGCCGCCTGCGGTCTCTCGCACCTGGTGGCGGTCTCGGGAGGGCACCTCGTCGTGCTCTGCGCCATCGTGGGCGTGCTGCTCGAGCGAATGAGGATGCGTCCGAGCACGCGCTCGTTCCTCCTCCTGGCGATCTGCGGGGCCTTCGTCCTCTTCTGCGGGGCGCCCGCATCCGCCGTCCGCGCCTGGGCGATGTTCGGAGTCGCGTCCGGGGCCTCGGCCGCGGGAAGGCGGGCGCACGCGCTCTCGTCGGTGTGCGCCGTGGCCTGCGCCATGGCGCTCTGGGAACCGACGCTCTCCGGTGAGCTCGGCTTCCTGCTCTCCGTCCTCTCCGTGGTGGGAATCTGCCTCTTCTCGGGCTATGGGCGGTATGCGGTGGGCTGTCTTCCCCAGGTGCGAAGGGTTCCGCGGTGGGTTCCCCGGGGCGCCTCTCGCGCCTTCTACCAGGTGCGAGACGACCTCCGCGACGTGGTCGTCGTGTCGCTCGCGGCACAGCTCGTCACGCTTCCGATCACCGCGTCGGCGTTCTCGCGCGTCTCGCTCGTCGCCCCTCTCGCCAACGTGGTGGCAGCGCCGCTGTTCACGCTCGTGATGGGCATCGGGGCGGTAGCGACCTGTCTCGTGCCCGTTCCCGCGGTGCAGGGGGTGGCGCTCGCCTGCGCCGACGTCGTGGGCGGTGCCTTCGTCTGGGCGATGAGGACGCTCGCCGCACTGCCCCTCGCCTCGATCCCGGTCGAGGTGGGTGCGGCGCCGGCCCTCGCGGTCGCGACCGTGGCGGCGGTCGCCCTGCTCATGGCGTGGCCTGACGTGCGCGGGGGGCTTCTCGCCGGTCTGGCGTGCGGCGTGGTCGCGGTCGTCCTCGTCGTGCTCGGGTACTGGCGGTTCCTCTCGCCCGCGAGGGTGTGCGTCCTCGACGTCGGCCAGGGGGACGCCATCCTCGTGGCGGACGGGTCGGCTGCGGTCCTCGTGGACACCGGTCCCGATGACTCGGTCGTCGAGGCCCTGGCCAGGCAGCACGTCTACCACCTCGACGCTGTGATCCTCACGCACTTCCACGACGACCACGTGGGCGGCATCTCCCATCTCCTCGGGACGGTCGGCTGCGACCGCGTTATCGTCGCCGAGGGTGCGGCGGACGACGAGGGGTCCGAGCTCGAGCGCTCGATTCTCGAGCTCACGGGCGGCGCCTCGGAGGAGCTGTCCTACGGGGACGCGGTTCGCGTCGGGGGCTTCTCGCTCAGGGTGGTCTCGCCGACGACCGAGGTCGACGGGGCGGACAACGAGGACTCCATCGAGCTCGCGCTCGCGTACGAGGAGGAGGGGGCGTCGCTCACGGGGCTTCTCGCCGGGGACGCCGAGCGGGACGAGACGGGCGCCGCCCTCGAGCGAGGCGACGTCGGCGACGTCGACTTCCTCAAGGTCGGCCACCATGGGTCCGAGGTCTCGGTCACGTCCGAGGAGGCCGCCGAACTCGATCCCGAGGTGTCGGTCGCGAGCGCGGGGGAGGGCAACCGCTACGGTCACCCCAGCCAGACCTGCGTGGACGTGCTCGAAGGTGCGGGGTCGACCTTCCTCTGCACGATGGACGTCGGCGACGTGACGGTGATGCCGGGTCAGGAGGGGCCGCGCGTGCGGGTTGCGTCGCCTGCGAACTTGGCGCGCGACTGAGGGCGAGGTTATGGCAAAGTGTTGTTGGAAACGAGGTGGTCTCATGGCACAGAAGGACGGGCTTCTTCCCGCGTATCTCATCGTCGGCTCCGACGAGCTCAGGCGTCGGCAGGTCCTGACAAGGCTCAAGGCGCATGTCGCGTCCGGGTTCGAGGACTTCAACCTCGACGAGCTCACGGTGACGGCCGACACCGACCCGGCCGACGTCGTGGCCTCGCTCGACACGCTGCCCATGGGCCCCGCCCCGCGCATCGTCGTGATCAACCCCGCCGACAAGCTTCCCAAGCCCGTCTCGGAGGCCCTCGTGACCTACCTCGGCAACCCCAACCCGAGCTGCACGCTCGCGCTCGTCGCGGAGTCGCTCGCCAAGAGCACGCGCCTCTACAAGGCGGTCGCCAAGGTCGGTCCCAAGGCGGTCGTCGAATGCGCGGGCAAGAAGCGCTGGGAGCTGCCCGACTACGTCACGAAGCTCGCCCGCGCGCACGGCGTGACCATCGATCAGGGGGCCGCCCAGGAGCTCGTCGACCGCGTGGGCGAGTCGACGACCATGATCGACACCCAGCTCGCGACGCTCTCGGCGCTGCTCGGCGGGGGAGGGCACGTCTCGCGCGACCTCGTCGAGGCGAACGTCGCGCGCACGGCCGAGGTCAAGCCGTGGACCTTCCTCGACTGCCTCTCCGACCGCAACGCTCGCAAGGCCCTGGAGCTCTACGCGCTCCTCTCCGACTCGTCGACGCTGGGACTGCTCTCCCTCATGGTCACGCGCCTTCGGGAGCTCGTCTGCGCGCGGTCGCTCGACGCGCGCGGGCAGGGCGCCGCCGTGGCGTCCGCCCTCGGGAAGCAGGACTGGCAGGTCAAGGGCTACGTCCGCTGGTCTCGCAAGTTCCGCGACGGCGAGCTCGAGCATCTTCTCGGCAGGTGTGCGGCATGCGAGCGCACGTTCAAGGGGACGGGCGACTCGGACGCGGCGATGGTCTCGCTCATCCTTGCCATCTGCGGCGTGGGCTGACCGGCAACCCGTCCCGAGACAGAAAAAGGGAGCCGAACCCGGGCAGCACCCCGGACTCGGCTCCGCGTCATGCGATGGAACGAGAAGCTACTTGATGGTGTTGACGAGCTTCTGGACGCCGGACTTGCGGTCGGCGGCCTGGTTCTTGTGGATGATGCCCTTGGAGGCAGCCTTGTCGAGGAGACGGGTCGCCTTGTTCGCTGCGGTCTGCGCCGCGTCTGCGTCGCCAGCCTCGACGGCGGAGCGAACGCCCTTGACGGCGGTCTTGAGCTCGGAGCGGACAGCCTTGTTGCGCTGACGGGCCTTCTCGGCGGTGATGATGCGCTTCTTCTGCGACTTGATGTTAGCCACGGTGCGGTTCCTTTCGGTTCTAATCCCTTGAGGCCTCTTCTTCTGAGGTGGGGGATGTGGGGTATCCGGCACCTGACACGGCGAGGTCAACCATCGGAGTATAGCAGACGAAGACGGGCGTGTCGGCGCGAGTTCGGGTCTTCTCGCGGGTCGACGGCCAATTCACAAACCAGACAGGCAGGGCCCGGCGAGAAGGGCGGCGCAGGGCGGCGGTTCGACGGGACGCAGCTCCCGCTCGCTACCCCTGCTGCTAGACTGGGGTCGTGGACGTCCCATGGGACGCCCGACCTGGCCGACCACATGACGAGGGGAGGGCGCGTGCCTGATTCAGCTGACTGCGACCGGCGTCTCGACGCGCTCCTCGCGCGGCTCCGTCGACGCGGGCTCGTCACGGGCGAGAGGAGCGTCTTCGGCGAGCCGATCCCCCGCGTGAGGGAGGGTCACGAGGCCGAGGCCCTTCTCGCCGCCAACCGCCAGCAGCGCGCGGTCGTCAACCACTCCTACGCGACGCCCTGGCCGGGGCCCGACCTCTGCGCCGCCTGGGTCGAGCGCGTGGTCGAGGCGGCCGGCTTCGGGTTCTACCCCGGCAGCGCCCGCGACCTCTACGAGCGCGACTGCCACCTCGACGACAGCTCGGAGCTCAGGGTGGGAATGGCCGTCGCCGTGCCCACCGCCCCCTACGCCGGGCGCGGGATGACCCTCGGCCACGTGGGCCTCTACGTCGGCGACGGCATCGTGCGCGACTCCGCGGCGACGGGCCTTCGCACGGTCCCCCTCGAGCTCTGGCTCGTCTCCTACGGCCTCTCCGCGTGCCCCCGGTGGGGATGGGTCGGCGGACTCGCCCTCGCCTAGCGAGGCGGTGCCGGGACTCGTCTGGCTTGGCGGAGGTCCGATTCCATCCGAACCCCACGACGGGAATCGTCGTCTGCGGTATCATGACTGCCATGAACACGACAGACATCTCCCACATCCGCAACTTCTCGATCGTGGCCCACATCGACCACGGCAAGTCGACCATCTCTGATCGCATCCTCGAACTCACCCACACGGTCGAGGAGCGCGACCTCACCAAGCAGATGCTCGACTCGATGGACATCGAGCAGGAGCGTGGCATCACGATCAAGTCCAACGCCGTCCGCGTCATGTACGACGCCGACGATGGCGAGACCTACCAGTTCAACCTCATCGACACGCCCGGGCACGTGGACTTCACCTACGAGGTCTCGCGCTCGCTCGCCGCCTGCGAGGGCGCGGTCCTCGTCGTCGACTCCACGCAGGGCGTCGAGGCCCAGACCGTCTCGAACGCCAACCTCGCCATGAACGCCGGTCTCGACATCGTCCCGTGCATCAACAAGATCGACCTTCCCTCCGCGCACCCCGAGGAGGTCAAGGAGGAGATCGAGGAGGACCTCGCCATCCCCGCCGACGACGCCGTGTGCGTCTCGGGCAAGACGGGCGAGGGCATCCACGACCTGCTCGAGGCCATCGTCTTTCTCGTCTCGCCCCCCAAGGGGGACGCCGGAGCGCCGCTCAAGGCCCTCATCCTCGACTCGTACTTCGACGAGTACCGCGGCGTGGTCGCCTACGTGCGCGTCTTCGACGGACGCATCGAGCCGGGAGACCAGCTCTCGATGATGCAGACCGGCGAGAGCTTCCTCGTTGACGGCGTCGGCTGCAAGCGTCCCGCCGAGGTTCCCCTCGACAGGCTCGACGTGGGCGAGGTGGGCTACGTCGTCACGGGCCTCAAGGACCCCGAGTCCGTGCACGTGGGTGACACCCTCACCTACCGCGACCGCCCCTGCGCGGCGGCGCTTCCGGGCTACCGCGAGGCCAAGCCCATGGTCTACACGGGTATCTTCCCCATCGACAACAAGGAGTACGAGAACCTCCGCGACGCCCTCGAGAAGCTCCACGTCAACGACCCGTCGCTCACCTGGAGCCCCGAGACGTCCGTCGCCCTCGGCTTCGGCTTCCGCGTGGGCTTCCTCGGCCTGCTCCACATGGAGGTCGTGAAGGAGCGGCTCGAGCGGGAGTTCGACCTCGACCTCATCGCCACGAGTCCCTCGGTCGACTACCACGTGTACAAGACCGACGGCACGATGATCGAGGTCAAGAGCCCCCAGGACCTGCCCGAGCCGACGCGCATCGAGCGCATCGAGGAGCCCTACCTCAAGGCCAAGATCATCGTCCCGCCCGAGTTCACCGGGGCCGTCATCCAGCTCGTCGTCGAGCATCGCGGCGTGACGCAGGACATGGTCTACCTCACCGAGAAGTCCGTCGAGGTTCACTTCGACATCCCGCTCGCCGAGCTCATCCTCGACTTCTTCGACCAGCTCAAGAGCCGCACGAAGGGCTACGCGTCGCTCGACTACGAGTTCGACGAGTACCACCAGTCCGACCTCGTGAAGCTCGACATCCTGCTCGCCGGCGAGGAGGTCGACGCGCTCTCGTTCATCGTCCACCGCGACAAGGCCTACGACCTCGCGCGCGGTCTCTGCGACAAGCTCAAGGACATCATCCCGCGCCAGCAGTTCGAGGTCCCCATCCAGGGGGCCATCGGCAACAAGATCATCAGCCGCTCCACCGTGAAGGCGCACCGCAAGGACGTGCTCGCCAAGTGCTACGGCGGAGACATCTCGCGCAAGCGGAAGCTCCTCGAGAAGCAGAAGGAGGGCAAGAAGCGCATGAAGATGGTGGGCCGCGTCGAGGTCCCCCAGGAGGCGTTCATCGCCGCTCTCTCCGGCGACGTCGAGACCAAGAAGTAACCCCCACCCCTCGCGAGGGTGCCACTTATTCTCGCGAGGGTGCCACTTGTTCTCGCGAGGGTGCCAGTT
>DCZG01000060.1 GCA_002331575.1 Atopobium sp. UBA2090 | reverse complement strand
TCGTAACGAGAATCCGCCCCCGCAACAATTGATAACGCACATTTTGCCTGGCGGCGCGGGCGCCAACTGGGGTTTTGTCACGCGCTTCGCGCAGGATGCGTTCTATTTCCACCCGAAGCGGCGTCGCGGGCCGGTGCCAATAACGTCAAAGGATCCTTCTCGGCTATTGGCACAGGTGACAAGCCCCCTACCTGCGGGTGCCAATAACGCCCTTTTGTCTCGGCGGCGTTTGCCCAGTTGGCCCTGCACCAAAAACGTCGAAGGATCCTTCTGGCTTAGTGGCACAGTCCGCGAGTCCCCTATGCCCCGTTGCCGGGGCTCAAACGCCAAAGAAACCTGACCGAATTCTGACGCGGGTTCGTCGTAGGGTGGCCCTTTGGCTGCCAAAGGGCGTTGGCACCTTTGGCAGGCTGGCACCTTTGGCAGGCTGAAAGGAGGGGCGAGCGCCTAGTTCAGCTGCACGCCGTGGTCGCGAACGGCATCCTGGAAGATGTCGCCATCCGTCCGGCAGGGCACGAAGGCGTCGCCCTCGTGCTGGCGCGTCTCGTCTCCCTTGGCGAGAAGGCAGACGATGGCGTTCTCCTCGTAGCCGTAGCCGATCTCCACGGCGCGCCGGATGGCCTGCTCGCGGTCGGTGATCACCTCGTACGGGACGCCGGCCGGCGTGGCGTCGGCCATCTGCCGGCAGATCTCGTCGACCGAGTCGTTCGCGGGGTCCTCCTCGGTGTAGATGAGGTAGTCCGCCCACTTGGCCGCCTCCTGCGGCAGCTCGGTGCGGCGCTCGTAGGCCTTGCCGCCGGGCGCGCCAAAGACCGCGACGATCCTGAAGCCGGGGAACTCCTCCTTCACGGAGGGGAAGAAGCGCTGGTACGAGAGCTTGTTGTGGGCGTAGTCCACCAGCGCGGTGACCTTGCGGTCGGGCGTGGGGAGCAGCTCCATGCGGCCGGGCACCTTGGCCTGGCAGAGGGGAAGGACGATGTCCTCCTCCTTGATGCCGAGCACCTCGCAGATGGCGATCGTCGCGAGTGCGTTGTCCACGTTGAAGAGGCCGGGCATGGCCAGGACCACGGGCCCCGTCCAGCTGGGCGTGTGCGCCGAGAACTGAACGAGCCCGTAGAGCGACTCGATGTGGTCCGCCCAGACGTCGGCGTCATGACGGGTGGCGGAGAAGGTGACCACCCGCTCGCACTTCTCGGCACGTGCCATGACCTGGTCGAGAAGGTCGGTGTCGAGGTTGACGACGGCGACCTTGGCCATGTCGAAGATCTTGAGCTTGCTCTGGAAGTAGTCCTCGAAGTCGGGGTGCTCGACCGGCGAGATGTGGTCGCGCCCGATGTTGAGGAAGCAGGCGATGTCGAGGTCGAGGCCGAGGACGCGGTCGTACTTCAGACCCTGGCTCGCCACCTCCATGGTCATGTACTCGAGGCCCGCCTCGTAGGTGTTGTAGAGGTGCCGCCAGAGGTCGGGGGCCTCGGGGGTGGTGTTGTGGCTCTCCTCGCGCTCGATGCCGTCGAAGGTCTCGATGCTGCCGAGAATCCCCGTGTGCTCGTAGGGCTCCTCGCCGTCGAGAATGGCGCGGAGCATGTAGGCGACCGTCGACTTGCCCTTGGTGCCGGTGATGCCGATCACCTTGATCTTGTGGTCGGGGCGGTCGAAGGCCTCGGCGGCGGCGTACGCCATGGCGGGGCGGAGGTCGGAGCTCACGAGCGCGGGCACGCCCGGCGCGACGGCCTCGAGCTCGTCGGCGTGCTCCTCGTCGCAGAGGTAGGCGACGGCCCCCTTCCCCAGCGCGATGGAGAGGTACTGGGGCTTGAACGCCCGCCCCTTGCAGACGAAGACGTGACCGGCGCACGGGACGCGCGAGTCGCAGTCGACGCCCGAGACGGGTGTCTCGGCGTTCTCGGGGGTGACATTGCGCGTGGCCGCGAGGAGGCCCTTCTCGTCCAGGAGCGTGACGAGGGATGCGAGAGTGGTTTTCATGCGGCTAAGTATATCCCGCTCCTGTGATAAACTCGCCAAGGACGGGCGATTGGCGCAGTGGCTAGCGCAGGTGCCTTACACGCACAAGGTCGGCGGTTCGAATCCGTCATCGCCCACCATGAGCCGATCGGGGCCCGGCATCGCCGGGCCTTTTTCATGGACGACGAGCCAGCTGTGGCGAGAAGGCCCCCAACGGTCTCGCGGGCGTCCCCGAGCGAGGGCATACTGTTATAACATCGCAGGTAGATGGCCCTTTTTCTCGGGACGTGGTACGCTGGACGAGACCTACGAGAGGAGTTGGCATGCGTTCGTTCGATCGCGCGGCTGACGAGATGAGACCCGTCACCCTCACTCCGCATGTGATGAAGAACGCCGGGGGCTCGTGCCTCGCCGAGTTCGGCGACACGCGCGTGCTCTGCTCGGCGACCATCGAGGACGGCGTTCCGGCCTGGCGCAAGGGAACCCACGCCGGCTGGGTCACGGCCGAGTACGCGATGCTGCCGGCGGCCGGCACCCGACGCACGCCGCGGGAGTACAAGGGGCGCAAGGGTCGCTCGATGGAGATCGAGCGCCTCATCGGGCGAAGCCTCCGTGCCGTCACCCGCCTCGACAAGATCGAGGACCTCACGGTCACCATCGACTGCGACGTGATCCAGGCGGACGGCGGGACGCGCACCGCGTCCGTCACGGGCGCCTGGGTGGCGCTCTACGAGGCCCTCATGGCCCGCGTGAACGCCAACAAGCTCAATCGCCTGCCGCTCACGGGTCAGGTCGCGGCCATCTCGATGGGGGTCGTGGGCGGTGAGCTCCTTCTCGACCTCGACTACCCCGAGGACTCCCACGCCGACGTCGACATGAACCTCGTCGGGACCGACACGGGCGGCATCGTGGAGGTGCAGGGCACGGGCGAGCGCGCGCTTCTCGACCGCGGCCAGCTCAACGATCTGCTCGACATGGGGCAGGCGGCCGTCGCGCGACTCGTGGACATACAGAACCAGGTCACGGGCTTTCGTGGCTAGAGGAGGACTCATGGCAACCATCGACATCTCGACGCTCGACCCCGACGGGGCGGTCGTCGTCGCAACCGGCAACGCGCACAAGGTCGTCGAGATCGAGGCGATCCTCTCGCCCGTCCTGGCCGACATGCGCTTCGTCGCCCTCGGCGAGCTCGGCGACTTCCCCGACCCCGAGGAGGACGGCGACAGCTTCGCCGACAACGCGCTCATCAAGGCGCGCGCGGCGCTCGACGAGACGGGCCTCACGATGGCCGTCGCCGACGACTCCGGCCTCTGCGTGGACGCCCTCGGCGGCGCGCCGGGCGTCTTCTCGGCCCGCTGGGCAGGCCAGCACGGCGACGATGCCGCCAACAACGACAAGCTCGAGGCCGCCATGGCGGACGTGCCCGAGGCCGAGCGCACCGCGCGCTTCCACTCGAGCGTGGTCTTCGTGGGCCGCGACGAGGACGGCGAGGAGGTGCTCTTCGGCAACGGCGACTGCGAGGGGCGCATCGGCTTCGAGCGCCGCGGCAGCAACGGCTTTGGCT
>DCZG01000058.1:595-7884 GCA_002331575.1 Atopobium sp. UBA2090 | reverse complement strand
CTGGTTCGAATCCAGTCACCGGTACCAGAGTTCCAAGCGGCGCTTCGGCGCCGCTGAACATATGAAGCGCAGTCTTGTATCATGGAATGGCCCCAAGAAGCTGGTTCCAGAAGGAGGATGGCATGGCCAAGGAGAAGTTTGATCGTTCTAAGCCGCACGTAAACATCGGTACCATCGGTCACGTTGACCACGGCAAGACTACCCTGACCGCAGCCATCACCAAGGTTCTCTCCACCCAGCCTGGTTGCAAGGCCAACTACACCGCCTTCGAGAACATCGACAAGGCTCCCGAGGAGCGTCAGCGCGGCATCACCATCAACGTCGCCCACATCGAGTACGAGACCTGGGAGCGCCACTACGCCCACGTCGACTGCCCCGGCCACGCTGACTACATCAAGAACATGATCTCCGGCGCAGCCCAGATGGATGGTGCCATCCTCGTCATCGCCGCCACCGACGGCCCCATGGCCCAGACCCGCGAGCACATCCTTCTCGCCCGTCAGGTCGGCGTGCCCTACATCATCGTCTTCCTCAACAAGTGCGACATGGTTGACGACGAGGAGCTCATCGACCTCGTCGAGATGGAGACCCGCGAGCTCCTCTCCGAGTACGACTTCCCCGGAGACGACATCCCCATCATCCGCGGCTCTGCGCTTGGCGCCCTCAACGGCGAGCAGAAGTGGATTGACGCCGTCATCGAGCTCATGCACACCGTCGACTCCTACATCCCGACGCCTCCTCGCGACAACGAGAAGCCGTTCCTGATGGCCATCGAGGACGTCATGACCATCTCCGGCCGCGGCACCGTCGCCACCGGCCGTGTCGAGCGCGGTGAGCTCAAGCTCAACTCGCCCGTCGAGATCGTCGGCATCAAGGACACCCTCAAGTCCACCGCCACGGGCATCGAGATGTTCCGCAAGACCATGGACTTCTGCGAGGCTGGCGACAACGTCGGCATCCTTCTCCGCGGCATCAGGCGCGAGGACATCGAGCGCGGCCAGGTCATCTGCAAGCCCGGCTCGGTCACCCCTCACAAGCACTTCACGGGCGAGATCTACGTCCTGACCAAGGAGGAGGGCGGCCGTCACACCCCGTTCTTCGCCGGCTATCGTCCCCAGTTCTACTTCCGCACCACCGACATCACCGGTGACATCACCGAGCTCACCGACTCCGATGGCAACAAGGTCGAGATGGCTATGCCTGGCGACCACATCACGGTCAACTGCCAGCTCATCCACCCGATCGCCATGGAGCAGGGCCTCAAGTTCGCAATCCGCGAGGGTGGCCACACCGTCGGCGATGGTCGTGTCTCCACGATCGTCGAGTAGCTTCGGTTAGCTTCTGACATGGACCCGATGTTCCTCGGAGCATCGGGTCCTTTGTGTCTCACGCTGTTTGAGATTTGTGTGTGAACGCCACCCAGACGTTTGCCAAGTTGACAAGGTCGGGCTGGTGATGGTAGCGTATTCCATCGCGTCATGTTCGAGAAGGTCTCGAACTGGCAAGGTGTTTCTCAGGAGGATTCATGCGTACACTTGTTACACTTGCATGCACTGAATGCAAGCGCCGCAATTACACCACGACCAAGAACAAGGCAAACAACCCCGATCGCATGGAGTTGAAGAAGTATTGCCCGTGGTGCCGCAAGCACACGCTTCACCGCGAGACCCGCTAGTACAAGGTGGGCCATCACAGGCCAGTAGCTCCAATGGTAGAGCGGCGGTCTCCAAAACCGTTTGTTGAGGGTTCGAGTCCTTCCTGGCCTGCCAGATTTAACCACCGGCTTTCCTCTTGCGAGGTTAGCCGGTTTCTATGTAAGGGACTATCTGAGGAGTAGAGGATGGCGAACAAGGATCGTCAGAAGAGGAGCGCCCGCAAGGCTCGTTCGGAGGAGCGCACTCGCGTCGCTGCCGCCCAGGCGGCTTCCACGCCCGCATCCGTCTCCGAGGAGAAGCCCAAGGCAGCCAAGTCTGACAGCGTTGCCAAGACGGCGTCCGACAAGCCGGTCAAGGCCAAGCGCAAGGGTCGCATCGCCACCTATCTCACGGAGGTCCGCTCCGAGATTCGTCGCGTCGTCTGGCCTTCCAAGGAGGAGCTCACCAACTACTCCGTGGCCGTCATCGCGACGCTCGTCGTCTTCGGCGTGGTCATCTGGCTCGTCGACAATGGCATCGTGGCTGCTCTCATCGGCTACACGGGCCTGAGGGGATAGACCATATGTCCAAGCGCTGGTACGTCATCCACACCTACTCCGGCTACGAGAACAAGGTCAAGACCGATCTTGAGCACCGCATCGAGACCTATGGCCTCGAGGACCAGGTCGTGGACATCAAGATTCCGACCGAGGAGGTCACCGAGGTCAAGGAGGGCGGCAAGAGCGAGGTCAAGGAGGCCAAGGTCTTCCCGGGCTACGTTCTCGTCCGCATGGAGGTCGATGACAACACCTGGGCCGTCGTCCGCAACACGCCCGGCGTCACCGGCTTCGTCGGCATCGACGGCAAGCCCACGCCGCTGCGTCGCGACGAGTTCGACAAGATCATGAGGCGCGGCGGAGGCAGGCAGACGGGCGCCCCCGTCGTCAAGCGCATGGCCACCAACCTCGAGGTCGGTCAGTCCATCAAGGTGCTCTCCGGTCCTCTCGCCGACTTCGACGGGCAGGTCGCCGAGGTCAACGCCGAGTCTGGCAAGGTCAAGGTCATGCTCACCATCTTCGGCCGCGAGACGCCCGTCGAGCTCACGCTCGACCAGGTGTCGGTCATCAGTTAGCCGGAAATCCCGCACGGTCCCGTATCGGTGAGGATTGCTTCTCGGGAACCGGCGCGACGATAGCACTGCTCGAACTTTACTCAGGAGGCATTTCATGGCCAAGAAGAAGGTCGTTCACTTCATCAAGCTCCAGATTCCTGCAGGCGCCGCGAACCCGGCTCCTCCCGTCGGCCCCGCGCTCGGTGCCGCGCAGGTCAACATCATGCAGTTCTGCCAGGCCTTCAACAAGGAGACCGCAGACAAGTCCGGCGACATCATCCCGGTCGAGATCACGGTCTACGAGGACCGCTCCTTCGACTTCATCTGCAAGACGCCCCCCGCGGCCCAGCTCATCAAGAAGGAGCTCGGCATCAAGAGCGGTTCCGGCGTCCCCCAGCGCGACAAGGTCGGCCAGCTCACCCAGGAGCAGCTCACCAAGATCGCCGAGATCAAGATGCCCGACCTCAACGCCAACGACATCGATGCCGCCAAGGCCATCGTCGCCGGCACCGCCCGCTCCATGGGCGTCACGATCGCCGAGTAGCAACCTGGCACCACGCGCCCGAAGGGGCGCCTCTCGATAACCGACGGGAGACCGTCAAAGATGTGGGAGGGCGAGAAGCCCGCTGACCACAGGAGGTACGAACATGCCTAAGCACGGAAAGAACTTCAGGGCCGCTGCCGCAAAGATCGACAGGACCAAGCTCTACGCCCCGATGGATGCCATGACCCTCGCCAAGGAGGCCGCTCCGGCCAAGTTCGACGAGACGATCGAGGTCTCCATCCGCCTCGGCGTCGACACCCGCAAGGCTGACCAGAACGTCCGCGGCTCCATCTCGCTGCCCAACGGCACCGGCAAGACCGTCCGCGTCGCCGTCTTCGCCGAGGGCGAGAAGGCCCGCGAGGCCGAGGCCGCCGGCGCCGACATCGTCGGCTCCGACGAGCTCGTCGCGCAGATTCAGAAGGGCGAGCTCAACTTCGACGCCGCCATCGCCACGCCCAACCTCATGGGCAAGGTCGGTCGTCTCGGCCGCATCCTCGGCCCCCGCGGTCTCATGCCCAACCCCAAGCTCGGCACGGTGACCATGGACGTCGAGAAGATGGTCCACGAGCTCAAGGCCGGCCGCGTCGAGTACCGCGCCGACCGCTACGGCATCTGCCACGTCCCCATGGGCAAGGCGTCCTTCTCCGCAGAGCAGCTCGCCGAGAACTACGGCGCGCTCTTCACCGAGATCCTCCGCGTCAAGCCGTCCACGGCCAAGGGCAAGTACGTCAAGTCCATCGTCGTCTCCAGCACGATGGGCCCTGGCATCAAGATCGACCCGAGCGTCACCCGCAACTTCACGTCCCAGGAGTAGTCGGCAGCTCGGACCCGCGCATCCTCGCGGCCTCGTCCCTCAGGGGACGAGGCCGTTTTCATAACGCGGAGGGGCGTCGGATGCACGTGGTGGTCCCGTGTGCCGCTTGACGCGAACCTCGCCGCGTGCCACAATCGCTCTCGTTCGTGTTCATCGCACGTTCCGCTGCCAAAGACAGCCGGCGCCGCAAGGCTCAATGGGGAAACCCGCCTGCCGAGGTGGTCTCAGAAGATCGCATCCTCGAGGACCCCGTTTTGGCTGCGCCAAGCGGGGTCTTCTTTTGCGAAGGCCCGCCCGCGTCGGCGGCTCGTGCCTATTCGCAGCAACGAGGAGGTGTATTTCATGCCAGCACAGTCCAAGATCGACATGCTCGAGAAGGTCAACGGCTCGCTCAAGAGCGCCAAGGGCCTCTTCGTGGTCGACTATCGCGGTCTCTCCGTGAAGGAGTCCCAGGAGGTTCGTCGCGCGCTTCGCGAGGCCGGCGCCGAGATGAAGGTGTACAAGAACAACCTCGTCCGCATCGCGCTCGACAACGCCGGAATGCCCAACATCGACGACCTGCTCGCCGGTCCCTGCGCCTACGTCTTCTATGACAAGGACGCCGTCGCCGCGGCCAAGGTCATCAAGGAGCAGTCCACCAAGCTCAAGAAGATGGCGTTCATCGGTGGTATCGCCGATGGCCAGCCCCTCTCGGCAGAGGATGCCATGGCCTACGCGGACCTTCCGTCCCGCGAGGAGCTCATGGCAAAGCTCGTGTACGTCATCGCCAGCCCGCTCTCCGGAATCGCGCAGGTGTGCGCAGGCCCCGCGAGGGGACTCGTCACCGCGCTCGAGGCGGTCGCCGATCAGAAGAACGCCGCGTAAGCGGGCCCGCACCATCACACACACGTGAGGCCGCCCCTGCGCGACCCCAACCAGAAGGAGAACTGACATGGCTGTCACCAAGGAAGAGATCATCGAGGCCCTCAAGGAGATGCCCGCGCTCGAGCTTTCCGAGCTCGTCCATGAGCTGGAGGACGTCTTCGGCGTTTCCGCCGCTGCTCCTGCCGCTGTTGTCGCCGCTCCCGCTGCTGGCGCTGCTGAGGCCGAGGAGAAGACCGAGTTTGACGTCGTGCTGCAAGAAGCCGGCGCCAACAAAGTGTCCGTGATTAAAGCTGTGCGCGAAATCACCGGTCTGGGCCTGAAAGAAGCCAANNGCCGTCGCCGCTGCCCCCGCAGCCGCTGCTGCCCCCGAGGAGGAGGAGAAGACGAACTTCGACGTCGTCCTCGAGTCCTTCGGCGCCAACAAGATCGCCGTCATCAAGGTCGTCCGCGCTCTCACCTCTCTTGGCCTGAAGGAGGCCAAGGACGCCGTCGAGAAGGCCCCGAACGCCATTCTCGAGGGTGCCAAGAAGGAGGACGCCGAGGCCGCCAAGAAGCAGCTCGAGGAGGCCGGCGCCACCGTCACCCTCAAGTAACTTGCCTTTGAGGATGCGCGGTCCGTCTCGGTGAACGTCACCGAAGCGAACGCTCGCTCGAGGGGTCAGGCCACGTGCCTGGCCCCTCTTCTCGTCTCGAGGCCCCTGGTCTCGATGTGCTCGTACTCTGTTCAATGAACGGCAGCTCAGGCGCGCGAGGTGGTCCGCGTGTACAATGTGTCCATGCGCCACACGAGATCCTGGCCACAGAAGCTTCACATTCCGCGAGGGTCCCGAGTGATGTTTGCGCAGGTAAGGGCTAAAAGAATCAGCAATCTAATAGAAAATGCCCGCTAAGTCAAGATGCTTTCTTGACGAATGGTCTACGCTTGGCTACATTACTAATTTGCGACAATTGCCGCCTTCCACCCTTTTGAAGGAGGAACAGCCTGGTGTCTACCGCAAAGACTTCTCTCACCACGCCACAAGAAGGTACCGGACGTAAGAGCTTTAGCAAGATTCCCGAGAGCATGGAGCTGCCTAACCTCATCTCCGTGCAGAGGGAGTCGTTTGAGCGATTCATGACCGAGGGACTCGCCGAGTCGTTCGCCGAGTTCTCCCCGATCGAGAACAGCGCGCACACGATGCAGGTCACCTTCGGCGACCATCAGTTCGGCGATCCCTCGCACGACATCGCCGAGTGCCGCGCGAAGGACATCTCGTATCAGGCGCCCCTCTTCGTCGACGTCCGCTTCATCAACAACGAGACCGGCGAGATTAAGGAGCAGCTCGTCTTCATGGGCGACTTCCCGCTCATGACCGACCGCGGCACCTTCATCATTAACGGCACCGAGCGCATCGTCGTCTCGCAGCTCGTCCGCTCGCCTGGCGTGTACTTCTCGTCCGAGATGGACAACGGCGTCCTCGTCCACCGCGTGCAGTTCATCCCCGCGCGCGGCGCATGGCTCGAGTTCGAGGTGGACAAGCGCGGCCATCTGGTCGTCTCCATCGACCGCAAGCGTCGCCAGAGCGCCACGGTGTTCCTCCGCGCCCTCGGCATCGCCGAGACGGACGACGAGATCCTGAACCTCCTCGGCGACTCCGACGTGGTGCGCTCCACGCTCGAGCGCGACATCGCCACCACCCGTGACGATGCCCTGCTCGAGGTCTACCGCCGCCAGCGCCCCGGCGAGCCTCCCACCGTCGACTCCGCCCGCTCGCTCATCGATGGCCTGTACTTCAACGTGCAGCGCTACGACCTCGCGCGCGTCGGTCGCTACAAGGTCAACAAGAAGCTCGGCATCGACGTCGACCCCAACCAGAAGGTCATCACCGAGGAGGACATCGTCACCGCCCTCAGGTACCTGCTGGCGCTCCACGAGGGTGACGACACCAAGCACCTCGACGACATCGACCACTTTGGCAACCGCCGCGTCCGCACCGTGGGCGAGCTCGTCCAGAACCAGTTCCGCATCGGCATGAGCCGTATGGAGCGCGTCGTTCGCGAGCGCATGGCCTCCCAGGACGCCGACGACATCACGCCGCAGTCCCTCATCAACATCCGCCCGATCGTGGCCTCCATCAAGGAGTTCTTCGGTTCCTCGCAGCTCTCGCAGTTCATGGACCAGTCAAACCCGCTGGCCGGCCTCACGCACAAGCGTCGTCTCTCCGCCCTCGGCCCTGGCGGCCTCGCCGGCCACAAGTCGGGCTCGAGCCGTCGTACCAACGTACCCACGGCAGTCCGCGACGTCCACAACTCGCACTACGCCCGCATGTGCCCGATCGAGAC
>DCZG01000058.1:0-526 GCA_002331575.1 Atopobium sp. UBA2090 | reverse complement strand
CGACCAGATCGACTGGATGACGGCGGACGAGGAGGAGGACCACATCATCGTCCCCGCCAACACGCCGATCGACCCCAAGACGGGCCAGTTCGTGGAGGTCGACTCCAAGGGCAACGTCTTCAACCCCGACCGCATCATCGCCCGCACCCGCGACTTCGACGGCACCTTCGGCGCTCCCGCCCAGGTTCCCGTCGAGGACGTCGACTACATGGACGTCTCGCCGCGCCAGATGGTCTCCGCGGCGACCGCGCTCATCCCGTTCCTCGAGCACGACGACGCGAACCGCGCGNNCATGGGCGCCAACATGCAGCGGCAGGCCGTGCCTCTGATCCAGACCCACGCTCCCTACGTCGGAACCGGCATGGAGGCTCGCGCCGCGCTCGACTCCGGCGAGATCATCTGCGCCGCCCATGACGGCGTCGTCGACGAGGTCGACGCCAGCCACGTGACCATCTACTCGGAGGAGCACGGCACCGAGCGCTACGACCTCCCCAAGTACGAGCGGTCCAACCAGTCCACCTGCATC
>DCZG01000036.1 GCA_002331575.1 Atopobium sp. UBA2090 | reverse complement strand
CGCTCGACGGCCCGGCTCGCCTGCGCGCGATAGCGGAGCTGCTGCGCCCGGGCAACCCTCCCGCCGCTGGGTGGGAGGCCCTCGGGGCGACCTCAGGGCTGCGCGCGAAGGACCTCGCGTGCCCCAACTGCATCGAGGCGAAGCCCGAGGGCTCCGCGACGTGCCTCAGGATCGACGGCAAGTGGTGCCAGACGCTCGCGTTCCGCTCGTTCGGCTCTGAGCTCTCGGACCGGTGCGTGGCCGAGATCGTGGACCTGCCCATCCCGCTCGCGGTGAGCCTGCACGTGAGGGGCATGGACAAGTCGCGCGCGATCGCCTTCGTGAAGAAGCGGCTGGCGTGGATGGACAAGGAGATCATCGACGAGCAGATGACCGCCGTGAAGCGCGGCTACGACTTCGACATCCTGCCCTCGGAGCTCAAGTACTCGAAGGCCGAGGCAGAGGACCTCCTCGACCACCTCCAGAACAAGAACCAGCGGCTCTTCCGATACACGGGGCTCGTGTACACCTACGCGGACACCCGCGACGCGCTGCGCAACCAGGTCGAGCAGATAATGCGCACGGCGCGGTCGAACTCGATCGACGTCGGGACGCTCGACTACCGGCAGAGGGAGGGGCTCAACTCGGTGCTCCCCCTCGGCGCCAACCGCGTGGAGGTCGGCAGGATGATGACCACCGCGGAGGTGGCGATCCAGATGCCCTTCGCCACGCAGGAGCTCAACCAGGAGGGCGGCGGCTACTACGGCCAGAACAAGGAGAGCTCGAACCTGGTGATCTGCAACAGGCGCAGCCTCGCGAGCCCCATGGGGTTCGTCGCCGGCAAGCCCGGCAGCGGCAAGTCCTTCTCGACGAAGCGCGAGATCCTCAACACGATCCTCGCGTATCCCACCGACCAGGTGATCATCTTCGACCCCGCCGGGGAGTACTCCGCTGTGACGGAGCCGTGCGGCGGGACCACCATCAGGCTCGGGCCGGACTCCGACTCGCACCTCAACCCCTTCGACCTCACCGACGTGGCGGACCTCAGCCCGAGCGCCCAGCGGGCGTTCAAGATCGACGCCTTCCTCGCGCTCTCGGCCGCGACCATGTCCGAGGGGAGCCAAGGGCTCCCCGAGGCGGACAAGTCCATCATCGCTCGCTGCGTCGAGGCGTGCTACGAGGGCCGCTCCGGGGACGGCGGGACCCCCACGCTCGGAGACCTCTACGAGAAGCTGCTCGCGCAGGAGGAGCGCGAGGCGCGGGACATCGCGCTTCGCTACGAGCGCTACGCCGTGGGAGCGCAGTCGTTCTTCAGCCACGAGTCTGACGTCGACCTCTCGAACCGGATCGTCGACATCGACCTCAGGGACCTCACCTCTAACCTCAGGACCTTCGGCATGCTCGCGGCGCTCGAGTCCGTGCGGAACCGCATGTACTCGAACTACGAGCGGGGCGTCACCACGTGGCTCTACATCGACGAGGTCCAGTCGCTCTTCGAGCACCCTGCGATCGTCTCGTACTTCTCGCGGTTCTGGGCCGAGGGGCGCAAGTTCGGCCTCGTCGCCACGGGCATCACGCAGAACTCGGTCTACATGCTGGAGCACGAGGAGGCCAGGAACATGGTCCTCAACTCGGACTTCATCCTCCTCCACAAGCAGTCGCCCGTGGACCGCAGGGCGTGGGTCGACCTCCTTGGGCTCTCCGAGCAGGAGTCGCGCTACATCGACGAGTCAATCAAGCCGGGCGAGGGGCTACTCGTCGCCGGCGGCGCGCGCGTCCCCATCAAGGACGACTTCCCCAGGGGCGCGCTCTACGACCTCTTCAACACGAAGCCGAGCGAGCAGGCGCCGAAGCGGCGCCGCAGGAAGGCGACGACTCGGAAGGCGGAGAGGTGAGCGCCCGACAGGGGAAGGCGGGTGGCGGCGCCGTCGCGCGCGAGGTGGCGGACGCCTCCTCGGTCGCGTTCGAGGGGCGCACGGACGCCGTGAGCGCCGGCATCGCACACGACGAGGGCGACGCCGCCCTGTCGGAGCTCAAGGGCCGCCGGGCGGCAGCGCTGGGACGGGCGGCCAGGCTGCGCCGCGCGTCCGGCACGGCGTCGCGCGACGCGTTCGGCGAGTCCGACGAGGAGCTCGGGACGGACGCGCTCTCAGGTCCCGCCTCCATGGCATCACGACCGATGCTCGCGAGGGCCCGGCGCGCGTCGCTCGCGACGGGTGCGATCGTCCGCGGTCCCGGCCGCCCTGCAGAGCGCGATTGCCGCGACTGCCGTGGCACCAGAGAGTGCGCCGAGGAGGTAGAGGGCGATGGCTGTTTTCTTTCAATAAGAAGTGAACGGTAATATCACCAGGAATTGAACATCCCGATGATCTGTTTCTGCACATCCCGTTCACGGGACATGGCATCTCTCCGCACATGAGCCAGAGGTCACGGCAGCGACCTCGGGCGTGGTGCCGAGGAAGGTGCGGCCGTCCTCGGCGAACGTCATCGTGACGAAGACAGGCAGGTCCGAGTTCTCGACGACGGCAAGAAGCGCCGCCTTGGCCTCCGCGAGGTCGGCCATGGTCTCGATAATAAAGAGGTCGGCGCCCGCGGCGGTCGCGGCCCGCGCCTGCTCGGCGAAGAGCGCGTACGCCTCGTCAAAGGGAAGGATCCCCATAGGCTCGAGGAGCTGCCCCGACGGGCCGATGTCGGCGGCGACGTAGCGCGCCCCCCGAGGCGCGTGCGCACGAGACGGCGGCGTCGAAGATCTGCTCCACGGTCGCGGCGTCGCCGAGCTTATCGCGGTTCGCGCCGAAGGTGTTCGTGGTCACGACGTCCGCGCCGGCGGCGACATAGGCGGCGTGAACCTCGGAGATCTCGCCGGGGTTGGCAAGGCACAGAAGCTCCGGCAGCTCGCCGGCGGCAAGGCCGCGCGCCTGCAGCTGCGTGCCCATGGCGCCGTCGAACACAAGGAAGTTCTTTCCGTCGAGGACGCCCTGCAGATAGTCGTCGGCCACGCGCAGGCGCCGCGGCTCCAGGCGGGCCTCGGGCCAGGTGCAGCCGAGCTTCTTTGCGTTTGCCATGCGCTTCTCCCCACGTTATCGTTCAGATCAGTATGTTACCGGCGTTATAAGAGATAATTCTTCAGTAAAGCAAGTTAAGGGATCTCAAGCAATAAAATGCAGGGCAAACCCCCGGCAACTTTAGAACTCACACGAAGCAGAGTCTCAAATAAGCTAGCTCCCGAAAAGAGGGAGACAATATGCCTAGGAAAGGACCCGGCGCGGCTGTCTGATTGTGAAAGCAATCCAGAACCCATAGCAATACACGAGTTCATCAGAATGCGCATACACATTCCTCAGGGCGATTGCCATCTCGTCCGCAATTCCCGAATAATAATCGCGCATATCAAATTGCGCCGCGACGGGCTGAAACCCGTCGCGGCGCAATTGTCCGATAAAACCTAAGTCTTACGACTCGAGCTTGCCGGTCTCAGCGAGGTTCTTGAACCAGTACGCGCTAGCCTTCGGGTAGCGCTTCTGGGTCTCGAAATCAACGTAGAACAGGCCGTAGCGCTTATTGTAGCCGTTGGTCCAGCTGAACTGGTCCTGAAGCGACCAAACAAAGTAGCCCGCAACGTTTACGCCGCCCTCGATGGCGCGATGAATCCAGGTGAGATGCTGACGCAGATAGTCAATGCGCGGGGCATCGTCGATGAAACCGTCCTCGAAGTCGTCCTTGTACCCCATGCCGTTCTCGGTCACATAGATTTTCTTGTAGTTGGGGTAGTCGTTCTTAATTCGCATGAGGAGATCGTAGAGGCCCTCGGGATAGATGATCCAATCCCAGTCAGTCGTTGGGACGCCTTCGCGCACACAGGACTCGCCAACGCCCTTGAGGAACCAGCGGCTTGAGCCCTTGTCGCCCGTGCCGTTGTGGTGAATGTCGTTCTCGCCTTCGGCGGCGCGCAGGAACTGGCACTTGTAGGTGTTCACGCCGAGGCAGTCGCAGTACGGCAGAGCCGCGGTCAGAGCTTCGATGTCCTCATCGCGGACATCGAGTTTGCCTCCCGCGATGTGCGCGAGCCTCGTGGCCGCCTCAAGCGTATCGGGAGCGTAGTGTCCGCGGAACGTGGCATCGAGCACCCAGCGGTTGTTGATAACGTCAGCCATTCGAGCGGCCTCAGCATCGGCAGCGGAGTTCGGATCGAGAGGATACTTAGGCTCAAGGTTCTGCACGATGCCAATCTCGCCCTCATAACCACCGTCGTGGAAAGCGACGACGGCACGGGCGTGAGCCACCATCATGTTGTGCATGAGCTGGAACGCCTTGTCCAAGCGATACTTCTCGCCATGGGGCCAGTTGCCCACGATGAAACTGCCCTCAGCGGTTGCCGGGATCTCGTTAAAGGTGAACCAGTGTTTAACCTCAGTGAACTCGCCAAAGCAGAAGGTCGCATAATCGACGAAGGCATCGATGGTAGAGCGGGTGAGGAAACCCTCGCCGCCGTTCTCATAGAACGCTTCGGGAGTGTCGAAGTGATCGAGCGTGACATAGGGCACGACACCGCGACGCTCGCATTCGGCAAAGAGCGCGTGGTAGAAGTCCACACCCTCCTGATTAAGCGCGCCAGTCCCTGCAGGGAAGATACGCGTCCAGGCAATTGAGACGCGGATGCCGTTCACGCCAAAGCGCTGACAAAGCTCCAGGTCGACAGGATAACTGTTATAGAAGTCGCTTGCCGGATCGGGAGAAAAACGCCCCTGCGCGGCGAGGAAGTCGTCCCAAGGCACTTTGCCCTTACCGTGAGTGCGGGTCTCACCCTCGACCTGATAGGCGGCGGTAGCGCCGCCGTAGACGAAACCCTCAGGGAACTGTCTGCTCATGTTCAATCCTTTCGACATGATCGCGAGGCATCGCCCCGCGCTTCTATGCAAGAGATGTGCCGCCGGGCGCAAAGGGAAGGTACGCCCGACGGCAAGGGAAGGAGGGCTGCTTCGCTACTCTGCCATGTTCTGACGGAGCCATTTGATGGCACCCTCGGGATCGCGGGTGAGTTTGATGTATTCCTGACCACGAGGCGCAAGAAGCTTAATGCCCAGACGGTCAGTATCAGCCTTCATATCCTCATAGTAGCTACGGACCTGCGGAGCAAGCACAATGACGTCGTATTGGTTCATGATTGCGGTGTGCTGGCCATAGGCACCGGCAGCGGAGGCAATGTTCTCGCCCGTGGCTGCGGCTCCCTCCTTGATGGCGTTGGCAAGCATCGCGGAGGTACCGGCGCCGGCGCAGAGCACGAGAACCTTCAAGCCGTCGACGGACTTCTTTGCGTCACCAGCGGGCTCTGTGACGGCAGGCACGGAAACAGGCTCGGCATCCGTAGCCGGCGTGGAAACAGACGCTTCGGCCACAACGGGCGCAGAAATTGCGGCGGAACCGTCACCCTCTGCCTCGAGTTCGCCCGCACGCTCGGCCTCCTGATCGCTGAGCATCTTATCGTATGCCTTAAGGAACGGCATGTAGATGACGGCATCGACTATCAAAAGCGCAGCAACAAAGAGCAGCGATATGAGCTGGAAGCCGGTAGAGATGAAGATGCCGATCGGGGCAGGCGTGGCCCAAGGCACAACAAAGCTGAAGCCGTTCATGCCCACAACGTCGATGAAGAACTTGGCAAGGCACACGTTGAAGCAGCCTGCAAGCGTAAAGGGTATGAACATATAGGGGTTTAGAATCATAGGGGCGCCGAAAAGCAGCGGCTCGTTGACGGCGAAAGCGACAGGAACAATAGAGGCCTTACCAACCGCCTTGAGCTGCTTCGACTTCATGAAGAGGATGAGCAGAAGAGGAACGATGAACGTGGCGCCGGTGCCACCGAACTCACCGACGAGGGAGAGGTTGAAGCACAGGGAGTGCGCAGGGTGACCGCCGGCCATGAGCACCTGAAGGTTCTCTGCCTGGTTGGCGAGGCGGATAGGGTCGATGCCCGGCTGGACAATCGAGGGGCCATGGATACCGATGAACCAGAAGAACGCGGTGAAGAACTGGATGATGATCAGACCGGGATAAGTCTCGGCGGCAGCGAAAAGCGGCGAAAGCAGCTTAATCAGAATCTCGGCGAAAGGCACGCCGGCGATTGCACGGATAGCGACGTCGATGAGCGCGCAGATAACGACCGAACCAGCGAAGGGGATGATGTCGCGGAAGTTCTGGGCGATGGCGCCGGGGACCTCTTTGGGCAACTTAATGGTGAGGTCACGGCTAACGCAGAACTTGTACACGCCAACGGTAATGAACGCGGCGATGAAGGCAGAATACAAACCGCGAGTGCCCATAGAAGTGCAGTCAAAGACGCTGACCTCCGAGCCGTCGAGCATGACGGGGAACTGCGTGACGGCGAGCAGCAGCATCGAGCACTGGGCCGCGATCATGGTGGAACCGTCGTTCAGGACCTTGCCGTCCGGCATCTTGCGATTCATCGAGGCGGTAAGGTTCTTGGCAGTAGTACCAGCGCACATGATGCCCATAACGCCCATAGTGAAGTTGTAAAGCTTGTTGCACCAATCAATCAGCGGTTGGGGCAGCGCTATGCCAACGACGCTCGGCAAGGTAGCGATGAGAAGAAAAATTGACGAAGTGAGGACGATGGGCATGCAGCCGAGGAATCCATCCTTAATCGCCTGGAGGTAGGGGTTTCTACCAATCTTCTCAAAGAGGGGCTGCTGCTTCTCGAGCAGCTTGATGATTGCGTCCATGGCGCTCCTTTGCAGTGGTCTTGTTCTTTATTTGTGCCAGGAAGAAACGCTTTACGAAACAGCCTTCCCCGCCCGGTGGGGATGGCCCGCCTCGGACCGCCCGGTGGCCCTCGACTAATCGAATTCGAACGTATAGTTGTGCGTTTTTGTAAATGACAACGTTGTCATTCGACTTGGTGACAACAATAGACATTTCCTGCGGGAATATCGAGCCGAAGTTGAGTAACTCACCCGAGTGGCATTGAATTACCGGTGAGCGGTTTTGTTCGTTATTGTTCGAAGGAGTTTGAATGGCACCACATGAGCGCCGAGGAGTGTCGATGGTGGATGTCGCCCACGAGGCCGGGGTCTCGTTCAAAACCGTCTCGCGCGTGGTCAATGAGCCCGATACTGTCCGGCCCGCGACCCGCAATGCAGTCAATGAGGCTATGGAACGACTCGGATTCCGCACCAACTACGCCGCCCGATCGCTCAAGCTCGGCGCCTATAAGTCCATAGGTCTTGTTATCTTCGACCTCTTTGGCGGGAACCTCAGCGTGCTCAACGGCATTGCATCTGCTGCAGCAGATCAAGGCTATGCGATTACACTAATCAAGCGCATGGGCAAAGAGGAGCTCCCTTTGAGCGAGGCGGCCCGCAGGATGGGCCAACTGCCAGTTGATGGCATGATCTTCAATCTGGCTCAGATGGTCGACGATTTCGCAGAATATCGCTCTCCCGTCGGCCTAAGGACTGTGATTATCACGCCTTTTGAACACGCGACCTGCTCAACAGTCTCGGACGATCAGGAAGGCGCAGCAAGAGCGGCCTGCAGACGACTAATCGAGCTCGGGCATCGGCATATTCGCTTTATTGCGGGAACGTCGGACTCGCTCGCGAGCAAAAACCGCGAGCGCGGCTGGCGTCTCGCGCTCGACGAGGCGGGACTTGATGCTGCAGACCCCCTGCACGGGGATTGGAGCGCTGACTCAGGGTATGAGGCGGGCGCAATTCTTGCCCAAGATCAGAAGTGCACGGCGATTCTGGCGTGCAACGATAACATGGCGAACGGCGCGATATATGCACTGAATGATGCCGGGCGAAGAGTACCAGATGACGTGAGCATCATCGGGTTTGACGACTCACTTGCAGACTCTGTCCCGCACACAATCCTCTCCTCCATCCGCTTCGACCATCAGAAACTCGGCGCAAGAGCCTTCGAAGAAGTCCTCGGCGCTTGCGATGAGAAGCACCGCATTCTCATCCCTGGCACGTTCATCGAGCGAGGCAGCATACGGCCCAGATCATAGGAGCAAAACCAAAAAGGCGAAACGATAATCGATTCTCTTTGTTAGGAGGACAAGAATAGCGGAGCTGAATGATTTCAAAACGATCATCCCTGTATCAAAGACAACCGCGGTAAACAATCGCGAGATCGATTTCTTGTTCGCGAACGGGACAATGTCGCGCATCGACCTCTGTGGCATCATCGGCTCAGAACCATGGGAGCGCCTCGCGAGCCTGGCGTTCTTCTCTCGCAGCACGCCGCGTACGATACTATCGTATGGACCGACGATGCAGACATCACACCAGAAGATGTCCGGAGAGGGGCGCGCGAATCGACTACGACATCGTAGCGGCCTCAGCATAAATCTCCCCGCAATCATAAATAGGAGCCTCTGACTGGATGCTCGCCCAGCCAGAGGCTTCTATTCTTGCTCACGACAACTGCCGAGGCGACGCTAAAGCTCGCTGACCTCGACAGCCGAGTAGACGTCGTCCCAGCGGTCCATCGGCAGGTGGCCGGTGGCGGGGTCCATGGCGTTCAGCGCGCCGCAGGTGTTGCCCAGGCGCAGGACCTCGGCGGGGTCGGCGCCGGCGGCGATGCCGTGGGCGAAGCCCGCGATCGTCGAGTCGCCCGAGCCGGTGGCGTTCACGCACTCGATGCGCGGCGCGCGGACGCGCCAGGCGCGGCCCTGGTGGAAGGCCGCCGAGCCGGCGGCGCCCATCGAGACGACGACCCACTCGACGCCGGCGAAGCGCTCGTCGGAGGCGACGGCGTCCCGGACCTCGTCCAGGCGCTCGGGCGAGAACTCGCGCCCGAGGAGGCCGCCGAGCTCGGTGAGGTTGGGCTTCACGAGGTAGGGCTTGGCCTTCGCCGCGAGCGCGGCGCAGCTCCCCGTGGTGTAGCCGCAGCGCAGGCGGGTCGTCCCGGTATATATGTAGTGCTCGAAGGCCACGCTAGCTGCTCGCCTTCCGATACCCCGTGGCAAACGAAGGGTCGTAAAGCTTGCTGCGCTCGTACGGCTCCGCTTGCGCGCCGTCGTGCGCAAGCCCGCCGCGAGC
>DCZG01000063.1:2496-10276 GCA_002331575.1 Atopobium sp. UBA2090 | reverse complement strand
TGTGGGCCTCGTCGACCGTCGCGCTCGCCATCTCGAGCGACATGCGCACGATGCCGGGCTCGCCCGGCTTCTCCGCGTCGAAGACGCCTCCCGTGATGAAGAGCTTCACGAGGTCCGCCTTGTGGGCAAAGAGGTCGCGGACAAGGGCGCGGGCATCCTCGTCCGTCTCGCAGGTCTTGGCGATGAGACCGCGGCCGTGACCGTTGACGGGCGTGACGCCCCATCCCGAGCAGAGCATGCGCGGACCGCGGTACTTGCCCGCGTTGACGGCATCTCGCGTCTGGATGTCGGCCCAGACGGGGTCGCCCACGCCACGGACGGTGGTGACGCCGCTCAGGAGCTCGGTCTCGGCGCTCTTCTGGACCTCGTGACGCATGTAGGCGCGTCCGAGGGGGTTGCCCGTGACCTTGTCGATGAGGTCGGCGGCGCCGGACGAGCTCATCGGCTTGCCGGAGCCGCAGAAGTGAACGTGCATGTTGATGAGACCGGGGAGAAGATACTTCCCCGTGAGGTCGACCTCGGCGGTCCCCGCGGGAACCGCCGTCGTGGCGGAGGGGCCGACGGATGCGATCAGGCCCTTCTCGTCGACGAGAACCGTCATGTCCTGCTGCGGCTGCATGTCGGGCGTTCCGTCGAGCAGTGTGGCGTGGGTGAGCGCATACTTCATCGAGATCTCCTCTCGTGGGATTCTGTTGGGCACTACTATAGGCGTCTCCATGCGCAGGACATCACGCGGATATGCCATAAAATTTCGACACCTCCCACCTTGGGCCAATCAGGCTATGCTCATAGGCAGTACGTCACGGGGGCAGGGGAGCGCGATCGCATGGGCATGAGCGACGGTCAGGTCAGTATCGGCGAGCGGAGAGGCGTTCGGGCCATACGCCGCGCGTTCGCGAGTCTCTTCAACGTGCGCGAGGGCCGTGCTGGCTATGAGGCCATACGCAGACGCTTCGTCAACGACTCCCGGCTGAACGGCACGCACCTCTGCATCCTCATCATTGCCATGCTCATCGCCTCGGTCGGTCTCAACACCGACTCGACAGAGTGCATCGTGGGAGCCATGCTCATCTGCCCGCTCATGGGGTCGGTCCTCGCCATCTCGTATTCCGTGGCCACTGCGGACAGGCACCTCTTCCGCGACGCCCTCCTCGGCCTTGCCATTCAGATCGCCATCTGCCTCGCCACGTCCACGATCTACTTCTTGGTGTCGCCCCTCTCGATAGAGACCAACGAGCTCCTCGCGAACTCGAGCCCCACGGTCTGGGACGTGCTCGTCGCCCTCGCCGGCGGCTTTGCCGGCGGCCTCGGCAACTCGCGCAAGCAGGAACCCGCGACCCTCATCGCCGGCGTCGCAGTCGCGACGGCGCTCATGCCGCCGCTCTGCGCCTCCGGCTGCGGAATCGCCATGCAGGATCTCTCGATGTTCGGCGGGGCGTTCTACGAGTTCGCGCTCAACGTCGTGTTCATCTCGTTCGCAGCATATCTCGTGCTTCTCGCCCTGCATGTCCCTCTCCATCGCGACGTGGACAGCGACGGAGTGGTCACGGCTGCCGAGGAGGTCGAGATGGAGCAGCTCTCGCGTCGCATGAGGGTGCGCCTGACGATTGCGACGATCGTGTTCGCCATCCCCTGCCTCTTCCTGACGGCCAACGTGGTCAATCAGGCGGTGACCAGCGGCGACGGAGTCGTTTTCGAGACCGCGCACCAGTACGACGCGGACATCACGTCGCAGGAGCTCTCGGCGGTCTGCCCCGAGATCGTGGAGTACCGCGTTGGTGGCGAGTACGTGTGCGACTCCTCCAGCGGTACGTCGGGCCAGGAGATCGTCGCGACGGTCACGACGTCGGAGGCTCTGAGCGACGAGGAGAAGTCGCGGGTCGAGGCCTTGATTCGGGTGCACATTCCCAGCCTCGGCTCCGTGAGGTTTGAGACCGAGTAGGCGCCGTCGATCAGATGTTGCTCCAGGTGGCGGGGCGTCCCCCTGCGCTAGTTCTCCACCATCGAGATGTAGCTCGCAAGCGAGTTGCCGCCGGACACGCGGCAGCGCGAGAGCTGCGTCGGGTCGTCGCCGACGCACGCATTGCCGTAGTTGGTGGTGACGGCACAGGAGATTCCCAGGTCGTTCATCGCAGCGGACGAGACGTCCGACACGTCGCCGTAGGGGTAGGCGAACGCCTCGACCGACCCGATGATGTCCGCGGACTTCTGGATGTCCGCGACGAGCTCCTGCTCGGAGAGGTCGTAGATGCGCCCGCCGTGCCCGAGCTTCGTGGAGCCGGCGCGGTGCAGGTCGTAGGAGTGCGATTCGAAGAGCACGTAGGGGCTCGACTGGTTGAGCTTGTCCTCGATGTCCCCGTCAATGCAGATGAGGAACGACGTGGCGTGGACCTTGTACTTCTCGAGGATGGGGATGCCGTTGTCGAGGAAGCCGTGCTCGCCGTCGTCGAAGGTGAGGATGACTGACTTGGCGGGCAGGGAGTGAGTGCCCTCGACGTAGGCGCGCAGCTCCTGCCAGGACGGGTAGTAGTAGCCGTTCTCGGAGAGCCAGGCGCACTGGGCGTCGAAGTCGGTGGTCGACACGTAGTTGACGTTGAGGTCCGAGGGCGGGTTGGCGGGGTCGTAGACGTAGTGATACATGAGGACGGGGATGCCGTTGGTGTCCCAGTCCATGGAGTCGGCGGCGACCACGTGCACCGTGCGCTGCGTGGTGGCGACCATACCCTCCGAGTTCTCGACGGAGTAGGTGAGCACGTAGTCGCCCACGGTCGAGGTGTCGACGGAGCCCGAGACCTTCACGCTCGAGGTGAGGTTGCCCTCCTGGACGTCGCGGGCGTGGCAGCCTCCCTCGATGTAGCTCTCGCCCTGCTTGACGTAGGTATCCTCGTCGCCTCCGAGCGAGAGCACGATGCGTCCGTCGGGAGCGGTGGTCACGGGCGTGGCGGACGAGGTCGAGGAGGACGAAGAGGCATCGGTCGCGGAGACGCTCCCCGTCGTGTTTGCGGGAGTGGACGAGGCGGACGAGCCAGTCCCCCCGAGGATGCGGGGGAGGGCGAAGGCCACGACCGCGACGGCGACGATCGCGACCACGGCGACGACGATGCCGACGGTGCGACGCCTGCGCCGGCGAGACGAGCGTCTGCGCTGGTAGTAGTCAGCCTGGTCACCTTCGGGACGGCGGCCCTGCGCCGTGGAGGTGGGGCGAGGGGTGGGCCCGCTCGCCTGCTCATGAGAAGTAAAATGGCGTGCCATGTCGCACCAGCCAATCGGAAGTCGCGTTCAACCTAGGTACAGGATACGCGAAGCGGCGCTTCTCACGAGGTCGTGTCGCTGCGTCTGCACGCGGCTTGCATGACTCCCGGGGAGTGCTATGATGACGCCGCAACGGGGAGCTGGGGTAAGCCTGGCTGAGAGGCGAAGACATCTTCTTCGCGACCCTAAACCTGATCTGGGTAATGCCAGCGTAGGGACAAGAGATCGCACTTCTTGGGCCCCACGACTATGGCGCGGGGCTTTTTCCTGCGCCGGAGAGGAGTGCGTATGAACTGTTCAATCGCCTTCCAGTACCTTCCCATGAATGCGGGGTCCGACGACGAGGTCTGTCGCATCGTCGACGAGGTCATCGCCGTCATCGACGCCTCGGGTCTCGACTACTACGTGGGACCCTTCGAGACCGCCGTCGAGGGGGACCTCGACTCCTGCATGGCGCTCGTGAAACGCTGCCTCGAGGCGGGCGCCCAGGCGGGATGCGCGGAGAGCGCCTCCTACATCAAGATCTCGTATCGTCCGCACGGTGACGTCATGACGACAGAGCACAAGATCGGCAAGTATCACCAGACCGACTCAGAGTTCGTGCCCACGTCAGAGGATGCGGTGGCGTAGCGTGTCGATCCAGTCGGTCGAGGGGGAGTCTTCGAGGCGACGTCGACGCGTTGTCATTCCCGCGCTTACGACGCTCGGCATCCTCGTGGTCTGGCAGGTGGTCGTGCAGGTCGGCCTCGTGCCGAACTACCTGCTGCCGACTCCCGTCCAGGTCATCGACGCACTTGTCGGCGACGTCGCCCTTCTCGCCGGCCATGCCGCGACGACGCTCGTGGAGGCGGCGATAGGCCTCGCGCTCGGCGTCGCGCTCGGCTTCGCGATGGCGGTGCTCATGGACAGGTTCGAGGGGTTCTACCTCGCGTTCGAGCCGCTCATGACCATCTCGCAGACCATCCCGACCGTGGCCATTGCGCCGCTTCTCGTGCTGTGGTTCGGCTATGGTCTGGCACCCAAGGTCGTGCTCGTCGTCATCTCCACCTTCTTTCCGATCACGGTCTCGCTCGTCTCGGGCTTCCAGTCGGTCGACCCCGACATGATCGACCTCATGCGGACCATGCGCGCCTCGAGGTGGCAGGTCTTCTGGCAGGTCAAGATGCCCGCTGCGGCCGACCAGTTCTTCTCGGGACTGAGGATCAGCGCGACCTATGCCATCGTCGGCGCCGTCATCGCCGAGTGGCTCGGCGGCTTCTCCGGTCTCGGCGTCTACATGACCCGCGTGCGAAAGTCCTTCTCGTACGACAGGATGTTCGCCGTGATCATCATCATCTCTGCACTTTCACTCGCGCTGATGAAGCTCGTCGACGTGCTCCAGCGCGTGCTCATGCCCTGGAAGAGGGCAGAAGGGAAGCAATCATGAACAACTCAATCAACCGCAGGCAGTTCATCACCGGGACGGCGGCCGCGTGCGCTACGGCGGCACTCGCGGGCTGCGCGTCGAACGGCGGTACCAGCGCGTCTGACGCGAGCGCCTCGTCGAAGGAGGACGGGTCGAGCAGCAGCTCCCTCACCAAGATCACGTTCTGCCTCGACTACACGCCCAACACCAACCACACGGGCATATACGTCGCTCAGAGCAAGGGCTACTTCGCCGACGAGGGTCTCGAGGTCGAGATCGTGCAGCCCGCCGAGGACACCGCCGAGACCATGATCGGCTCCGGCCAGGCGCAGCTCGGCGTGAGCTACCAGGACTACATCGGCAACGCGCTCTCGTCCGNNCCCCTCGCGATCCAGGCCGTCGCCGCCATCATCCAGCACAACACCTCGGGCATCATGAGCCGCAAGGAGGATGGGATCACCTCGGCCAGGTACATGGAGGACCACGTGTACGCCACGTGGGACATGCCCGTCGAGCAGGCCACGATCAAGCAGGTCGTGGAGGCGGACGGTGGCGACTACTCCAAGGTGAAGATGGTCCCCTACGAGGTCGACGACGAGATAGCCGGCCTCAAGGCCAACATGTTCGACGACGTGTGGGTCTACGAGGGGTGGGCGGTGCAGAACGCCGCCGTGCAGAGCTACGACGTCAACTACTTCAGCTTCATCGACATGGACGACGTCTTCGACTTCTACACACCGGTCATCGCCGCCAACAACGAGTTCTGCAAGACGAGCCCCGACGTCGTGAAGGCCTTCCTCCGCGCCGCGAAGAAGGGCTACGAGGACGCGGTCTCGGACCCCGACGGCTCGGCGGCGATCCTCTGCCAGGAGGTCCCCGAGCTCGACTCCGCCCTCGTGGAGCAGAGCGCGAAGTACCTCGCCGACCAGTACGTGAGCGACGCTGACAGCTGGGGCGTCATCGACAAGGACCGCTGGGCGCGCTACTACCAGTGGCTCGACGACAACGGTCTCGTGACGAACCAGCTCGACGTCAACGCGGGCTGGACCATGGACTACCTGGAGCGATGAGGTGAGAGCTCCCGCACTCGAGGCACGCGGCCTCACGCTCACATGGAACGGGTCGGACGTCATCGTCCGGGACGTCTCGCTCGTGGTCGAGCAGGGCGAGGT
Organism: Atopobium sp. UBA2090; assembly: GCA_002331575.1. GTDB lineage: Bacteria > Actinomycetota > Coriobacteriia > Coriobacteriales > Atopobiaceae > Olsenella_D. The sequence continues at coordinate 4,447 of DCZG01000063.1, read as the reverse complement.
CGTGTGTCTCGTCGGGAGGTCGGGCTGCGGGAAGACGACCATCCTGCACGCGCTCTCGGGGCTGACCCAACCCCTCGAGGGGCAGGTCCTGCTGCACGGGGAGGACGTGACCGGTCAGCCGGGGCACGTCTCCTACATGCTGCAGAAGGACCTGCTCCTGCCCTCCAAGCGAATCATCGACAACGTCTGCCTCCCGCTCGTCATCGGTGGCATGAGGCGAGACGAGGCGCGTGCGAAGGCCGAACCCCTCTTCGAGCGCTTCGGTCTCGCGGGCTCGGAGGGCAAGTGGCCCTCCGAGCTCTCGGGCGGCATGCGCCAGCGGGCGGCCTTCCTGCGCACCTACCTCCTGGGCGCCGACGTCACGCTGCTTGACGAGCCCTTCTCCGCCCTCGACGCCATCACGCGGGTGGACGTCCGCCACTGGTTCTGCGGCATGGCGAGGGAGCTCAGGCTCTCGGCGTTCGTGATCACGCATGACGTCGACGAGGCGGTCTCGATGGCGTCCCGCGTGTACGTGCTCGGTGGCGTCCAACAGGGCGAGCCGAGCCGGATCGTCGGCGAGGTCGCCGTCGATCGCGTGACCGACGCTGGCGAGCAGTTCGAGCTCACTCCCGAGTTTCTCGCTGCCAAGCGAGAGGTCATGCGCCTGCTCGCGTGACCTGGAAAAGGGGACCTGTCCCCTTTTCCAGGTCAGCATCGGGGCGGGCTCCCTTTGACAGGCACGTCACACCCCCGTCATGCCAACGCTGCTATAGTCAGCTGCGGAAGCAAACGGGGGGGGCTTGCCCCCCCCAGTCTCAGAGGGGATGTCATGCGTATTGAGCTTTCGACGTGGCCTGCGGTCGAGAGGTACTTCGACCAGGGCAACGACCTCGTCATGATGGCCATCGGCAGCACGGAGGAACACGGTCGCCACAATCCGCTCGGCACGGACACCCTGGCACCCAACCTCCTGCTCGACCTCATCGAGCAGGACACGGACGAGGCGGGTACGCCCGTCCTCATCGCCCCGACCATCCCCTTCGGGAACGCCGATGACCTTCTCGGCTTTCCCGGCACGCTCTCCATCGGCTATGACATGCTGCGCGACCTCGTGGCAAAGCTCACCGACCAGCTCTACGACTACGGTGCCCGCCGCTTCGTGATCGTGAACGGGCACGGCCCCAACATCAAGCCCATCACCGAGGTCTGCGAGGACCTCAACCGTCGCGGCTGCCTGGCCGCACTCGCCAACTGGTGGCTCATGGCCGGCGAGATCGACCCGGCCTGGGGAGGCGGTCACGGCGGCGCGGAGGAGACGGCCGCCGTCATGGCGGTGGACCCCAGCCTCGTCGACACGAGCGAGTATGGCCCGATGGGTCTCGCCGACGACATATCTGACGAGCTCAGGACCGCGTCGTGGGGCAGCATCTCGTACAAGGGCGTCACCGTGGGACTGCCGCGTGACGCGTGCCGCTATGCCGCGAACGGCTGGATGGGGCCTGACGATCCCACCAAGGCGGATTCCGAGTGGGGCACGAAGATGATGGAGGGCGTTGCCGCCTACCTCGTTGACTTCATCGGCGCCCTTCGTCGCGCGCCGCTGCCCGCGCCCATGCCCGTCCGCACCACCAAGGCCTATCCGAACAGGTAATCGTTGGCGCCTGAGCGCCGCATGAAGGAGGAGTTCCATGACGTTCGATCATCAGGAGGTTGCCGGTCTTCTCGGCAGGCTCTCCGAGGCCAAGTCCCCCTCGGGCTTCGAGGAGGAGACCATCGCCGTCGTCCGCGAGTTCTGCGAGGGCTGGGCGACCGTGGAGGAGAACACCTTGAGGGACGCCCTCGTCACGCCCCGGAACTTCTCGGGCGAGAAGCCGGTCGTGATGCTCGACGCGCACGGCGACGAGGTCGGCTGCATGGTCAAGTCGATTCGATCCAACGGCTGCATGACCTTCGTGCAGCTGGGACGCTT
>DCZG01000063.1:0-2484 GCA_002331575.1 Atopobium sp. UBA2090 | reverse complement strand
ACGTCTACGTGCGCAACACGCTCGGTCAGTGGGTCCGCGGCGTCATCGGGGTCAAGCCGCCCCACTTCATGACCGCGGCCGAGAAGGCCTCGGGCGACGTCCAGATGATCCTCGACATCGGGGCGACCTCCAAGGACGAGGCCGTCGAGGTCTTTCACATGGGCATGGGCGAGCCCGTCGTGCCTGCCACGAACTTCAGCTATGACCCCGAGACGGGCGTCGCCATCGGCAAGGCCTTCGACTGCCGCGCCGGCGTCGCGGCGGAGCTTCTCGCCCTGCGGGAGTTGGCGCAGAGGGATGACTTGCCCTTTGACGTCGTCGCCTCCGTCTCGTCCATGGAGGAGGTCGGGGAGCGCGGCGTGGCCGCGGCCGCGCGGCACTTCTCGCCAGCGCTCATGTTCGGCTTCGAGGGATGCCCCGCTGACGACACCTTCACCATTCCCGACGACATCCAGACGGCCTTCCACAAGGGGCCGATGTTTCGCTACTTCGACGTCTGCATGATCACGCACCCTCGCTTCCAGCGCTTCGTTCTCGAATGCGCCAAGGAGGCCGGGCTGCGTTGCCAGACGTCCGTGCGCGAGGGCGGTGGCACTGACGGTGGCCCTGTGCATATGCTTGACATCCCGTCGGTCATCGCGGGCGTCCCCTGTCGCTACATCCATGCGGGCACCGCGATCTGCGCCCTCGACGACGTCGAGGAGGCCGCTGCGGTGGCTGTCGCGACGGTCGAGCGCCTGGACTCCGACGTTCTCGCGAGCTTCTAGGGGTGGGTATGAACGTCATCGAAGGCTACGTCCCGTTCGCCGGCTACCAGACCTACTACCGCATCGTTGGCGATTGCGCGCAGGGGCGCCTGCCGCTGCTCTGCATCCACGGCGGACCCGGTGCCGCGTACAACTACATCAGCTCGCTCGACGACATCGCCGAGCGCTACGGTCGAGCCGTCATCTACTACGACGCGCTCGGATGTGGAAAGTCTCCGTGCCCGCCGCTGCCCGACAGATGGAGCGCGGAGTTCGCCGAGGAGGAGCTCGTCGAGGTGCGACGCGCTCTCGGCCTCGACCACGTGCACGTGCTCGGCCAGTCGTGGGGCGGCATGCTCGCGATGCAGTACGCGACGCACCGGCCGTCAGGCGTCGCCTCGATGGTCGTCGCAAGCGGTCCCGCCTCTCTCGACCTCTGGCTCGAGGAGGCCGCGCGCCTGCGGAGCTACCTTCCCGATAAGATGCAGGAGGCGCTCGTCCAGGCCGACGAGGACGGGGACTACGACCGCCCCGAGGTGAGGGCTGCGCGCGACGAGTACTACCGCCGGCACGTGCAGGCGCAGCTCGACGACGAGCTCGATCCCAGGTACGTGCGTCCGGCGGACGAGCCCGGCCGCGAGCTCTACGAGTTCATGCAAGGCAAGAGCGAGTTCGTGGTCACGGGCAAGCTCTCCGGCTGGGACGTCACGGATGACCTGCACCGCATCTGCATCCCCACGCTCTTCACCTCGGGCGAGGCGGACGAGTGCACGCCCTACATCGCCAAGCAGGTCGTGGATTGCATTCCCGGGTGCGAGTGGGCGCTCTTCAAGAACGGTACGCACAATGTCCATGTGGAGCAGAAGGACCTCTACAACGCGACGGTCGAGGACTTCCTCGAGCGCCACGAATAGGCCGAAGATCGTAAGGGAGGGGTCTCATGCTTCTCGAGAAGTCGTCATGGCCGACCGTGGAGGCGTACTTCGCCAAGCGCGACCTCGTGGTTCTCGGCTTTGGCTCGACGGAGAATCACGGACGCCACAATCCGCTGGGAACCGACTGGATGGCGCCGACTCGCATTCTCGACCTGGTCGACGAGAGACGCCCCGAGGTCCTCGTGGGTCCGACGCTGCACCTCGGGTCTGCCGACCACTTCGTGGACTACCCGGGCACGCTCTCGCTGGGAGACCATCTCCTCTATGAGGTCGTGCGGCGCATGACCGGTCAGCTCCACCACTACGGGGCGAGGCACTTCGTGTTCGTGAACGGCCACGGCGGCAACACGCGCGCCCTCCAGGACGTGGGCTACGAGCTCAACGACATCGGCTGCCAGGTTGCCCTTCTCAACTGGTGGAAGCTTGCCGGCGAGCTCGACCCCGCGTGGGGAGGCGGCCATGGCGGCGCGCAGGAGACGTCCGCCGACCTCTGGATTGATCCCGACTCGGTGGACCTTGACGCCCTCGGTCCGCAGGAGCTCGTGAACGATGGCGGCCGAGCCATCGAGACCACGGGCTTCGACCAGGTCTCCTTCGAGGGCGCCACGCCGATGCTGCTGCGCCGTGCGCGTCGGTATGCCACGAACGGCTGGATCGGACCCGATGACCCCGCCGACGCATCCGCGGAATGGGGCGAGAAGATGCTCATCGCCACCGCTGACTGGGTCTGCGACTTCATCGACGCCTTCGAGACTTCTCCGCTGCCCTCGCCGACCGATCGCGTCTGGCCTCTCCACCAGTAG
>DCZG01000075.1:56326-58279 GCA_002331575.1 Atopobium sp. UBA2090 | reverse complement strand
GGGGCCCATGGGCGCCGGAGCCAACGCCAAGGCCGTCGCGCTGTTCAGGTACCTGGAGCGGGTCCGCCCCGAGCTCGCCAGCGACGAGGCCGAAATCTGCCCGCTGTTCGGCTACACAGTCGCTGCCTTCAGGGAGGCCGAGGACGAGGAGTTGGCCCAGGCGGGCGCCACAGGTTACGAGAAGGGAGGCTGCGATGAAGTGGATTAAGCGGGCCATCGTCGCCGCGGGGGCGTTCCTCGTATGGCTATTCCGGGCCGTGTTCAGATGGTTCATGTGAGGCCGCGCCGGCCAGAAGGCCGCGATTCGCAGATATAATCAAAATACAAGAGGCCAATGACAAGCAGGGGGCAAAATGAATGGCAAGTCCGAGCAGACGAGCGAAAGCGGCAATGGATATCACGACAAGCCAAAGCTCACCATTGCCCAGCAGATAGCCCATCTGGAGGCAAAGGGCGTCACATTCGATAGATATAGCAAAGAGAGGGCGGCAGCCTATCTCTCGGACGAGTGCGACTTCTATGAGCTTACGTCCTACAGAAAGCTGTTCGCCAAGCGCCAAGGCGGGAAGCGCAACGGAGAGTACGCCAACCTCGACTTCGCCCAACTGGTCATCTTCGCTGAACTGGACGAGATGCTTCGCGAGGTCTTGTTCGTTATGACGAGGCACATCGAGCACTCCTGCAAGGTCGACTTGAAGCGCAACATCTCCGAACGCAACGACGAAGACGGGTACGCCATCGTCGCCGACTACATGGCCTCGCTCACTCCGAAAAGCAGGAGCTACCGCGAAGCCGAGCTCGAGAGGAACGGCAGAAACAAGTACACCAAAGCCGTTTACGAGAAATACGAGAAGCGCATGCCGTCTTGGGTTTTCCTCGAGCTGGTGCCGTTCGGCACGCTCGTCGACTTCATCCGATTCTGCGGCGCACGGTGGGACGACAAGGACTTCGAGCAATCCCACTACGACCTAAAGAAGGTAAAGTCGGTGAGGAACTGCGCAGCCCACGGCTCGTGCATCATAAACACGTTCGCTGAGGGCGCGAACTCCCGGCGCACCACGTCGAGGAAGACCTTGGAAGCCGTAGCGAAGCTGGGGCTGTCCAAGCCGACGAGACAGAAATGGCTTCGCAACGCCGCCGCGCAGGAGATCGCCATCACCTTGGTGCGCTACGCGCAAGACGTCCCTAGCTGCTCAGCCAGAAAGAGAGACGCGGAGAAGCTCAGGGGCTTCTTTAACGCGGTCGAGGGAGCCGGCGACCTTTTGCCAAAAACAGGCCCGGACGCGACAGCGGCAGCCGCGATAAACTTCATAAGATCCTTGACAAAGAGCCTTGGATTGCTAGACTTACGGTAGATCGCAAAACCTTCGGGTTTTAGGGGTGGGATGGTGAAAGCCAAACTGCCCTATTTTTTTGCCCAAAATCAGGCTTATAGGGCAAAATCAAGGACGCGCATCATCGCGATGCAGCGCCCCGGCGCTCACCTATCGGACCTGTCGGGGAGGCGCGGTGCGCGGTCGTCGCGGGCGGACGCCTTCCTGGCGATGGCCGCGCGCTCGGACAGGCTCCTGCAGGCTGCGTCCGGCTCGTGCTCGAGGGCGCGGACGCGCTCGAGCCCTTCTGTTTCACGGTTCTCGGCCATCCTCTGCTCCATGCCGCCGATGATGCCATGGGCCGCGCCGCGTATCTCGTCGAGCGAGGCCCTCAGCTCGGAGAGGTCCTTGCCCTCGCTCCATCCGGCCACGTACCCGAAGCTGTAGTCGCCGGTGTCGAGCCCAAGCCAGCTCGAGACGACGAAGGCAACGCTCTCGGCCTGGACCTCGCGGGTCGCGCGACCCGGCAAGGCGGGACCCTCCCCTTTCGGCTCGGAATCGTGCATGACGCTGTGGGCGAGCTCGTGGATGGCGGTCTTGAGGGTCTGCGCTTGGGACATGCCCTTCTGGATCACGATGC
>DCZG01000075.1:0-56305 GCA_002331575.1 Atopobium sp. UBA2090 | reverse complement strand
CCCCTTCGCGCCGCCCGGGACGTCCTCGAACGAAACGGGGTACCTGCTGACCTCCGAAACGGCGCGCATGGCGGCCTCGTACCGGGCGACGCCGCCCGTCAGCTCCTCGACGCCCAAGGTGGGCAGTTCCCTTCCCTCGGTCTGGCTCACGTCGAACACGGTGGCCAGGCGGAAGCCCGCAAGCCTGCGCCCGACCCCCTCTTCGGCGCTGTCGTCGCGCGCTTCGCCGATGTCGTCGCCCGCCGCTTTCGCCTTGACCACGACTGGGCTGAGGATCTTCATGCCACGCTCGCCCTTCCTCACCTGCCTGCCGAACTTGTCCTGCCAGGCACGGTAGCCGGCGACCAGCGTCGCGTCTGGGCGCTGCATCGCGATGAGCAGGCAGTTGTTGGCGCTATAGCCATGGAATCGCGACATGACGGCGAGGTAGCGGCGGTACCTTCCCGACTCGAAGACGCCCCTCACGCCCTCCTCGAGGCGCTCCATGGTCCGCCTGACCTCCTCGTCGCGCTTCGCTGCGGCCTCGGCGCCGCCTCTTGCCTTGCCTTTTGCCATCGATTTCGCCTTTCCCGTATGGACTTCCATGATTCACATCGCACGCGCTCCGCGCTTCGTGCGACGGGCGCGCATAGGCGCCGATACGCGCCCGCCCCCGCATCACCCGAGCGCGTCGACGGCGCATATCACCAGCGTTCGCTCGTTGCCCCAACGGTTGTAGCTGCAGGTGCAGAGGGTGACGACGCTTTTCGCGGACGAGAAGTCGAAGCCCTCTCCGACAAGGCTCAGGTCGGCGTCTGCCACGACCCGGGCGAGCCATTGCGCATGCTCGGCGTCGTCGGCGAACTCCACCTTGGCGCCCTCGCGGCTGGCATCTACGACGTCGACCGCAAGCACCCTCAGCCTGGCGTCGCCCTCGGGGGTCCGCAGGAGGATCGGGGAATGCTCCTCCGCGTAACCGGCGTCCGAGAACCCCGCCAACGCGGAGAACATCGTGCCGTCGCTGAGGTGGTGGCCGAACACCAGGGCGTTGCCGGCGCCCAGCAGGCCTTCATCCGCGCACTTCCAGTGCAGGTAGGGCACGCCGTGGTAGTTCCAGCCGCCGTACACGTCGTAGCGGAGGTAGTGGTCGGGATCGCCCTCATGGGCCTGGACGATCGGGGAGTCGATTCCAGCGCCCGGCGCGGTGACCCATCCGATGATGTCCGGGTTGACGCTCTGCCAGTAGCCCCAGTCGACGCCCCCGGAGCCGTCGCCTTCGCCGGCCGCCTTGTCTTCGGCGCCGATTGCCGCGACCCCGTTCGGATCGGGGTCGAGGTTGGTCGCCCTCTCGATCAGCCGGGCCATGGATGACAGCGCGCCCACAGCCCCCAAGGCGAGCACCGCGGCGAGGGCGAGGGCGATGCTCGATTTGATTTTGCCCTTCATCGACGCCCACCGTCGGAGCGTCCGCCGCCGTTCCCCACCTTCTCTAACGTCCCCACGACGTCCTCGACGCCGAGTTCTCGGGTGGTTCCATCCATGGTTTCCTCCGCATCCGCAAGGAAGGCGGCCCGAGGCCGCCTTCCCGCTTTCTTGCGAGCGTCGGCCTTAGGCCTCGTGCTCCGCCGCTTCCTCTCCGAGCTCGAGGCCATCGGGCTCGGGCTCGTCGGGATTGCGCCTCTGCAGCCCATATGCGGCGAGCGCCAAGGCCGCCGCGAGGGCCATACCGGCGCCCAGCATGTAAGGCATGAGGTCCACGCCGGTCTTGTCCAGCTTCTCGCCTGGGGCATCGGGAACTTCGGGGGTGTCGGGGTTGTCGACCACCACCGTCTGGCCGTCGTCGTCGATGTCCTCGTGGACGGCGACGACGTTGCCCTTGGCGTCGAGGCAGAGCTCGAAGGCCACGAGGGCAGCCCCCTCCTCGAGATGGGGCGCGTCGAACTCGAAGGCGACCCCTACGGTGCCCTCGGCCGCCTTGGGGGCGAACTCGGCGGTGGCGGTCACGGGGTTGCCGCCGGCGTCGACCAGCGCCTCGCCGGTCGACTTGTCGACGAGCGTGCCGTTCGCGGTGTAGGTTTCGCCGGGGACGAGTCCCTTGTACTCCACGGTGTCGACGAGCTTGACCTTGCCGCTGGCGACAACCTGGTCGCCGTCCTCGGCGTCGGTGAGCTTCGTGCCTATCTCGACGACGGTGACGGTTTGCCCCTCGTCGGAAAGGTCCTCGTGGGCCGCGATCTGCACGCCGGCGGTGAAGAGCTTCTCGAACACCACGACGCCCTTTCCGCCGAAGCCGGCGCCGTCGAACGCGAGCTCCACCGTCTGGACGCCGTTGGCTTCGTCGGGGGCGAACGTTGCGGTGCCGGTGACCTGCTTGCCACCGACGGTCACGAGATCGCCGGTCTCGGCGTCCATCAGCGCGGCCTCGAGCGTGTACTCGACGCCGGGGACCAGCCCCTCGTATGCGACCTCGTCGACGATGGTGATGTCGGCGCCGGTGACGAGCTTGTCGCCGTCCGCCTTATCGGTCGCCGTGGTGCCGATACCCACGAGGCGAACGGTCTGCCCCTCGTCGTCGAGGTCGGTATGGGCCGCCACTTCCACGCCGCCCGATGTCAGGGACTCGAAGGCCACGACGTCCTCTCCCGCCAGCAGGCTCCCGTCGAAGGCGAACTTAAGCTCCACCTCGCCGGAGCTCCGCTTGGGCTTGAAGGTCTTGCTCGCGGTCACGGCGTTGCCGTCGGCGTCGACCAGCGCCTCGCCGGTGGACTTGAGCATGAGGGTGCCGGTTACGGTGTACTCGGTGCCGTCGGTCTTGAGGTTCTCGTAGTACACGGTGTCTGACAGGGTGACTTCGCTGGAAGCCTGGGCCACGTGGTCGCCGTCTGATGCGTCTGCGGCCTCGGTCTGGATCTTAGGCCCCTCCTTGTCGTCGAGGCTCATCCACACCGCCTTGGCGGAGGAGGAGTCGCGCTCGATGACGAACGCCTTCTTGACCAGGTCGTAGCCCTCATTGGAGTCGCTGCGCAGCTCCTCGAGCGTGTACTTGCCGAAGGGCAGCGCCGCCAGGCCATCGTCGACCTCGGCTGCGGAGCCGTCCTCGCCGAGGGAGAACCACACGCCCGCCTTGGGGTCCATGTCCGAGGCGTTGACTGCCCCGACGCCCAGCAGCCGGTCGTTGCCGTTGGTGTTGGCGCTGTGCTTGTTCCAGGAGGACGCCGTGGAGACGTTGCCGTTCTTGTCGGTCACGACAACATGGGCCTCGCCCGTCGCCTCGTTGGTCACCTTGAAGGCGACCTGCAGGGACTCGTTGGTGTCCTCGGCCATCTTCGCTATCTCGAGGTCGTTGCGGACGACCTGGTCGAAGAACTCGAGCTCGCCGCCGCCCGAGGAGGCCTTTGCGATGGCGCCGTTCTCGCGGATCTGGAACGTCTTGGGCTCGCCGTCGGTCAGCAGGTAGGAGTCGTTGCTCTTGGTCTCTCGGATCGCGTAGGTGCCGTAGGGCAGCGCGTCGGCGGCGGTCTGCGCGGTGTAGGCGCCCGCCTCCTCGTTCCATGCCGTGGTCACGGTGGCGACCGTCTCGCCGGGATCGAACCACTCGCCGCCGACCAGCACCTTAGCCGCCGACTCGTTGGTTATGGCGAACTCGATGCCGGCGAGCGTGGAGCCGCAGCCCAACGCACCGTGGGAGTCGCCGCCCAGGGCCTCGGACTTGCCGAGCTCCCTGTCGGACTTCGTGACCTGCACGCCGCCGCGGGCGACATCGTCCTCGCAGGGGTCGCCCGTCAGGTCGACGACCTCGCCGTTCCCCTTGATATTCGCCGTCTTCGACCAGTCCGAGGCGAGGTAGCCCTCGGGGGCCTGCGACTCGACGACCTCGTAGATGCCGCACGGCAGGTCGCCCGGCCCGGTGGCGGCCACGTACGCATTCGCCGCGGCATCCCACCCGGCCTCGATGGTCTTCACGACCTCGCCGTTGCCGTAGGACCTCCCGCCGACCAGCGCGCTCTTCCCGGAGACGTTGACGATGTCGAACCTCGCCCCGGCGAGGCTGGCGTCGCCCTGGGACGCGCCGCCGGCCTGCGAGTCCTCCTTGGCGACCTTGAGGCCGCCCGTCTTCCAGGTGAAGCTCATGAGAACCTGCGTCGCGGAGCCGGTCTTCACCGAGAAGGCCTCAAAGCCCGTGGACACCTCGTCGGCACGGTTCTTCACCTTGGACCAGGTGTCGCCGAGGAGCTCGTCCTTGGCCCACTTCTCGAACTGAGCGTTGGTCCCGTAGGCCGCCTCGTCGCGCGAGCCCTGGTAGGCGAACGACAGCAGCACGTGGCTCGCCACCAGGTACTTGTCCTCGCTCCACCCCGTTCCGTCGTACCACCTTTCCGGGAACACGGACTCGTCGAAGCCCGGCGCGCCGTAGCTGAACCACATCGCGGCGGCCAGGTCGCCGTCGGAGATGCCCGACTTCGAGTAGGTCCCCGGCGCGGGCGTGCCCGCCGCGGGTTCGGCGCAGTAGGCCACCTCGCCGTCGGCCCACATGCGCGTCGTGAAGTAGCCGGCGTAGGGGACGTCGTCGCCGACGGTCACCTCGACGGACTCGGCTGCCAGCGCCTGCATGGGCGCCGATGCGCACATGCCGACGAGCAGCGCCACGCTCATCATGATTCGGGCGATCTTCGACAAGGCGGCGGTCTCTGTCGCTCTCGCTGTCATGGCCGCCTCCTTAGAACGGGATGTCGTCGTGCGCCAGGCCCTGCCGGCGCGGCTGGTCGTCCTGCGCGCGGCCGAGCGCGCCGCGGGTGGCCGCGTCGGCCCGGTCGTGGAGGCTTCGCTGCTTCAGGGAGGCGAGGTAGTCCTGCCGCTGCTTGTCCAAGGCGAAGCGGACCTGCTCCGGCATGACCTTGACCGTCTCGCGCACCTTGCCGCCGTCGGCGTCCAGCACCGGCTTCCCGTCCTCGCCGAGCACGGTCTTCTGCAGCCACACCTCGCGGCCCTTCAGCAACGGGATGTCGCGGTAGTCCTCTCCTTTGCGCGACTCGTTCACGTACAGCGGGGAGAACTCGAAGAAGCTCACGTCCCGGCCGTCGATCGACGTGCCCTTGGGCATGGTCACGGAATTGAACGTGCGCTGCTCGCCCGTCTCGCGGTCCGTGTAGGAGATTCCCTCCCTCACGAAGTTCTTGTGGAGCGTCACATAGACGCTCTTGCTCTCGTTAGGCATGCGCCCTTCCTTTCGAACGGTTCGGGCGGGCCGTGCGGCCCGCCTCGTCGGATGGGCGGCCGCTCGCGGGCAGAAAGCCCTCCTTCCCGGGAAAGGTCCGCGGGCGCGCCGCCCTATCCCAAGCCAGGAAGGGCCGCCGTTTGGACAAGGCGTGCCGAAAAAGGGCGGCGGGGAATTGCCGCCCTTGGCTTCTCCGTGTGGCCGGGCCTTTCGAAGCCTCGCGCCCAACCCCTATCCGCCCATGACGTCGCGCGCCCAGGCCCCGCTCTTCACCAGGCTGAGTATCAGCAGGACGCAGACGGCAAGGTACTGCAGCGCGTAGCTCAGGCCGCCGACGACGCTGTCCATCGGCGTGCCCGTGCCGGCGTTCACGGCATCGAGCCCGCCCAGCACCACGGGGAAGCTTACGAGGATCACGAGGATGATGACGCCCGCCAGGCATACGCTGGCGAAGCTGCGCAGGTACCCGATGCCGATCTGCCTGGTGTCCTCCAGACCCATGAGGCTCAACGGTATGGGGCTGAACGCCGCCATCAGATAGAGCTGGATGGCGCGGGCCCAGCTCACCACCAGCGCCACGATATAGGCGACCAGCACCACGACCCAGCTCACCAGCGCGACCACGGCCATGCCCAGCAGCGCCGGCACGTCGTCGTCGGTGGTGGTGATGGACACCTTGCCCATGTCCAGCTCCGCGCCGTTGCCGAACAGGTCCGTCACCCGCTGGATGGCGATGCGCGTCACCTCGTAGAGCGCTTGCATGAGCTCGAAGGAGTGCTGCACCAGGAACAGGAACACGGCGAAGAACACCAGCAGGAAGACGACCTCCTTCACCGCCGGCATGCTGGAGCTGCCGTCCATGCGCTGGCTGATCTTGATGAGCTGCACGGTGAACACGAAGGAGAGCACCCCGCAGCCGATGGGCAGGATGGCGCTCTCCCACACGCCGTGGACGATGTCGTACATGCTCACGGTGCCGGAGCCGCCCAGCATGGTCTCGAAGCTGGCGGAGAGCACGCCCTCGGCGCCGATGGACCTGAGCACGTCCACCTGAGCTCCGAAGATCCAGTTGCAGAAGTCCCGCAGCATGCCGCAAAGCCACGAGTTGACGATGTCGGCGATGTCGGCGTGAGCAGGCTGCGGCAGCCAGAGCATCGCCGCGCAGAAGAGCGCGCTGCCCGCGAGCGAGAGCAGGAACCTCCGCCGCGCCGGTGTCGCCCGTCCGATTCTCTCAAGCAAAGCGACCCCCTAGCCCGTCACGGTGAACTTGCCGTCGGCGTACGCCACCACGAGGACGGTCCTTGCGGGGTCGTCGGCATGGAACGACGCCGAGACGGTCTTGGCGTTGAAGTCGACGGACGCCTCGCCGTCGAAGGAGGCCGACGCCGCCTGGGGCACGTTCTTGGCCATGTAGGCCGCCAGGGCCTTGCGCAGCGGCTCCGCGTCGCCGCCGACGAGGCCTATGTATGCCTCGTCCATCCCGCTGACGGATACGGAGCCCTCGGCGGCGTCCTCCGTATACTCCTTGCTCACCTTGAAGTCGTCGCTGGACATGGTTGCCGCGCCGCCGGACCGGTCGAATATCAGCGTCCAGGTGACGCTGTCCTGCGAATCCTCGTCGATGCCGGCGACCGTGAGCACGGCCTGCTTGCCGGCGTCTGCCTCCTCCACCTCGGAAACGGTCAGCACGTGGATCTTGCCGTCCGCGCCTTTCTCGATGACCATGCCCTTGGACATCTGCAGCGAGCCCGCGTCGCTCTTCCAGCCCTTGGAACAGGCGAGCTCGTAGGACGTGAGCGCCGCGGGCGCCTCGGCGCCCTGGCCTTGAGCGGCCTCCTCGACGGGCGCCTCCTCCTGTACGGTCTGCTGGTCCGCCCCCGCCGAGCGCAGGGCGCAGCTCGCGACCGACAGCGCAATCCCGATGGCCAGCGCGCCCGCCGCGATGGCGGCCAGTGCCTTCGTCTTCTTCTCCATTTCGAAATCTCCTTATCCGGTGTATCTGAGGGCGCAGGTGAAGTACGAGATCCCCGTCGCCTTCCTGCACACGTCGCCCGTGCGCGGTTCGTGTATGTACTCGTCGCCTCCCACGTAGATGGCCACGTGGCCGTACTTGTAAAGGATGTCGCCCGGCCGCGCCTGCGACAGCGGCACGACGGTGAGCTCCTTGAGCTGGTCTTCCGTGTAATGGCTGATGCTTATGCCCGCCTGCCGGTAGCAGTACTGGGTGAGGCCGCTGCAGTCCAACCCCACGCCGGGCGTCGAGCCGCCCCAGACGTAGGGCACGCCCAGCTGGCTGTAGGCGGCCTGCACGATGGCGTCGCCGCCTGCCGCGCCCTTCTCGAAGTCGTCGACGCCCATGCCGTCGAAGCGGTACAGGTTGTAGGCCCTCATGACCGACTTCAGGCTCTCCACGTACTCCGAGCTCGTGGCGTAGCCCGCGTCCTTCAGGCCCTCGGCCATCTTGTCCGAGTCGCAGTCGGCGATGGCCTCCTTGATGAGCGCGTTGTCCGCATAGCGGCTGTTCTGCAGGAGCACCCTGCTCCTGAACCTGATGCAGTCCGCGTCGCCCTTGAATACGGTGAAGTCGGCCATGACGGTGACGACCTGGCCGCCCGCCTCCTCGCGAGTGGCCCAGCTCGCTTTGCCGGCGACCTCAGGGCAGCTGGCGAAGCTCGATGCCCACTTGATGCCGAAGAGGTTGTGGTCCCTGGTGGCCAGCTGGCTCATGGTGTCGCCCTGGCCGCTCTCGCAGATGATCTGCGCGATGGTGCAGCCTGCGGGATGCCCGTACTCCTCTTGGCACTCCAGCGCCTCGAGCACCATGTCGTAGGTGATGAAGCCGGGGAGGCCCTCGATCATGGCCTTGTCCTGCTCGTCTTGCCAGAAGCCGGCGATTGCGCCCAGGAGCGTCGAGAGGATGAGGCTCGCTGCTACGAAGGCGGCAACGCCCGCCAAGACCCCGCCCAGAACGGGCGCGGCGGTCGAGACGGCCGCCGCGAGCCTTCCGCCGGCTCCGGCCTTCGCTGCGGCGGGCGCCGCCTCGGCGGCCTGCAGGGCGGCGCGCGACCTGGCATAGTTGGACGCGGCCTGGGCCTCGCCCAGGGCGCTGCCGCCGGCAACCTTCCCGCCGGTGGCGGCAGATCTGCGGGCGGCCTTGCCGCCAAGGCCCTCCTTGGCCCTTGCCAGCAGGGATTTCGAGCGGGGCGCGCTTTCTGCGGAACCGCCCGGCCCGGCAACGGCCCCGGTTTCCCCGGCGGCGCGCTTCGCCTCCTTTGCCGCGACGGCGTTGGCGTCGACAGCGTCTTCCACAGGCGCGAACGGGTCGGGCCCGGGCCTTGCCCTGCGCCGCTTCCGGATGTCCGCAGCCGCCCTTCCTGCGCGGTAGGCGCCTTCGGACCCGGAGAGCTCGTCGCTGTCGTCGAGCTCCCCGACGAAGCCGGCCGCGATGGCGCTCCCTGCCCTGCCGGCGAACCCGCCTTTGGCCGCGGCGGCGTCGGGGGCGGCGTCGGCCGCTCCGCAAACGCCGCTCTTGCCGCCCTCGGCGAAGGAGCCTTGGTCGGGCGCCTTGAACGTGCCGCCGCCCCCGCTCTCGAACCTGGCGTTGCCGGCCTCCACCGACTCCGCGCTGGCGAAGCCCTGCCTGCGGGCGTCGGGCCCCCTACCCGACATCGCCCGCCGCCTCGGCCTCGTCGGCGCCGGCCGCAAACTCTGCCGCGCGCTTGGCGAAGTAGGCGGCGCGCTTGCGCTCGGCGATCTCGTCGGGCTTGGTGTTGAACAGGTCGTAGAGCGCGCCCTTGGGGAAGTCGTCCACGATGGGCACGCGGGACCCGCCCGCTATGAGCAGGCCGTCGCCGGGGTTGACCGACTCGTCGATGTAGCCCTCCTCCTGCTCCGAGAGGTTCAGCAGCTCCGACCACTTGGCCTTGTCGGCGAACGACTGCCTGTGCAGCATGAGGAAGTCGGAGTTCAGGATCAGGTTGCGGCCGTCCTTGTGGCTCAGCAGGTAGGTGCAGTTCTGGGTGATGCCGGTGCAGATAAGGTTGAACTTGCGCCCCTCCGCCCAGAACCGGCTGAAGTAGCTGATGGTGGCGGGGTGCCCGAAGAGGCTCTGGACCTCGTCGATGTAGAGCCAGGTCGTCACGCCGCGCTCGAAGTTCGCGTACATGCGGTTGCGCACCGCCTCCAGCACCGCGATGATGCCGAAGGCGCGCATGTTGTCGGGCAGGTCCTTGAGCCCCACGCAGGTGATGCGCCTGTCGAAGGCGACGTTGCTTCGGTGGTTGAAGATGGAGAGCGCCCCGGAGACGTATCGCTCGAACCGCAGCGCGACGATCTCGGCCTCGGGCTCCGGCTGCTGCCTCAGAATGTCGTAGAGGTCCTGCAGCTGCGGGACGGCTCCGCTCTTGCCGCAGGTCAGGTACGCCTTCTCCACGCAGCGGCTGATGATCGAGCGCTCAACGTCCGAGAGGCCCTCGTTGCCCTCCGCCATGGACGCGGCGGACAGCGCCAGCACCGCCTCGATCTTGTAGGCAAGCTGGGTCGTCTCCAAAAGCTCGGAGACGTCGCTTAGGTCGAGCGGGTTCAGGTACGTCTCGGAGTCCGGGCCGAACGCCACGTTGCGGCCGCCGAAGGCCTCGGCCAGCAGGCCGAACTCGCCGGCGGGGTCGATGATGACGACGTCGTCCTCGGGGTAGAGCAGCGCCGTGTTGGTCATCTCGCGCTTGGCGCCGAAGGACTTGCCGCTGCCCGGCATGCCGCTTATGATGCCGTTTCGGCTGGCCAGGCCCTTGCGGTTGAGCATCACCAGGTTGCGGCTGCCCTTGTTCTGCCCGTAGTAGCCGCCCCCGAAGTCGTTCAGCTCCAAGGTGGCGAAGGGGGACTGGATGGCTATCTCGTCGGTGAGCATCAAGCGCCCCACCTTCACGTGGTTGCGCCCCAGCGGCAGCACGGAGTTCAGCCCCTCGCGCTGCCGGTAGTCCAGGTTCGCGAGCTCTATGCCCTGCGCCTGCGCCACCGATATCAGGTGCATCGCCTGCTCGTCCAGCTCCTCGCGGGTGGGGGCGTAGGTGAACACCAGCCCCGTGTAGCGGAACATCCGCTGGCTGTCGCCCTTCAGGCACTCGTAGACGTCCTGGGCCTCCTCGCGGGTGAACTTCAGCTCGCTGGGGATGAGGTTGAAGTCGTAGCCCTTGCTCACGGCGTCCATCTGGTCCTCGGACATCTCCTTGTCGATCCACTTCAAGCGGCGGCGGACGTAGTCCTTGGACCAACGCGGGTTCATGGCCTTCACGTGGAAGCTGATGGCCAACGGCATGGGAAGGTCCACCATGTCCGCCAGGCAGCGGTCGGTCAGGTTGCTCTCGAAGCTGCGGAACGCCAGCACCTGGCACCACACGCCGTCGCTGGTGAAGCAGCTGGCCGAGCCGCCGGGCTTGAACTCCATGGTGTCGGGGCACGCCAGGTCCTTTGCCGTGATCCCGCGGGTGACGCCCAGGTCGTCGTAGCCGAACTCGACGCGCTCGCGCCCCGGCCGCGTCATCGACCGTATCAGCTGTAGGCGTTCCTCGCCCCGCAGCACGCGGGTGCCGCTGCGCATGCCCGAAAGCACGCCGTCCGCCATGGAGCGCAGGCGCGCCAGCTTGGGCACGGACTCCTCCACCGTGTCGGCGGAGACGGAGAACGTCAGGTAGCGCTCGCGCATGATGTTGGACACGCCCTCGGCCATCTTGTCGTTGAGGATGCGGCTGTACTCGGCGGCGTAGGGAGCGGCGGGCCCCTCCACGCGGCCGAAGAACCTGCGGTTCGACATCTCGCCCTTGGTGAGCGGGCGGTTGAACAGCAGGAGCTGCAGCCCCACGTCCGGCGTCAGGCCGTCGTAGAGCTTCCGCATCTGGCGGCACACCGACTTCTGCGACTCGTCTCCCATGCTCTGGTAGCTGATGTCGCCGAAGCTGACCGTCTGGCTGAACAACCCCGGCTCCACCTGCGCGATGCCGTCGGCGTACAGGGCGTCGAAGCCGATGAGCCTGTAGACGTCCTTGGCTGCGCGGCGGGCCTTCTCGGCCGCGCCCTCGACGGCGGCGCGCTCGCGCTGCTGGTTCTTGAGCCGCTTCTCGATCGGGACGTACCTGCCGCCCTGACGCCCGGGGATCGCCGCCCTCTTGCTTTTCCTGGCGCGCTTCGCGGCCGCCTTGGCCTCTCTGTCGGCGGCCTTCGCCGCGGCCTTGGCGTCCTTGACGGCCCGCTTGGCAGCGGCGACGTCCTCCTTACCGGCCTTTCGAGGGCTCATAGCGCTCTCCTCCCTTCCGCCAGCCCCTGGCCAGCCTGTTCCGATCTTTGAATCTCCTGCATTTCTCGTCGGGCCATGCGTCCGCGGCCAGGGAGAACCCGGGCTCGTAGGTGACGACGCCGTCCTCGGCCCAATGCCGGTATGCCAGCGGGACGAATTCCTCGGGCTTCATGCCCTTGGGCCTCCAGAAGGCCGCCAGCCAGAACGGCATCGAGCACATCATCACGGGCATGGTGGCATCTGCCACCTCCACCCCGACGACCAGGTGCGCGAAGGCGGCGGCCGCCACGCTGGCCGCGATGCCGCCGCCTACGCAGGCGGCCACGCGGGCGGAGAGTTTGCCGACGACCTTCTCCTCGTACTCGCTGATGTCCTTGTGCACGTAGACCACCTGCATGGGCGCCCCCTAGTTGGGCATCCACGAGGTGTCCAGCTGGCCGAAGTACACGGCAGCCGCGATGATGATGGCCCCGCCCGCGATGGTGGAGATGGCCCCCGCGATCTGCGCGCCGCCGCGGGTCTCGTCCTTGATGGCCAGCCCCAGGCTCACCGCGCCCCAGACGACTACGAAGCCGCCCAGGAAGGTGATGCACCCGGAGACCAGGCTGATGATGTTCGATAGCATTTGGATTCCCTTCTGTCGTGTGCCGCCCGCATCGGGCGGCTGCCTGCGTTGCGCTCGGTTCTAGGAGGAGGTCGCTTCCTGCTGCTGCCGCCTCCTCTCCTGCAGGTACGCCCCGTAGTCGAATCGCCCGGGGTACCTGCTGCCCGGATGCCCCGCCAGCAGCTCGTATCGCGGGTGCCTCTGCGTGGGGTACTTGGAGTCGCGCAGCGGCGCGGCGTTGCTGAACAGCACGAGCGCCCTATCCCTGCCCATGCGACCAACCTCGGAGGCCTGCATCAGGTCGCGCTCGATGTAGCTGGTGTTGGTGGTGGTCGAGCCGCCGTTGCCGCGGCTCACGTTCTGCGTGTTGACCTCGACGGTCTCCTTGCCGATCATCTCGGAGATCATCTTCTGGGTGTCCACGCTCTTGCCGCCCAGGTAGAGCAGCGTGTCGCAGTTGTCCACGATGGTCTGCGCATCGTCGCCGTAGGCACTCTTGAGCTGGGCGAAGCTCTGCAGGATGATGGACATGTAGACGTTGCGGCTGCGGATGACCGAGACCACGTGCTCGATGTCCGGCAGCCTGCCCACGTTGGCGAACTCGTCGCAGATGAAATGCACGGGGCGCGCCAGGGAGCCGCCGGGCAGCGCGTCCGCCTTGTCGCAGAGCATGTTCACCGTCTGCCACAGCGTGATGGCCAGCATGAAGCTGAAGGTGGAGGACGTGTCGGAGCTCACCACGAAGACCGCGCGCTTGCCGCCCGCGTCGCCCAGCTTCGAGAGCTCCAGCTCGTCGTGGTCGGTGAGGTTGCGCAGCTGCGGCACGGAGAAGGGCATGAGCCGCGTGTTGCAGCTGATGAGGATGCCCTTCATGGTCTTGCCGGCGGCGTCCTTGAAGGCCTTGTAGCACCACAGCACGAAGTCGTCGTCCAAGCCCACCGGCTCGCCGACCTGCACCCATCTGAAGCCCGAGGACGCCTGGCGGCCGAACGCGCGGCCCGGCTTCCTCGCGCCGTCGCCCGCCGGCGCGCCGCCCGTCTCCACCAGGCGCATGCCCGTCTCGATCTCCCTGAACAGCAGGTCCAGCGGGCTCGTGTAGTCATCGTCGTCCTCCCTGGCCTGCGCCAGCGAGAGCAGCGTGACGAGCCCGCCGAAGTTGCGGTCCTCGGGCGGGCAGTAGAACATAAGGTAGCCGATGAGGGCGGTGTAGAGCAGCCGCTCGGCCTGCACCCAGAACTGGTCTCCGACGTGGTCCTTGTCGCCGGTGGTGTTGGCGATGAAGCACTCCGCGAACTCGATGATCCCCACCTCGTCGCGGATGAGCGAGAAGGGGTTCACGCCGGCGGAGGCCGACATGCGCACCAGGTTCATGCAGCTGATCTCGTAGCCGCTCCCCACCAGCGCGTTGCCGAGCAGCGGCAGCTGCGTGCCCTTCGAGTCGATGACGAAGTAGTCCGCGTTCATCTGCAGGATGTTGGGTATGGAGTACCTCCAGGTCTTGCCGGCGCCGGTGCCCCCGATGACGAGGACGTTTCGGGGCCGCTCCTCCAGCCTCTTACCCCTGCGCTTGCCGGGGTCGACCGCGAGCCCGTAGTTCTCGGTGAGGATGACGTTGTTGAAGGGATCCTCGGTGTCCGCGAACCTCAGGCCCTCCGCCTTGGTGCCCCAACGCGCGGAGCCGTGCTCTTCGCCGATTCGGCGGTTGCCCTGCGATCGCACCAGGTAGGCCCATGCAAGCCACACCGCGAGGAAGCAGATGGATCCGCCGAGCAGGGCGTTCGGCTCGGCGGAGATGCCCTGCGTCGCCAAGACGGACGGCACGGCCTCCATGGCCGCTCCGACGTTCTGCAGCCAAGGCCCCTCCATGGAGCGGAGCGCTGCCGCCCAGAGGTCGCCCAACGCGAAGGCCGCGACGGAGAGCAGGCCGGCGGCAACGAGGCCTTCTTTCGAATAGCCCTTCATCGGCCCTGGGTCCTCTCCCTGTTGAACGTTCTCTCCCTATCGGGAACCTCGTGGGCGTTCTTGCGCAGCTCCTCGGCGGCGGCCTTGGCCATCTCGGCCTTGTCGGCGAGCCTCTCGTTCGCGCCGGTCCTCGCATGATCGCCGTGCGCGCGGTCCTTGCCCAGGTCCCGTGCGCGCTCCCTTGCCCTTGCGAACTCCGCCGCAAGCTCCGCCGAGGCCTTCTCCTTGGCGGCGTCTACCGCCCGGGACATCTCGTCGAAAGCCCTCACCAACGACGGCGCGTCCTCCGCCCTGAACAGCAGGTAGGTCTTGCCCTGGGCCTCCTTGTGCCAGTCGTGCGCGATGCCGCAGTCGTCCAGCTTGCCGTCGATGATGTCCTGCAGCGTCGGCCAGCCCTCGACGGAGGTGAACTCGTGCATGTCGAGCTTCGCCCATCGCGCGGGACCTCCCGCCTCCCGCCCGCCGGCTTCCACGCCGGCGGCCTCGCGGCCCTGGGCGCCCGCGCCCTTGCGCGCGTTGTCCAGCGCCGCCTTGAGCTTGTCCGCCGCTGCCATGGCCGCCGACCCTCCGGCGTCCTGGCCCATACGCAAGATCCAGTCGAAGAGCTTCTCGCCCGAGTAGTCGCCGAAATCGTCCGCCATCTCGAAATCCTTTCTTCCCGTTTACCTGACGCCGTCGAGGATCCGCCGCACCGCGGCGCGGTTCTCCTCCGCCTTCGCCGCCCTGAAGCTGGGCCCGTCGAATATCACCGGCTGGCACCGCTCCAGCACGCGGTCGTATATGCGCGTGCGGGCGAGCCCCCTGGGGTGCTTCAGCTGCGCGAGCGGTATGTTGGTGGTGACAACCAGCGGCCTACCGCTGCGGTAGCACGCGTCAACCAGGTCGAAGGCTCTGGAATCCATGTAGGACGAGTCCCGCTCGGCGCCCAGGTCGTCGATGACCACCAAGTCGTAGGAGCGAATGCCCTCAAGCACGCGCGTCCGCTCATCGCCCTTAGCGTCCCAGAGCACGTTTTCCGCCCGGGAGACGCTGGTCACGAGCGGCACCTTGCCGTCGTGCATCACGAAGTTGGCCAGGCAGCCCGCGGCGAAGGTTTTGCCCGTGCCCGGAGGCCCGATCAGCACCAGCCCATGGCCGCCCTCCTCCATCTGCTCCCAATGGCTGGCGTACTCGCGCACGATGCGGAAGCCCCGCCTGTCGTCGCGCCCCAGCCCGAACTCGTGCCCGGGATCCAGGGGAAGGCAGAGCTTGTGCGAAGGCGATCCCTCCACGGACCTGACGTGGGCCGCGGCCCTGCGCGCGGCATCGAGTCGGTCGGCCTCCTCGACCTGGCACCTGCACATCACGGGCATGATCGCCGTCTGGCCGCCCCAATCCACGCGCACCTGCTTCCCGTCGCCGCACTTGCCGCAGCGCAGCAGCCCGTCGTCGCCGACGAAGTCGCCCTCGTCGATCTCGCAGCTGACGGGGATCGGGTCCATGGCCGAGGACTTGCCCGCCCTCACAGGACATCACCTGCCACGCAGGCGTACTCCGGCAAGTCGCGCCTCGCACGCGGCCCCGCGCCCTTTGATGGGTACGTGTTTGATAGGTCTTTACTTGATTTCTCTTTACTTAATTGCCTCGGGTTCGCCAACGCAGGCCGTTCCTGCGCAGGGGGAACCTGCATTGGAAAACCCAACGCAGGCTCGTCGGACTCTGGCAGCGAGGGCCTGGCGACGGCGCGCTCGTGCACAACGTACTCGGTGCCGGCCAGGCGGCCGAAGCCGTCGCGCAGGCGCCGCCGCTCGAGGTAGCCGTGCTCCTCGAGCTCGCGTATGCCGGTGCGGATGGCGTCGACGCCCTCGCGGTTTATGCGGGACAGGCCCTCGAGCGAGTAGTCCCACTCCTCGGGCAGGCTCAGCATCTGCGAGAGCAGCCCCTTGGCCTTTAGCGACAGGTCGCGGTTGCGCAAATGCTCGTTGGACATCACCGTGTAGTTGGCGTTCTTCTCGACGCGGAACACCGTCACGACGGATCGCCCCCGCGAAAGCCGCTGGGCGCCGGCGGAAGCATCGCGGCCTCCTCGGCGCGCGAGCACTCCGACGACGTCCTCAGCACCGCCCACGCCGCAAGCGCCATGGCGGCCGACGCCGCCCCCAGTGCGTAGCCCGCGGCGAGCCACAAGAGAGCCGTTCCCATATCTGCGCCTTTCCTCGTTGGTTTCCCTGGGTTTCCCCAACCAAAGGGCGCGTCCGCGCAAGTTTTGGACACCGGATGGGCGCAAGCGGGCGAACGGGCGGCGCCGCGCCAGCCCGTCGGCAAAGGAAATGCTGGAGAAAATCGGGAATGGCCCAAGGTGCGCGCCAGCGCTATCGCCTCGCAATGCGCAGCTGAGGGCCATCGGGCGACGCTGGCGAGCTGCTGACGAGTTTGCCGCAGGCTCGGAAGCACTGCGCTCCTCAGCCACAGGCTTTGAGGAGCGCAGTTGTCCTGCCCCTTGACGCCTTCTGGCCAAGGGCGTGGCTATTTGGACAATGCGGAGATGACGATCAGCGCATCACGACCTCCAGGCGCTGGCCTTCATGCACCAGCACCTTCTCGACGATGCGCCTGAGCAGCGCCCTATCGACGTCGTCAAGCCGATGTTCCTCCAGCGCGCAGAGAAGCGCCGCCCGCTCCTTCTCGCCGTCGGCATCGAGCAGCCGGTCCGCGCCGGACGGAAGCAGCGAGGTCGGCGCGACGGCATGCTGCGAGTCGGCCGCCGCCGGCGAGCCGAGGACCTCGAGGTCGGCGGCTGTCGCCTTCCCGAAGGCGTAGCGCTCGTAGGCCGCGAGCTTCGCCGCCGCCGTGACGCGGGCCTTCGGCTTCCGGTCGGGTTCGCGCTCAGCGCAAGGCCGCGGCACCGAACCGCATTCCCTCATGGCTGCCGCGATGGCGTCTGCGACCTCATCCTCCGTCACCCGCCGCCTGTCGCCGCCGGCGCAGTCGCACTTGCAGGTGAAGGCGCCGCCCGTCTTCCATGCGCGGTAGCTGAGCGAGTGCCCGCACTCGGCCCGCCTGAGAAGTCCGCGCGCGAACGGGCTTTTCGGCGCGGACTTCCCCGCTCCCCTGAGGTGCTCCTTGGTCCTGAGGCACGCCTGCGCGGCCTGCCAGAGCCCGTCTCCGACCAACGCGGGGTGCGCGCCCTCGGTGACGTAGCGCTCCGATTCGGGTACCACGTCGACCGGCTGCCTGTTCATGACGCGCCTGCGCGTTTTGCCGGTCACGAGCGTTCCCATGTACACCGGATCCCCCACGATCCTCTGCACCTGCGTGCCGGTCCAGCGGCGGCTCTTCGGCTCGGGGCGCTTGCCGTACCCGTACAGCCCGAGCCTGCGGTACGCCACGCCCGGCGTTTCGATGCCGTCGGCATCGAGCGCCGCGGCGACGAGCCTCGGGTCGGCAAGCTCGGCCACGAGCTCGAACAGTCTGCGCACGCCGGGGGCGAAGCGCTCGTCCGGGGCCAGCCTCATGCGGTCGGCCGGGTCCACCATGTAGCCGAACGGCGGCGTGGGGTGCGGCCGCAGCCCGCGCCGCCACTTCGTCTGGAGCGCGCTGCGCACGCGGATCGACGTGTCCCGGCAGTAGGCGGCGTTGGCTATGTTGCGTATGGCTATGCCCGGCGCCGCAGAGTCAAGGCTGCACGCCGCCGAGTCGTAGCCCTCGGCGATGCTCACGAACCTCACGCGCAGAAAGGGGAAGACCTGCTCGATGTAGGTGCCGGCGTCGATGTACTCCCTGGCGAAGCGGCTCAAATCCTTCACGATTACGCAGGATACGCGCCCCTCCTTGCACAGGGCTAGCATCCGCCGGACCTCGGGCCGTTCGAAGCTCGACCCGCTGAAGCCGTCGTCGACGAACTCCTCGACGGGCTGGCAGGCGAGCCCGGGGTCGCGCTCGACGAAGGAGCGCAGCATGGCCCGCTGGTTGGCGATGGAGTTGCTCACCGCGCCGACGCCCTCCAGGTCGCCGTCGGCTCTCGAGAGCCTCATGTACAGTGCGATCATACGAGCCTCCGCTCTATAGAAGCCACCCTGTCGCGCCAGTCGCCGAACATGAACTGGATCTCGATGCCGCCGTCGCGGCTCACCTCTATGCGCCTCACCAGCGCCAGCACCAGGTCGCGGCTGAACGCGAACAGGTCCTCAAGCGCCGCGACCGCCTCCTTGAACGCGCCGTCCGAGACGAGCAGCGCGTCGAAGTCCGCGAGCTCGCGGTTGGCCGCATCGAGCGCAGCCCGGCAATCGGCCGCCCTCCCGTCGGCCTCGGCCTGCATCTCCTTGTACTCGGCCAGCGTCACACCACCGCATGCGTACAGCTCGTAGAGCCGCTGCCGCTCGCGCGACAACGCGGCGGCCTGCGAGGCCAGTGCGTCGACGGACGCCTGCAGCCGCCTCCTCTCGTCGACCGCAGCCTCGCTACCCCTGAGCCCGGGGAGCACCCGATCGAGCTCCAGCGCCGTCGAGACCTGAACCCTGACCTCGTCCATGATGGCTATGCGCAGCGCGCGCTCGGCGACGCGCACGTCGTTGCCGCAGCCGCGCCCATGGTGCCGCCGGCACTTGTACACGCTGCCCCGGGCCTCCCCCGTCTTCGGGTTGAACCTGCGGTCGAGGATCATGCGGCCACCGCACTCGGCGCAGAACAACACGCCCGCCAGCTCGTCGGGCATGGCATTGCGGTCGGCCTCCTTGGCCGCCATCTGCGCCCGCTTCGCCGCCTTCTGGGCGCGCCGCTTGGCGCGGACGCGGCCGAACACCTCGGCCGGCACGAGCGCCGGGTGCGCATCGGGGAAGACCAGGCGCTCGCCCTCGGGCACCGTGTGCGCGGGAATCCCGTCGTAAAGCGACCGGTAGGTGTTGCCGAGCACGAGCGTGCCGACGTAGACGGGGTTGTCGAGCATCTTGGCGACGTAGCGCGCCGACCACGGCCTGTCGCGCCAAACGCCCGCGTAGCCCGCCGACGACTGGGCGTCCAGGTGGTCGACGGGCGTTGGCGCGCCCATTTCCGCAAGCGCTGACGCGATGTCGACCAGGCGCTCGCCGTCGAGGAACATGGAGAAGGCCAGCGGCACGAACGGCGCAGTGGCGTCGTCGACGTCAAGCCTGCCCTCGCCGCGCACCACGCGGTAGCCGTAGCACGTGTTGCCGTAGATGACCTCCCCCTCCTCCATCTGGCGGTGCTTCACCGCCGACACCTTGCGGGACGTCTCCACCGCGTACATCTCGTTGACCAGCCCCTTGAAGGGCACGACGATGCCGCCGTCGCCCTGCAGCGTGTCGAGCCCGTCGTTCACCGCGATGAAGCGCACGCCCAGAAACGGGAAGATGCGCTCCAGGTACGTGCTCGTCTCGTACATATTGCGCCCGAAACGGCTCAAATCCTTCACGGCGATGCAGTCGACGGCGCCTGCGCGCACCTCGTCCATGAGCGCGTCGAACGCGGCCCTGCCCTCGAACGTGGTGCCTGTGCGGCCATTGTCCTCGTAGACGCCGACCACCTCCACGCCCTCCATGCCCGACAAGCTGTCGCGCACGAAATCGACCTGGGCCCGCAGGCTGCCGTCGCCCGCCTGCCCGTTGTTCCTGCAGCTCAGCCGCGCGTAGACGGCGCAGCTCCACACCTTTGCCGCAGGCGCCGCAGAAACCGCCGCGACGCTTGCTGCCGTCTTCCTCGACTTCCTAGCCACGGCAGGGCCTCCTTCCCTCGGCCTTAGTCGGGCAGGCGTAGCGGTTGCGCGCAAGCCCCTCGTTGGCCTCCTCGAACAGCTCGCGGCCGACCAGCGCCGGGTGGTGCCCTTCGATGACAGGGAACGACCCGATCGGGATGCCGCTTTTGCGCATGCGGATGCTGGCGAGGCGCTCGGGGGCGAAGTCCCCCGTGTAGAAGGGGTTGGTCACCATGCTCCTGATGGCGGCGTAATCCCAGCCTTCAATGGCGTGCCGATTGTGGCCGTAGAGCTCGTTAGCCCTCTGCCTGGGCCCGGGGCACCCAAGCTCGCGCACCTGGCCCTCCAGCTTGCTGCGCCACCAGCGCCCCTGGGCGGCAAGCTCGAAGATTCTGGGGACGAAGGCCGCCACCTCGCCGTCCACGCGCGCGCCGCAGGGCGCGTCCTCGTCGAAGACGTAGCCGAAGGGGACGTTGCGCCTTATAAGCCCGCCGGAGGCGAGCCTGTCGTGCTCGGCATGCAGGGCCAGCGCATCGGACATCTCTGTCTGCAGCCCCTTGAAGTACGCCCGCA
This sequence comes from Atopobium sp. UBA2090, assembly GCA_002331575.1. Lineage (GTDB taxonomy): Bacteria > Actinomycetota > Coriobacteriia > Coriobacteriales > Atopobiaceae > Olsenella_D. The sequence continues at coordinate 35,994 of DCZG01000075.1, read as the reverse complement.
CGTCGCCGCCCTGCGTGTCAAAGCCGCGCGCGCAGTCCACGAAGCGGAAGCCCATGGGCATCAGAACCTCCTCGACGTAGAAGCGGGCCTCCGAGAAGCACGGCGCGAACACCGCTATGTCGGGCACGACCACGCAGTCGGCCCTGCGGTTCTCAATAACGCGCATGAGCTCGTCGAAGGCGGCGCGCACGTTGCGCACGGCGTTGCGGTTCCTGATGGTCTCCGCCTTGCGCGCATCGCCGTGGGCGGAAAGCCATGCCTTGCACGCCGCCGACTGCGCCGCCATATCGGGGACGCGAAGCCAGCCGCTCATCCAGTCATAGGCAGAAAGGTACACGACGCAGCGCCATCTGCCGTCCTCGCGCGCCCCGGGGATACCGCGCGCCGCCGCCAGCACGTCAGAGAGGTCGAAGCCCGCCATCACGCCACCCCCTCTTGCTTCGAGGCGCATGCGGCGACGGGGTCGCCGAACCGGAAGACCACCTCGATGTCGCCGCCCTCGCCGACGAGCACCCTGTCGATGAGCTCTACGACCATCACGCGCTCGAGGCCCTCGGCGTCGCGGTAGCGCGCCAAGGTTTGCTCCCAGGTCTCCGCGCGCACGTCATCCAACTGGGCCGATTCCCGCTCGATACCGGCCTTCTCGCCCTTCAGCTCCTGCAGCCTGGCGTCGACGGCCCGAGCGAGCTCGGCGTACTGCGCCTTGTCAATGACGCCCGCCGCGTAATCGGAGTACATGCGCAGCCGCAAGTCGCCGTTGTGCTCGATGCGCCCCTCCACCGACTCCAGGCGGCAGGCGAGCTCGGCGCGCCTGTCGTGGCGGTACGCCTCGGCACCCCTCACCGCGCCATCGCCGTCGACCGCCGCGAGGGCGTGCCCGTGCACTGCCCGCATCACCGCCGCCGAAAGCTCGTCCTCCCACACCTTGTGCATGCCGCACTCGGCACGGTTCTTCCTATGCGTCTCGCAGGAATAGTAGAAGCGTTTGCCGCTGGAGCGGCGGCTCGCATGCCGCGCCATCGTCGCGCCGCAATCCGCGCAGAAGAGGAACCCCGACAGCGGCAGCGACCGCTTGGCGCCGGGCGACAGGCGCATATCGCGCCGCGCCAGCTTGCGCACCAGGCCGAAGGTGGCCGGGTCCACTATCGCCTCGTGCGCGCCGGGCGAGCGGTCCCACTCGGACTCGTCGACGAGGAGCACCGCCTTGCGCCGGAAATCGGGCTTGCAGGTCTTGCCCTGCACGAGCGTGCCCGCATAGGTCTCGTTCGACAAGATGCGCAGCACCGTGCGCGCGTCCCAGGCGGTCCTCTCCCCCTTGCAGAAGTTCGAGCTGCGCGCCGCGCCCTTCGCCGCGAAATACTCGTAGGGGCTTGGCACAAGGCTCTCATTGAGCATGGCGGCTATGCCGGCGGCGCTCATGCCGCCGATGCGCGCATCGAAGATGCCGCGCACAACACCGGCGGGTTCCGGGTCGACCACAAGCCTGCCGCGGTCGGGGCCCGACCCCTTGGCGTAGCCATAGGGGGCGAATGCGCCAACGAACTCGCCGCGGCGGCGCTTGGCGGAAAGCGACGCCTTGGTCTTGGCGGAGGCGTCGCGGCAGTACATATCGTTGAAGAGGTTCTTCACCGGCAGCATCAGCGCGTCGGCCGGCGTCTTCTCGGCTGCGGAGTCGTAGCCGTCGGTGATGGCCATCACGCGCACGCCGAGCGCCGGGAACACCTGGTCCAGGTAGCGCGACACGTCCAGGTAGTTGCGGCCGAGGCGACTCAGGTCCTTGACGACGATGCAGTCGATCTTGCCGGCCTCCACGTCGGCGAGTAGGCTGCCCCAGCCGGGGCGGTTCTCAAAGGTGGAGCCCGAGAAACCGTCGTCGGAGTACTCGGCGACGATGCTCAGGCCTCCGTTCGCGTCGGCGAAGTCGCGGATCATGGCGTGCTGGTTGAGCACCGAGCCGCTGGTGCCGTAGCTCTCGTCGTCGACGGAGAGCCTGGCGTAGCTGGCGGCGCGATAGACCCTGGCCGCTGTTTTTGGCGTTTTGGTTTTGGGCATGAAAAGGCCTCCTTTTGCACGTGCTTGTACGTGCGCCAGGAGGCTCTGAGGATGCCCTCGGGATGCGCTGCGCTTCCCGCCAAGAAAAAAACAACCGACGCCGAGGGCCCTTGTATGCGTCTGGCGCAATCGTACCACGCCTTCGGCGACTCGGCGCCGGCGAAGGCGGAAATCTCAGGGTTGATGGAGCGTTGGCCGATGCCGGCCGAATCGCGTCACGCAGGCCCGTCGCCTATGACGTCGCGCACGTTCTCGCGCGCGGCCAGGTAGCGCGACACAGCTTCCTCGATGCTGCACTCCCCGGCGTAGGACACGCGCACGCCGATTGATCCGCATCGTGCGCAAGGCTCATCGCAAGCCGCTGCAGAAGCATCCTGCCGAAGCTCGCGCGGCAGCGCGGCAGTAGTCGCCGCTTCGTTCAGCTCGCTGGCAACAAGCGGCTCGTCGCCATCGCGATGGAGCATCTCGCCCTGCACGGCTTCCACCTGTTCATTTCTCATCGCGACCGCCAATCCCGAACATGGCCTCGAGCTCGGCGCGCGTCTCGTCGTCGAGCCCCTCCAATTCCTCGAGGACGATCTCCTTGATGACGGGGTACGAGCGCGCCAGGCGCTTGTAAATCGCGTAGACGGTGACGTACTCCTCCTCGCTGTGCTGCTTGACGGTCTTGCCTTCGAAGTAGATTGCGCGGATGGTACCCTGGCTGGACTCGCTCAGAAAGGATATCGCCCAGTCCAGTATGCTGCGCATGAGCGAGTGCAATTCGTCCTCGTGGACGCGCTCCTGCTCGGAGGCGGGGCTGCGGTCGTCTGCGAACAGTTCCTCGGGGTTCATCGCCCCCTCCCCGTCGCTCCGCATGAGCTGGCTAAACAGTATCGGGCGCATGGTGACGCCCTTGATCTTGACGATGCAGTCATAGCTGCTGCGGCAGCTTCGCGATGAGGGCATGTTTCCTCCCCTGGGTCAGGGAGCGCGGGATTGCGCTCCTGCCCAGAGGCGGAGAACGAAGTATTTTGGACGTGCCCTAAGGGCGAGCGGTGGCCACGACGAAAGAGGGCCTTTTGACGATTGTCACCCCCAGTAGTTAACGGCCGTTAACCAGCAGCGAATAATCCGCCCAAAGACCAAGAAACCCCGCAACTCGGCTTGAGTTGCGGGGCAAGTAAACACTAGAGGTCGAAGTCGATCAATAGGGGCTGATACTTAAAGCAGCTGCCTTAAGTATCAGCCCAATCTTCGCAATCGGTCACATAATATCGGATGAAATGAGGCCTTCTCGACATTGCGGAACCCGATATAGCATGAGCCACACGGCCTCACGCTCCAAAACTCATCAAGAGCGAACGCGCCTCCGTCCCCTATTCACCCAGCTCAGCGCCCCTTAACGCAGTCTTTCAGCTTCTCGCTGATAACCTCCATAGCGGCATCGTAGGCATCGGATAGCTCCCTCATCGAATCGAACAGCTGAGTACGAGTCCTTGAGCCGAAAGTGACGTTATGAGCCTTCTGGCGAAATAACGAGAGGGCTTTTGCCAGCTCGACATCATCGATCCTGCACGAAAGCAACAGGATGTCCTCCAGTGACTAGCGCTGCATTTCCGAGTCCGCAGGATCAACAATCCAATCCGCCCATTCCTTCCCCTCGGTAGCAAGCTTATCCATCTGAAGGCAGCATTTCCCCGTGGCCCTCATACCGCGCTGAACAGCTTCTTGCAGCCCCACCAGATTCTCGCGTTCGAAGCGCCTCCACTCATCCTCGCGAGAGGCATCGAGCCTCTTGTCCTCGAGCTTGTTCTGGTGCCTTGCCGTCATATAAGTCGCAAATAGCGTCACGGCTCCGCCGATAAGCGTGCCGACAAGCGACGGGAGCCCTGGAGTCAAGGCGTCCAGAACGGCACTTAGGCTGCAGGAGTCCAACGCAGAATCCTTTCTTCGAGAGCCTACATATTCGCAAGCATATCGTTAATGGCGCTTCCGAACTCAGCATCTTTCTCGGCGCGCTCGAGCTCGGCGCGGCGCCTTGCCAGCTCTTCCCCATGCTCGCGTTGCCTTTCACACCTCACCACAGTTCAACGTTGCGATAGGTCAAGGGATCTATGTCGATGGCCGGGCCGTCGGCCATCCTGGCGACCTCCTGGACAACACCTTCAACATTGAACTTCGTTCGCCCAACCCCTCTAAAACGAATTCCAAACAGCAACTATTGCCCAGATGGCTTTTAGGCGCCTACCCCAACTTAATACTCTTGGCACCGACCCTGAATACGACAACCGTCATCATCACATTGAGCGCTATCTGCGATATTGTTGTGGCAATTGAAGTACCGATGCCGCCGTACAGAGGTATCAGAAGATAGTTGCCCACAAGGTTGATAGCAAGGGAGATAAGCGCTATGGCAAATTGAAGACCATAGCGATTCAGCGACATGATGAGCGCGGACGCCGGCGCAAAGACATAGGCCGAAAATGCGTTGATGCACAGTATTTGAAACATTGGTATAGATGCATCGTATCCATCACCGTTCAAAACAGGGAAAACAAGCTGAGCCCCGACACAGCAAATTGCAACCAAAGCCACGAATGGCACGGTAGTCTTCTTGAACCACTTGATAGCAAACTCGCGCTGTTTCTCGGTACTCTCGGTCATCTCCGCCTTGGACATCCTAACGCGAAGGACGGTCTTAATGGAAGGCAGGAAGAGCAGCACCATGTTAAAGTACTTCGATGCAACGCCGAACTCGGCGACCGCCTGGGTAGACCCAAAGGACGCCAGCATAGTGATATTCGCCTGGTTGTACAATTGCGCGGCAACGCTATAGAGAATCAACCAAGCAGAAACAGCCAGGAACTCCCTACCAGCCTTGAAGTCAACCGCGATAGCCGCATCGCCGTGCCTAACAAGCTTCCCTATCATAGTAAGCGAAATCACAAAACAGGCTAATCCCGAAAAGCAGTACGATGCAAGAATGCTCTCCAACGAACCCGCCGCCAATACAACCGCAAGCGCAATGCAGGCGAGCAGGGTCAACTGCTTCGCATTCTCGACAACACCGGACTTAGCATAGAGTTCACGGGATTGGAAGAAGGCGATATTCAGCTGCACAGTACCCAGCAAAAAGCCGTAAACGATAGCGGCCAGCATGACTGGATGGGCGACTCCCATAGCTTCAGCCATAGGGTAAGACCCGACAAGAAGAAGGACAAGGCAAGCTACGTTAATCGCATGCGAAATAAAAATAAGTGAATCGCGGTATGCACGATCCTTGGTCATCCTCTCGGTATTGTAGCGAACATAGGCAAGCGCGATACTTTGCCCGGCAATCCCTAAAATAGTCGACGAAGTTGTGAAGAACACAGTGTAGCTTGCGTAATCCTCAACTGAAAGTATCCGTACCAATGCGACGGTCACAACCAGCTGTAGCGCCCTTGCGGCCATGTTAAACATAGTCACAACCGAAAAGTCCCGCGGTATAACCTGCTTAATCTTCAAGATTAATCCTCCGAAGTCCCTAGAAGGGAGCAGACGAAAACAACAAAGAACGAGGTGAACGCAATTGAATACAGAATGCCCAATGACCAGCCAATCGCCGTGTAAATGACCAGCAACACAACGGCCAAAGCGTTCTTTCTTTTGAACGCCAGCCAAAGGGAACAAATTAGACCTAGAACAAAGGGGATAAATCCAACCAGTCCATTCTCGCAAAGAACCTGCACATAGACATTATGTGGGTTCGTTCCGTGAAGACCGGAGTTGGCCGGCATGCCAAGCGAAGCCTCGTAAATAGCGTACTGCCCGGTGCCGATGCCAAAAACGGGAGAGTTGCCAAACTGCTCTATCGCCAGTTGCCTCTTGATATCTCGACTTGAAACGATATCTTGAAACGTCAGGGAATCGATCATCGACTGTCCGAGCGGACTAGCAACGACGGCAACGACGGCAATCATCAAACAGAGCAGGAGTACCTTTTTCTCAAGCGAGACATCACGAGTCTTAGCCAGCATCAGGTAAGCGCCAACGATTACCAGCAGATAATAGAAAGTTCTCGCACCGGTGACAACGCCAGCAACCATGCACAGCAAAATTACAATGATGCGCACAGGCGCTTTAAGCCGCGTGGCACCCAAAGCCAAAACCGCAATAGTCACATTGCTAAACAGAGCAGAAATGATCGAGTCGCCAAAAATCCCATCCGGTCTATAAAGGCGAATCGTCGATGGAGAGAACTCCCAACTGGCCATAGAACCATACTGCCAAATTGTTATGCCGGCGTTCACGATACCAGCTACTAGACATATGGAGAGCAGTTTTCTAGCGATGCCCTTCCTCTCTTCGTCTTCGAACGAGAAGAAGCAAGCGATGCCTACCACATAAACCGCAAGCTTCAGGGCTTCCACGTACTCCTTATAGAAAAGCGCGGAAGTCCCAGCAATCAACGCGAAAACTAGGAGGAAAGCGTAGGCAATATTCATCCTCAGACTCAGAGTTCGTTTGCCATTACGAACGAGAACAACCACCATGAGAAGAAAAGCCACCGGTATCGCAACGTTCAGGTCAGAATAACGAACCTGCGTAAGGGAAAACGAGTCGACATTCGCCACCACAGCAACGCCAGGAAGCGACCCTAGAACCTCTCCAACCACAGAGCCAATAGGAGAACCTGCCGGCAGCGAAATACTAGAGAAGAGAAGTATTATCAGAGAGAAGCAGAAGACAAGCCCTGTTAGATCCGCATTCGGCACGTAAGAAACACTAGAGGTTCTAGTCTTCATTAAGGATCTCCCTAACAGTAATCACATTAGTCCTGCCATATTCAAAAGGAACATCAAGAATCGAGCTCTTTATGACGGCGCCATAATGTGGGGAATAAAGCCCCTCCCGAACGCTAATATCGCTTTCGGCGCAAAAGACCACCGAAACACCCCGACACGTTAGGACCGCCTCTTTGCGTCCCACAACGGAAACATCGACCTCCGGAGCAAGAACGAATGATCTCGTCGCAGCAACGGCGGGCGCAGCGCCCTCAACGTCATCCTTGACCGCAACCCCCTCCGATCCAACCTCCACAACCCTCTTGTGAGTCACGCCAAGACGCGTGGCCCAGCAATCCGTCGCGCCCCTGAAAACAACCGTCCCATCAGCCTCCGCAACATCAAGGCTCGCGCCGCCGCACCTCGTATACCCAAACAACCCTCGGAATTCATTTTGCTCAAGATTCCCAAACCGCAACGTCGAGTGTTGTGCGGTACCGCGAAGGATATTGCGCACCTTGGGATCGCGCGTATAAACACCAGAACCGGGGTCCACAAAAAACGGCACGCCCTTGAAGCCAAGCGTGAAGGAAAGCTTATCGTTATGCGTATGTCCAGGCTCGGACTCATCGACAAAGCCATCAGAAGCGAAGAATCCCAACGACCAGTCTCCATACCTAGCAAGAGCCATACCCGCATCATAAAACGTTCTCGCCCCTCCGCGCCATGAGGGAAAACATGCAACACGGCCGGAAGCACCGTAAAACAGCTCTTCTTCGGCGAAGAACGCTTCATCAGGAGCATCCGGACCGATTTCCCTGTCAACCAGCCTACTCACGAGGCGTAAGTCATCATAGCGCTCGGGTGAAATACACACTACGCGTCCTGAATCGTTATCTCCTACCTGCAGGGAACGCCCATCTTTGTTTGTTACGGCATCAAGAAAACGACCGAGAATCGAAAGACGCTCAAAATACTCCGCTGGCAGCTTATAGGGCGTTTCAGCAAAGCACTTGCCCGCGAAGAAGAGCATCTCTCCCATCAGCCGTGTATAGCGGGTGCTGCGCTCGAAGCAACAACCGTCGTCGAGAACCTGTTTCCGCACGCATCTCATCAGCTCGTTGTGGGTGTATTCCCCCCACTTCCGTGCTTTGGGCAGGTTGGGGTAGGCCGCAACGACAGCAGCAAGTCCAAGCAGGTCGGCGATGTAGTGGTTGTTCTCTTGCAATCTAGCTGATGTCTCGAGGTTTGCCCAAATATGCTCACCATGGCAGAAAGCAAGCTCCGCAATCACCGTATGCATTGGGTCGTCCTCGCAAAGCCCGCACCGCAACAGCTCGTATGAGGAAAGTAGGTTGAACACGCGAATGCCGACTTCCATAGTGCACGTCCACTGGACACCCCTCCCCATAGGGTTCACAGAGGCAAAAGAGCCCACTTTGGCACGATAACAATCAAGGAACCTTGCATCGCCTGTTTGGCGAAATGCCGCCGCAAGGGGGAGAAGGTACTGCATCCTTCCGTATTCCCATGGCACCTTTATGTCGGCAACTCCAGATTCCGGTTTAATGGCATCGTAAGGCCCATCTGGAAAACGATATCCAGCAACGAAATCAGTACGCCATTCGTCTTCCACGGTAATATCTCTTGGCAGATCGAACCATTCCCCGAAAAGCACGAAGGAGCCACCGATTATCCTCTCGGCAGCTCTCCGGATCTCGATATCGAAGGACTTGAATCCAGCAGAGCCACTATCGACAAAAATGCGCCCGTTAAAACCCTCGGCAAGCTCGTTACCTAAACAAGATGCCTTCTGGCGGATGGCGCTGCTACTACTCTTATATATCTGCCTCTTAACCTTACGCGTGGTCCTGTTGGCGACCGCAACGGCAAGACGCCGGCATATACGCTGAACCATGTTAGCCTTTCTTGCCTCTCTTATCCGCAACTTCCGCTTCTAGAACCTTCAGCACCTTATCCATCTGCACTTTCCAGTCGAACTGCTTCTCGGCGAAGGCACGCATCTTGCTGCCAGTCTCCGGGTCTGTAGCCGTCCTATTTGCAAAAGCGACAACCTTGTCAATGGGTATCGGGTCGTCATTGCTGGGAAGCAGGAGAGTGAACTCCTCGTCCCCGTTAAAACCTTTCTCGGGGAACGAATAGATAAACGGTATGCCTCTGGCACAATACTCCCTGGATTTCATCGTTGAACCGAGGGAAATCCCGATTCTATGCAATCCAAGAGAACCGACAGCAACATCCGCGTCATCAAAGAAAGCGTCAAGCTTGCTTCCGGTCGCAGCGCCCGCAAACACAACAGAATCTCCTAGCTTCAGCTCGGAAACGAGCTTTTCCAAGGAAGGATTCTCTGCACCCACGCCAACAAGGGTAAGCCGCACGGGTTGATCACCCTTATACTCGGCGAGCCCGCGAATGAGCCTGTCGACACCATGATGAGGGGAAAACTTGGCGACAGCAAGAAGCCTCACGACTTCGCAAGGCGCGCCAACCTTTCTCAATGGAATAGCTCCAAGGTCAATCCCGTTGTCGTAGGTAATGTTCGGTACTCCCCAGATAGTGTCGTCATCAAGGTAAGTGATGGCGTAGTCGAAGTAGCGCGGGGCATGCTTCGCCCTAAGCGACTCCAGCCACGCATAAGTCCTGCGTGCAAAATAGCTCAAATACTTGCACGATTCGAGAAGCCTTTTATGGCGCGCATCCCTTTCCAGCTCAAAAGGGAAGGTGGGAAACTCTACCGCAAGGACAACCCCATGGCTTCGAAGCTGTTTTGAGAATGAGCAGAAAACATTGTCAAGATGATCAAAACGAATTACCACCGCCTCAACACCGTTCGCAAGAGACCAATCGCTCAGAAAAGCATATTTACTTCTGCGATCTCCCGCAGTCTTCCGAACATGGCTGGCAACGACTTTTCCACTGCTGGGCCGTTCTATCCTCGTTTCTAAGCCGTAGTCCTTGCTGATAAAGACGTCGTGTCCAGCCTCTTCAGAAGCTCTTGCCTGAGACATCACCTTAGCGGAGATGCCGAGAGATGAGTTCGAGTTAAAGTCAATTGCGGAAGTGAAAAGGACGCTCATTCGACCTCCTCCTTCGGTGCCTGCTTTAGACATTTCGCAGGCACCCCCCCCAGACAGACCCAGAGGGCGCATCCTTAATCATCACGGCATTCGCGCCAATAGTCACATTGTCACCAATCACGATTGGCCCAAGCACCTTAGCGCCCGCACCGATGTGGCAATTATCACCGATAACAGGCACCTCGTAGTGCCCACTGCGCCCGCCGATGGTCACGCCTTGCGCAATCACGCAATTCTTCCCAATCTTCGCACGCTTATGTATCACTACGCCGATACCCTTGTAGCCGAAGCTTGTGCCCTCGCCAATTTCACACTGAGCGGGAATGAATGAGTTGTGCACAAGATAAATCCACATCTCGTACAGCTTTGCCAGAGGCTTGAGCTTATGGCAAAAAAGCCAATGTGCCCTTCGCTGCTTGTTCGCCGCATTCATAAAAGTGCTCATCTAAGAGCCCCCTTCCGCCCATTCTCCAAATCCGCGACCAGCTCCTCGAGGTAGTGGTCCACACAAAAGTACTCCGCCGACGCGAGCGCCGCCTTCTTCATCGAAACAAGAAGCTCGCGATCCCCGTCCAAAACTTTTATCGCCCCGCACATCGCTTCAGCCGTACACTCATCAAGAACGATGCCGTCCTTACCAGATTCGACAAGCTCGGCATTATAGCTGGCATTGCTCGCAACAGTCGGCACCGCAGCCATTTTGGTCTCCACCAAAACGCCAGGAACGCCTTCGTTGGGGCACTGTGTCGGGAAAATATGCACATCGTACTTGTTCAACTCGCCCAAAACATCCCCTGCCACGGAATCAAAGACGCCGTGGTAGTAGACGTTGGACAGTTCGTCAACCTTGCCTAGAAAACAATCCTCGTAGCCGCCCTCAATACGGCCATAGAAATGGAAGTCCACCTCAGGCAGCAGTTTTGCTGCGCCCAAGGCAATTTCTACCCCCTTATCAGGGCTAATCAGCGAGAAGAAAACACTACTCATGCGACCTCTCCCCGAAGACCTAACCTGAATCGGAGCCTTCGGCATCTCACGGCAGTTCGGATAGATAGAAACGTTATGAACCCCCATCGCCTCAAACCCATGCTTCATGCTCTCAGTCTCGACGTAAACGCGTCTATATCCGTTCAACCTGTTCGCGTAAGTGACGCTCTCAGGCGTCTTGCCCCCCATAACAATCAGAATAGAGCGCCCCATTTTTGACCTATTGAATCGATGCAAAAGATATGTCAGCCTATAACGCCAATCTGCGCTGACACCCAGAACAAGTAGACCGTCATGCGAAAACAGACACCGAATAAGCCTTAATATCATTCTAGGGTTAAGTTCCTTGACAATGGATAAGTCAAGCTTATCCATTGTCAAACGGTCGCTCAAATGCTTATAGAGAAGCGCATTCTTGACCGTCACGCCACCGTAAGGGGGCGGGAAACTGCCGATATAAGTAAGACAATGGCGACTCATCGATGCTCAGCCCTTTCTTAAAACATCGGATACGGAATAACTAATCCATCGGATGCATCCACAATGACTTTACGCGCAGAACCAAGCAATCCGAATTCAGGCGAGTAGTTCACATCGATGCCCTGCTCAGCAATATTGGGCAGTCCAAATGCGAAAATGAAGGAACCTTCTAGTCTCTTGCCGCCAAAAGCCTTATCTATGACACGAACGTCATTATCCGAAAGACAAATATCCCTAACAATTCTCGGGTTGCGCCCACGCAGCTTCATAGAGCCTCGGGCACTTATGCCGTCTGAAAACTCTATTTTGCAAGTGCTGTATCTAGCAACCCGAAACGGCGCCCAGCACTCATGCTGCTCTACGCCATCGACCATCACGCCGCTATGGGCCTGCGTCTTCTTGAACTCGAGTCTCTTGGCATCTTGATATGCATAGGTGCCGCAGTTCACGATCCACGGCTCTCCATCCACAAAGCACTCGAAACTCAATGCGTCGCAATGAACGTGCCCCATGGCATAGGCCGGGCCCGGCTTGCCGGCATCGAAAATCACCTTAACGAAGCCCGCCTTGGTCTGCCGCTCGAGAATGCAATAGCCTGAATTCTTTAGCACACCATGAAATTCCGGTACAACGCCGAAACGCTCGCGAGCGCAAAGCAACAGCGCGTCGCGACTCTTAGCCACGTTGTCGCCGCAATCGTTGAACAGTGGAGTCCTATTAATCCCGCGCTCCATGGAGTATAGGCAGTCGCACATCTGCTGAAGCTTAAAAGCTTCGGCATGCTCGCCAAAGCCCGAGTAACGCAAGATAATTGCAGCGCGCATCAGGTCCTCAAGCACAATCTTCTGATACATCGGGCTTAGCTCGAAGTGCATCCCGTCATCGAGCACCTGCTCGTCAACCTGAGCCTTTAGCATAGGCAAAACAAGCTCGAGCGTCTTGCGGTCGTCGAAATAACACGCGAGGATAGTGAGGGCCTTCAAGTTCTCTAGATAGTGATTGGCCAGGAGGTCCTTCTCCAGGTGCTGGGAAAGATGTACGTACTGCTCGACCAGCGATGCGTCAATACGCTCGCAAAACGCTTTATCAGCTCTCAATGCGTCATCAAGCTCAGCTCTAAAAGCAAGCCAACTCACAATGCGCATCGATATGACGTATGGATCCCAGGCAGCTCCTCCACGTTCCCGCGGGCAGGCGTCTATCCAGCCGTCCACAATAGCTTTGGCTTTATCAAGGTATCGCTTATCACCCTCATCGAGGAAAGCTTTCGCAAGAGGAAGCAAGTATTCGTGGTAATGCAGGTTAAAACGCCAGAGCGGGGTCGAGAGCTCTGCGTGCCACGATTCGCGCCAGTCCATGCGCTCTTCGTGATTTAGGAGTTCCACCCTGTCATCAAGAAGAGCATCCACATCAAAACGAGCTAGAAAAACTGGATCGAAGTCAATCTCCGATAATGCGGGAACGCGGCGAATATCCGCCTTGTCCGCATCGGGGCAAGGCCCGTAACCAACGTGCAAACGCGTGCTGCCCCCAAGCTTTCGCCAGATTCTATAGGCTATCTGACTAGGCTTGAGGTGCAGCGCGGTGTCTATATAAAGCCGCAGCTTTGACAATTCTTCAATCTCCCCTATTTACCGAGCACGCTCGCAATTCGCTCGCTAGCATGCCCATCCCCATACGGGTTCGAAGCCTGGCTCATCGCCGCATACTCCTCTTCGTCGGAGAGCAGACGGGAAAACTCTAGATAGATAACGTCCTCCTCAGTGCCTACAAGCTTCAACGTGCCCGCGGCAACCCCCTCAGGTCGCTCGGTGGTGTCGCGCATCACCAACACCGGCTTGCCCAAGCTAGGAGCTTCCTCCTGTATGCCGCCCGAATCGGTAAGAATGAGATGACTCGCAGCCAGGAAGTTATGGAAGTCAAGCACCTCCAGAGGATCGATGATATGGAGACGATCGAAGCCGTCCAGCTCCTCGTGAGCCGCCTTGCGTACGAGTGGGTTCATATGAATGGGATAAATCGCCTTGGTGTCGGGATGCTCCTCCATCACACGTCGGATTGCGCGGAACATACGGTGCATAGGCTCGCCGAGGTTCTCTCGACGATGCGCCGTAATTAAAATCAGGCGGCTGTCACTTGCCCACTCCAACTCCGGGTGGGTATAGTCCTCGCGCACTGTGGTGCGCAGGGCGTCGATGCCGGTGTTGCCGGTCACCCAAATCTTCTCTGCACGCTTGCCCTCATCGAGCAGGTTCTGCTTACTCGCCTCGGTAGGCGCGAAATAATACTCACTGATGATATCCACGGTCTGACGATTGAACTCCTCGGGCCACGGACTGTAGATATCGTGAGTGCGTAGGCCCGCCTCCACATGCCCCACGGGAATCTGTAAGTAGAAGCAGGCAAGTGCTGCAGCAAAGCTCGTGGTCGTGTCGCCGTGCACGAGCACCACGTCAGGCCCCTCCTCCTCGAGAACGACCTTGAGCTTCAGCAGCACGTCGCACGTGACATCAAACAGCGTCTGCCCCGGCTTCATGATTGCCAAGTCATGGTCGGGCGTCACGCCGAAGACGCGCAGAACTTGATCAAGCATCTCGCGGTGCTGGCCCGTCACGGTCACAACCGTCTGAAACTCGTCGGGGCGGCTCTTGAGCTCGTTCACGAGCGGGCACATCTTGATGGCCTCCGGGCGCGTCCCGAAGACAAGCATCACTTTCTTCAAACCTGCTTCTCCCTGCATCTCTTTAATGGCTTACAGCTTATAGACGTTCTCACCGTCACCGCACACGTTGCGCGGATCGATCAAGATGCGACCGCCGAAGGCCTCGGGCTTGCCCTTGATCTGGGAATGACCCACCATCACAATCACCATCTCCAGGCCATCCAGGAACTCTTCCATGGAGTGCACCTGGCCCGGAACCTCGTCGCGCTCGACCCACGGGTCGTACACCTTCACGGCGCCACCGCACAGGTGCTCCTCCATGGACTCGAGCATCTGCAGCGTGGGGCTCTCGCGCACGTCGTCAACGTCCTCCTTGTAGGTCAGGCCATAAATGCCCACCTTGGAGGCGTCCTTGATCTCACGCTCGGCCATAACCTCATGTGCGCGATGCAGCACGTACTCGGGCATGCCCGCGTTGGTCTGAAGCGCCAGACGGATGAAGTTCGCCGTTTCGGGGTAGTCACCCACCAGGAACCACGGGTCGACGGGGATGCAGTGGCCGCCCACGCCAGGGCCGGGTTGCAGGATGTTCACGCGCGGGTGCTTGTTGGAGATGCGGATGACTTCCGCCACGTCCATGCCGCCGATGCGGCAGATTTTGGCGAGCTCATTGGAGAAGGCGATGTTGATCGCGCGGAAGGTGTTCTCGACGACCTTGGTCATCTCGGCAGTGCGGATGTCGGTCACACTGATTTCGCCCTGACAGAAGGTTGCGTAAATCTTAGCAACCTCCTCGCCCACCTCGGGATCGTCCGCACCAACCGTACGGTTGTTGTGCAGCAGCTCGTAAACCATGTTACCGGGGATGATGCGCTCCGGAGCGTGCACGAGCTTAACGTCCTCGCGCTCGGCCTCAATGAGCAGCGGGCGCACGAAGCGATCCACCGTGTTGGGCGAAATAGTCGACTCAATTACAAGCACGGCACCCTTCGGGGCGACCTCGAGCACCGTCTTGCAGGCGGCAATCACATAGCAGGGGTCAATCTTCTTGTCCAGCTTGTCGTAGGGCGTCGGCACGCTCACGATGTAGGTATCGCACACCTGATACTCGGTCGTGAATTTAATGCCGACCTTAAGTGCATCGGCGAACAGCTCGTCGAGCCCCTCCTCCTTGAAGGTGGTGTGGCCGGCGTTCAGGGTTGCCACGAGTTCCTCGTTGTAGTCGGTTCCCACAACCTCCACGCCGTGCGTAGCCATCATAAGTGCGGTGGGCAGTCCGATGTAACCGAGACCGATAACGTTAACCATTGATTTTAATCCTTTCATTTGTTTGTTTGGTCTTATATACGGCATCGGATAAAACAGCGATCATCTTATCCGCCATAAGCTTTCTTGAGTACTCCCGATTCATGAAATCAACCGCCGCCTCGCTCATTCTGGCGAGATTGCACGCGCGATCAGCCCTCGAGGCAAAAGCCTCGAGTTCGTTGATGTCTTCCTCCTCGCTTTCACACAGAGCAATACCAGCACCGCTCCTACGAACGAGCTCGGATGCATCACCTTCCGGCCCTACGAATAGAACAGGCACACCTCGGGCAAACGACTGGAATATCTTCGATGGGATGGTTCCCGAGAATTCAGCGCTCTTTTGGAGCGAGACAACGGTCATATGAACCCCCGCATAGCGTGGCTCAAGCTCAGCCATTGGAACGCCATGCTCAAGTTTGAGAAAACCATAGCCTCCGGCAGAAACCAACCGCTCTAGTTCATCACGAGCGGCGCCCTCGCCTATCAGCTCATAGCTTGACGCAAGTCCAAGGTCGACGATGCGCTTCGCGTACTTCACCGTCGCAGGCACGTCCTGGGATAATCCCATAGTCCCAAAGTAACCGAGACGCAAAGGGCCATCCCACATGTGCTTACATGCAACAACATCGGCTCCATTGGGAACAATAACGATACTGTCGCCCGGAACACCAGCCGCCTCAAGGTCTTTCTTAAACCCATCGGTAAGCGCAACGATGCAATCTGCAGCTTTGCAGAAAGATAACTCCAGTGATTTCATCGCAGCTACCTTTGCGCCCCTGCTACCTGTCGCCAGCATCTGCTTGTAAGTAAGATCGCGAAACTCAACCACAAGGGGCAGGCGGCACTTCTTTGCATAGTGAACGCCGAGCCACGCAGCGAAGACGGTCCCGCATGTGACGAGCACTACATCATAATTACTACCAACAGGCGATTTCTTACCCAGGTTTTTCAGGCCATTAGCGATGAAACTGACGCCGCTCTCTATTCGCTTCGCAAAGCTTGTGTTTGGCTGAATCTTTGACGCGGAACGAAAGACTCTAACACCATCAATCAATTCCTCGACTAGAGGTTTCATCTCATAGCCGTCGAACAAGCGACCAACGGGATAATTCGGCCATCCGGTGAACACAGTTACATCATGGCCCTCACGCACCCAGATACGCGAATGCTCGGTCGCCCTGAATGATGCAGCGATATTCTCAGGTTTATAAAACTGCGAAAAATACAGGATACGCATTTCAGTCTCATCTAATTCGATGCTAACATGGTTAGTTTCTTTGCGCCGACAACACGACGCCTACGGTTTGTGCGCTTCATCTGAAATCGCTCACGACAAAATGCTTCTTATGCCGAACAAATCGAGCCCACACACCCATTGGGAGTGATTACGCCGCAGCTTCAAAGAGCTCCTTTCGATCGAACGAACGCAAGCAGAAGGTTGCATTACTTGCCCCTCCTCATCGCCTTGAAGGTCTTCACGAACACACGGGCGTCCAACCCAAGCGACTGATGACGCACATAAAACAACTCGCGGGCTTGCCTCTGACCGCTCTGCCAAGTCGAGTTATTTCGATCAGTTACTGCCCACCAACCCGTGATGCCCGGCTTACAGGACAAGACTTCTTCGCGAGCGTCACCGTATTCGTATGTTTCTTGCAACGTCACGGGACGGGGCCCTATCACTGACAAATCCCCAGATAGTACGTTCAGGAACTGAGGCAGCTCATCGAGCGACGTGCGTCGCAGGATTCGCCCCACACGGGTGATACGCGGATCATCATCAAGCTTCTGCTCGCGCCTCCAAGTCTCAAGCTGAGCTGAAGACATATACCTCTCAGGATGGTCATGGGCGTCAGAGACCATCGTCCGCAGCTTGAAGATGTAAATCTTCTTACCTCCCTGCCCAATACGCTCCTGCCTAAAAAATGGCTTACCCGGCGTATCGACACAGATCGCAGCACATGCAACAGCTACGGGAACAGCTAGCACCAAACACACCCCCGCGCTAAACGCAATGTCAAAAACTCTCTTTGCTACGAGATAGCCAACGCCACCTTTTTTGGGAGCAGCCACGCTTGGATCAGGCGCAGGAGCCTTATACGCCCCATTTGGTGTGCAACACTCCACGCAATTCGAGTTCTTGGTAGACATGTAACATCCAATTGCGGAGTTGCATTCGCATGAGCTCCCTGTGCCCTCATCATTTCTGATATTGATAAGCCTATCCTCATCTAGTCCAGAAGCACACGCTACAGCACGACCCGGATTAGCCCCGGGAGAGGCGATAGCGTTCCTGAAAGCTAGGGCCAAAACCTTCCTGGCCACTATGCGCACACCGCCCCGAAAACGGGTTTTGCAAGAAATTGGGCTTCCATGCCACGGATGCGGTTACAATTGAATTTAGAAATGCGACGCATCCGCAGGCCGTTCGCAAAACAGCTCACGACCTGCGAAAACGCCTTTCCTTTGTTCGTGCTAGGTTTGGCGGGAAGCGCGAACGCACCCATGGATTTCTCAGAGAACTCCGGGCGCGTTTTTAATATGCGCAAAGGGATGTCACCCGTAAGGACGTTGACAAACTGGGGCAGTTCGTCAAACGAGTGCACCCTCAGATATGACCCTATTCTGGTGACACGCGGATCATCCTTAATCTTAAACATGGGGCCGTCGGCATCGTTGAGTTCCTGGAGGTTCTCGAGCTGCGCGTCGGCATCCTCGACCATGGTGCGGAACTTAAACATCTGGAACGTTCGGAACGTGCCATCTGGCATGAGGCGTGCGACACGGCGTTGCGTATAGATCGGCTCGCCCGGAGAATCGAGCGAGATTGCCGCGCACAGCAACGCAGCGGGTACAGCTCCAGCTACGATAACGGCGCTAGAGAATGCCAAGTCAAATCCGCGCTTCACGATACGATACGACAAGGGCCGCATATGCGGCCGCGCCGTCGTGCGGACATTAGCGAGAAGCTCGCATGCGTCGTCACTAGAAATATACGTATCACGGTCAACCAAGGGGAACGGATCTGACTTAGCGCCATCGGTGGGACCTGAAACGGGTTGCTGAACTGGGTCAGAAGTATCCGACGAAGACGAATACGGACGAGAGGACCGAGACGCAAGAATCTCCGAAATCTTCTCGCCCGGCTTGAGGTAATCGCTCCAGACGGGGCTGCCCTGAGGGCGAACCTTGTCCTCCTTTGCCTTAGTGACCAGAGCGATAGCCTCTCCCGCTACTGCCACAGCCACCGTAGCCGCAGCAAAACCATTAGCAACACTCCCGAGCATCGAACGCGACGCCATGCTAGCCTCTTATCACACTTCAAAACAATCTCTGGCTGATTCTACGCAACCTTTTATTTGGTTTGTTATATTATAGCATAAAGCAAGACGGACCGCATCCGGATGGCACAGATGACCGCATAGGGGTAACAATCGACGCGAAAATTCGAAATACTATAGCCAATCCAAGCCGAACGAACATAGCTCTTGCACCGTTACCGCCTACGCTGGATTTGCCGGCATGTAAGAACCAGGGGCTATGAACAGCAGAATCGTCGAGCGCAATGACCAGCAGGAGATCAAGTACAGAGCCATTCGCAGAAGTATGGCGATGATATGATGACCATCCATGACCATCCCAAAGAGCTGCCTATCAAAGAGCACATGCGAGGGTAGCGGCTGAGACACAAGGACGTCCCACGCAATCCGTTCCTACGGCCAAGAGTGAGGGGAGCGGCACGCCACCATCTCCTCAGAACATGAGATAGCGTATATTTGTTCGGGTAGATTATGGTTTAGCTACATCGGTCAGAAAACTTGAAGGGTCATTTTTTATGAACGATTCCTCGTCACACGGCAGCCACTTCAAGAAGGATCTCCCGAGCTCGTCACCAACAACGAACGAGGTTCAACGGGACTTCTCCGCAATTCCTCAGTTCGAGAAGAACGACACTTGGACAGCTGGGGATATTTCGATGGACGCCCATGGTGGTCACCACCATCACCACCATCGCTCGCACAAGCGGCGCGTGCTCCGTGTCGTCGGCATCGTCGTGCTCGCGCTTCTCGTCATTGTCGGTGTCGTTGGCTATAGCTTCTATCGCTCAGCCATGACCGTCCGCTCGCAAGGAACCGAACTTGTCACCCAGGCATCTGCCCTGAGCTCGCAGCTCATGTCGGGTGACTCCTCGTCTGCGAGCCAGACGGCGGCAAACATCGCCTCGACCGCAAAGAGCATGCACGAGGAGACGTCGAGCCCCCTATGGAACGCCGCGACTCACATTCCCGTCTACGGAGCAGACGTTGTGAGGATTCAGACGCTCACCTACGTAGCCGACGACCTGTCGTCAAACGCCATCGTCCCCGTCACAGAGCTGCTCTCGGACACACCGGTCTCAAACATGATTGGTGCCGACGGCACCATCAACATTGATGTCTGTTCGTCCTTGTTGAACGCCCTTTCTAGCATTCAATCCGTCACTCATCGCTCGGCTACAGCACTCGACGACATGGGAGACGCGACCATTCCGCAGATTGACGAGCAGATCGACAAGATCACCCCGGTCATCGATGAGCTCGACTCGGTTGCCAACATGGCGACGACAATCGCCCCATCCGTGCCTACCTTGCTCGGAGCCAACGGCCAGACCAAAAACTATCTCTTCATTGCGCAGAGCAACTCTGAGATTCGGACGACTGGGGGCTTTCCAGGAGCGATGACTCTGCTCACTATCACAGACGGCAAGATGGACTTGGGCGATTTCTCCGCTCAATACTCCGCGCAAAACAACCTCAAATACTTTGACCCAGGTATGGGATTTCCGCTCAACGAGGACGAGCATCAATTCTTCCTAGAAGATACCACCTGCATCATCCCTGGTGATGCAGGCTTCATGCCCGACTTTACGCGCGCTGCCGCCTGCTGGAAATGGATGTGGGAACAGAGGAACTCAACCACCATCGATGGTGTTATCGCAGTCGACCCTGTCATGCTCCAGAGCCTGTTGGCACTGACGGGCAGTGTCACAACCAGCGACGGCACCGTACTCGATGGCACAAACACGGCCCAGATTCTTCTCAACGGCATCTATGCCAAATATGGCGACGCAAATCCTCTGGAAGACGCCTTCTTCACCGAGACGGCAGGCCTATGCTTTAATAAGATCCTTTCGAGCATGAGCACGGTCAACATGGCCGATCTCCTCAAGACTCTCGAGACAAACGTACAAGAGCATCGCCTCCTCATATGGAGTACCGACGAGACCTGCGAATCGACCCTCGAACAGCTTGGGGTTTCTGGCTGCATAGAGACCGATGCAACCCATCCCGTGCTCGGTGTCTATATGTCCAACAAAACCTATGGCAAGATTGACTGGTACCTGAACTACTCCACGAACGTTGGACGAGCGACGATCAACACGGATGGCACGATATGCTATCCGGTAACCAGCACGTTCACCAATACATTGACCGCTGATGAAGCCCGAACCTTCGGACACATGATTCTTGGTGCAGCTCAAACCGGTGAAATGACTACCGTGGTTAGCCTGCTCGCCCCCGCAGGGGGAACAATCTCAAACGTGAACGCAACAGGCACGCCCATATCCCCCTTTGCCGAGAGCTCCTATGAATCCCATGACCTGTGGATGAGCACGCTGCACATCGGCTGCGGGGAGACGGTCACCGTCACCTATACCGTCACCGCCTCGAGCACCGCTTCGATGGCGGACGGCCTCACGGTCAGATCGACCCCGACCTGCCACGAGTAGTGCCAGGCACAGATGGTTGGCTCCCTCGCGGGCATTGTCTCATCAAGGATGTGGATAATCGGGAGCCGTGAGCACTCTCTATAGTGAAGTCAGGGGCTTTCGCACTTCAGCGCCTGACTTACCACGACATCAGTAGTGGACCGCCCGGCTTGGCCTTGGCGAACTTGGTCACGGTCGAGATGGCCAGACGAGAGCGAGCTCACAAATGGCGTCATGAGGAAAGTACTCATGACCATTGGATTTTCAGATTCTCAATCCAGCGATTTCCCCATCTCTCCCAAAGACCACCCGATAGGGTGGGGCATTCTCGCCGGCCTTCTGCTTTACTCCAACCGTTCCACATTTCTCAATGGAGAGGCACGCTAAGCGGAGGCAGGTCATGGAGACAGCCATCAAGAGCAAGGTCGTGAGCTACGGTCTGGTGGAGCTCAGGGACGCGGGGGCCACGAGTCCGCGATACCGCATCTACGTAGCGGGTCAGCTGAAGGAGTATTCGGACAGCCTCAGCGACATTATGAAGTTCTTCGAGCGCTACTACTGATCTGCCGGCTCGTGTCCAATCCAAGCTCGACACGAGCCTGAGCTCTCCCGACATCACATACCTGCCAGCATAAGAAGGTCACAGTGGACGCAAGCGCAGCCCTCCCCCTTGCCGACTCAAACCCCCGGTTCGATTCCAACTCACGGGCATGTCAGATCACGCTCAGCATGTATAAGGACCCGACCACGAGCTTCATCACGCAGAGTCCGGACAGCCTGACCACGTGCACGAACGCGGGAAAGAGCCTGTTCAGCCCTGAGGCGCTGGCGTCAGAGGACGAGTCGCTCGCAAGCCAAATGGGTTCCCTGCGTGACATCTGCATCCATAACGCCACATATGCGGCCGAGCGATGCACTAAGCCATATAACGTGTCAATCATGACATCCGCACGCGAGATGAAGACGGTCTACTTCAACGTGCCGAAGACGGTACGAAAGGGTCTGTTCCGTACGGAGACCGTCGTCGAGAAGGTCGCGCAGCCCCAGAGCGTGCTCGTCAAGAAGAAGGTACTCTTCCAGGGGTGGCTGCTTGAGCACTTCGAGCGGAACGAGCTATACAGCGCCACGTCATCAGAATCGTTCTTCTGGGACTACTGCCTGAGTAAGGACGGCGGCCTCTACATGGTGACGTCAAGCAACGAGCTGAGCTCTGGTCAGGTCACATTCGGGGATTACCACGTGCACGAGCTCCTCTTCAACTCGCCCGCGTACATGAACCTGCAGCACCAGAACATCTTCTTCGCGGTAAACGCGGGGTTTGTCGGCTCCCTGGACGTCGTTGCCCCGGGTGACGAGGGCAAGTGCTACAACGTCAGCGCCAACGACGAGAACCTAGAGTTCAACTTCCCCATCGAGGATCCCGACTGCTCCCATGTCGCTTTCTCGACGATCGGCGACGGTCTCTACACGCGCCTGAAGATGCTCCTGAGCAACGAGGGATAATTTTGAGTGGCGCCTGGACCCGAGCGGCCCAGGCGCCTGCAAACCTTCGTAAGGGCAACCCACGTCCGAGACTAGTAGACCGACAGCGCGATGACGCCGATGACGCTCAGAAGGAGCAGCGCGACGATCGCGATGAGGATGCCTCGCCAGATTCTCCTGGTACGCATGCTCTTCTCGGCCAGATAGTCGTTCAGGATCGCCAGCTGCGACGCCACCTCGTTGACTTCGGCCTCGCTCTCCATCTTCACGCCGAGAAGCTCGCTGACCGGGACCTCGAACAGCTCCGAGATTTGGGTAAGCATCTCGGCGTCGGGCACCGAGAGACCCTTCTCCCACTTTGAGACGGTCTGCCGGACGACGTGCAGTTGCTGCGCCAGTACCTCCTGGGACATGCCCCGCTGCTTGCGGAGCGTCTTCAGATTTTCGCTCAACATATGCAGCACCTCCTTTCGACTCCCATGCTCGTCTGTGGGGGCCGTTGCCGCAAGCAACGCAAACTAACATCGGGCGAAATCAGCGATCGAGGGCAATAAGCTTCGCTGTCGTCGAACACGGATGCGTTCGCGGCTACTCTGCCCGAGACCGCCCTCTCCCCGCGAGAACGATGTCGCGCGCCGATCTCATGTGATGCTCGACCGCACGATAGGCGCCCATGCCATCGTCCTCCCCCGACACAATCGCGTCGAAGATCGACTGCTGCTCCTCGATGGCCTCGTCTGGGCGGCCGGGACTGAGCAGGCTCGTCTCGGCAACCATGCTCAGTCGATGCTGGTACGAGTCAAAGAGGCGCATGAGTTCCTCGTTCTTGGAGAAGGCTACGAGCGTTCGATGAAACGCGAGGTCGCTGGCGAGAAACTCGTCTCCCACGACGCCGTCTGCCCCCGTGGCGAGCGCGCCGCGCATGCTCTCGAGACTCTCCTGCATGAGGGCGATTGTCTCCTTGCCAGCGTCAGTCCCTCGCTCACGTGCAAGCGAGATGGCGCAGAACCCCTCGATCGCCGTCCGCAGCTGGAAGGTCTCCTGCACGTCCTGGTCGCTCATCTCGTGGAGGCGGAATCCCCTGCTGGGCAAGATGTCGATGTAACGGTCCTGGGCGAGACGAACGAGCGCGTCCTTGACGGGCGTTCGCGATATGCCCAGCTCGGAGGCAATGCGGCTCTCCGAGTACACCACGCCCGGCGCGAACTCACCCGCGGCGAGCCGCTTTCTGAGCTCCTCGAGGGCGTTTTCCTGAAGTGGTCTGTATCCTGACATGTCTCGTCTCCCGTTCGCTCCACGGCGTGCCGTGCACCGCAACCGAGAAAATTCTAGCAGGAATTCTCTTGCTTGCATACCGGTATGCTGCTACTATTGCTTCAAACGGATACCGGTATACCGGTGTTCAGCACAGTGACCTCTGGGAGAGGATGGTCTTGCAGATGAAAAGAGTCGGATTCATCGGGTTGGGCATCATGGGCAAGCCGATGGCGCATAACCTGCTCCAGGCAGGCGTGTCCCTCATGGTGAGCGACCTCAACCGCCAGGCGGTCGACGAGCTCGTGGCCGTTGGTGCAGAGCAGGTCGACTACCAGGCAATCGGCGCGACCTGCGACATCGTCATCACGATGCTCCCCAACGGTGACATCGTGCAGAGCGTCCTCTTTGGCGAGGGCGGGGTCGCAGAGGGTCTCTCCAAGGGAGCCGTCGTGTGCGACATGTCGAGCGTCACGCCGACCCAGTCGAGGGCCTGCCATGATCGTCTCGCCTCGATGGGCGTGGGGTTTGTCGACGCGCCTGTCTCGGGAGGCGAGCCGGGAGCCATCGCGGGAACGCTGGCCATCATGTGCGGCGGAGACCAGGCGGACTTCGACGCGATGTCAGGCGTCTTCGCCATCCTCGGATCGAGCGCACTGCTCATCGGGCCGTCGGGTTCGGGCTCGGTGACCAAGCTCGCCAACCAGGTCATCGTGAACCTCAACATCTGCGCGGTCTCAGAGGCGCTCGTCCTCGCAACCAAGGCAGGCGCGGACCCCATGAAGGTCTACCAGGCAATCCGTGGCGGTCTTGCCGGCAGCGCCGTGCTCGACGCGAAGGCGCCGATGATCTGCGCGCGGAACTTCAAGCCTGGCGGCAAGATCTCAATCAACCGCAAGGACATCAAGAACGTCCTCGCGACCGCCCATGACCTCGACGTGCCTATGCCCTTTACCGCAGAGCTGCTTGAGGTTCAGCAGGCGCTGGCCGCAAACGGACACCTCAACGACGACCACGGTGGCTACGTGCAGTACTTCGAAGCCCTCGCAAACGTGACCGTCGCTTCTCAGGAAAGGAGCGAGTAATGGCAGACTACGAGCAGTCGCTTCCCGTCTCCGTACTCGACACGTTCCCCACCGTCGACGAGGCTGCCGTCGACAAGCTCCTTCTCGCCGAGATTGAGCGCGACCCGCACAAGATCGTCGTTCTCGATGACGACCCCACCGGCGTGCAGACCGTCCACGACGTCTCGGTCTACACCGACTGGTCCGAGGAGAGCATTCGAGAGGGCTTCCTCGAGAAGAACAAGGTCTTCTACGTGCTCACCAACTCGCGCGGCATGTCGCAGGACGAGACCGCGGCGGCGCATGCCGACATCGCTCGCGTCATCGCCAGAATCTCGCGTGAGACCGGCATCCCCTACCTCGTGATCTCCCGATCCGACTCGACGCTGCGCGGGCACTATCCGCTGGAGACGGAGACGCTCCGTCGCGGCATGGAGGCGGACGGTCATGCCTTGGACGGCGAGGTGCTATGCCCGTTCTTCGAGGAGGGTGGACGTCTCACCATCGGTGGCACGCACTACGTGCGGCAGGGGGACACGCTCGTGCCAGCCGCCCAGACCGAGTTCGCACGAGACCCGACTTTTGGATACTCCCACTCCCACCTGCCCGAGTACGTCGAGGAGAAGACCGAGGGCAGCTACAGGGCTGAGGACGTGACCGTGATCGGCCTCCCAGAGCTTCGCGCCTGCGACTACGACGGAATCGAGGAAAAGATCGAGCAGGTCTCCGACTTCGGTAAGGTTTGCGTCGACGCGACGTGCTACGCCGACGTGAAGGTGTTCTGCGTGTCCCTCTTCCGAGCGATGGCAAAGGGCAGGCGCTTCATGTTCCGCTCGGCTGCCGGACTCGTGAAGGTCATGGGCGGGATTTCAAACAAGCCCCTGCTCACACGTGACGAGATGGTCACTCTCGACAGCGCGGCGGGCGGCGTGGTCGTGGTCGGGAGCCATACGGCGAAGACGACCGCGCAGCTCGAGGAGCTGCTCACGCTCGAGGACACGGTTCCCATCGAGTTCGACTCCGATACGGTGCTCGATGGCGACGAGGCGCTCCTGCGAGAGGTCGACCGCTGCGTGGCGCTGGAGGAACAGGCTATCGCCGCTGGACGCACGGCGGTGTGCTATACCCGCCGGACGTTGCTCTCGCTTCCCGACGACACGAAGGAGGAGGCGCTCAGGCGCTCGGTGAGAATTTCCGACGGCGTGCAGCGCCTTGTGGGCCAGCTCTCCGTGACCCCGGCGTTCATCGTGGCAAAGGGCGGCATCACCTCGAGCGACGTGGGCACGAAGGCCCTCGGCGTGAGGCGCGCGACCGTGCTGGGGCAGATTCGTCCTGGTATCCCCGTGTGGCAGACTGGACCCGAGAGCCGGTTCCCAAAGACCCCGTACGTCATCTTTCCCGGCAACACAGGAGGGGTGACCACGCTGAGAGAAGCGGTCGAGACCCTGGTCGGTCGCAAGTAGCAACAAGATCGCCCGGCTCGCCTCAAAGGCAGGCCGGGCGATCTTCTGGATAACTAGAGAATCCCGTGCGGACGATCTTTAACCGCCGCTCGAGATCACTCGAGGTAGGACAGGGCGTGCTCGAGCACGGACGCGGGCACGGCGGCCTCGCCGCCGAAGACGCGCAGGGTCACGACCTCGGACGCGTGCTCGGAGAGCACGCCGTCGACCGCGGCGTAGCGGCCCTCGCGCGCGATCACGAGGACGGAGGCGTCCCTGCCGCAGAGCGCGGCGCCGCACAGGGAGTCCCAGTACCCGCGCCCGCTGCGCACGAACTCCTCGACGCCGTCGGTGGCGACGCCCATGCGGGAGACCCCCATGCCGCCCTCGGCGACCTCCCACCGGGCTATCGCGAGCGAGGTGTCCTCGCAGTCCTGGCCCCAGAGGCGCCGCACGTCGGAGACGCCCGCGGAGGCGAGCTGGCCCTCGACGTCGGGCGAGACCGCCATCGCGCCGCCGACGACGAGGACGCGGTCGAAGCCGCCGTCGCGGATGGCGGCGAGCGTCTCGTCGGAGAGCCTGTCGTCGCTCATCCTGGCGAGGAAGATGGGCGAGCCGGAGTGGTAGGCGTAGGGGGCGACGGAGAGCGCGTCCATGAAGGACTGGCAGGTGGCGACGATCGCGGTCTTGGACCAGCGGCCCTCGCCCGCCTCGTAGATGGAGACGGCGGTGCCGGTCGCGTCCTGGCCCCAGAGCCTCTGGGGCTCGACGCCGGTGACGGAGCGGACCGCCGACATGACCGAGTCGGGCACGGCCATCTCGCCGCCGCAGACGTAGACCCTCGAGGGGGCGAGCCTCCCGAGCTCGGCCTCGGTCTGGGGCGAGAGGGTGGTGCCGTCGAGCGAGGTCAGGAGCACGGGCGCCCCCTCGAGGCCGGCCACGCCGGAGGCCGCCAGGGCGTCCCAGTAGCCGTCGCCCGTGGCGAGCACGACCGTCCCGCCCGTGGCGGTGAAGCCCTCGTCGACGATCGACTCNNGCCCAGACCCGCTCGTAGGCGGGGGCGGCGGGCGTCGCCGCGGCCGTGGCGGCCTCGCCCTCGCCGGCGGCGCTCCTGGCCGTCACGGAGACGTCGTACGACGTGCCGTTCGAGAGGCCGGTCGCGACGTAGGACGTCGCGTCGGCGCCGAGGTCGGCGACCTTGGCGCCCCCGACGTAGACCGAGTAGCCAGTTATGGCGGAGCCGCCGTCCGAGGCGGGGGCGGACCAGGAGAGCGAGAGCGAGCCGTCCCCGGGCGCGGCGGAGAGGCCCTGCGGGGCGGACGGCGCGACGGGCTCGGCGAGGACGCCGACGCCCCACTTTCCGTCCCGCTCGAAGAGGTAGTAGTCGGAGTCCACGGGTTCGAATATCAACTGGTACGAGGTGGTCGTCAGTTTGTTGCCGGCGCTGTCGAAGAGGTCGTAGGTGTAGTCGGCGTTCGTCATGCGGACGATGCCGTTGTCCCAGATCCACACTCCCTCGTATGAGCAGGGGATGACCTCCCTGCCGGTCTTGTCGATGACGCCGTACTTGCCGTTGGTCCCCTTGACCCAGGCGAGGCCCGTCTTGGTGACGCTGCCGTATGCGTACGTGCCCCCGTGGAGGTTCCCGCTCTTGTCGACAAAGCCCCAGCCGTTCTCCGAGGCCATCTGCACGGCGGCGTAGTCGCCGTAGAAACCCTCGACCTTATAGAAGCCCTTGTCGATGACGACGCTCCCGCTCTCGTCCAGGTAGACATTGCCGGTCGTGCCGTCGCTCCTCTTGTAGTCGTTGACCGCGAGGTATCCGTCTGAAAAATAACACCCATCCGGAGAACCCGTAAACGAGAATCGGACGGCACCAGACGTGTCGATGACCGACCACTCACCCGAAGAGCTCTGGTCGGACGTCAGGACGAGCGCGAGTCCCTCGTGGAACATCTCCATCGAATCGTAGGTCGGCTGGACCGCCACCGTCGCCTTGCCGTCGGCGACCTTGAGGTAGCCGGCCTTCTTGCTCGTCGCGTCCTCGAAGGCGACCATCCCGTCCTCGGAGCAGTCCCCGAGACGCGCGTAGGTCCCGGGGGCGACGACCACGTCGCCGCTCATGTCGATGAGACCGTACTCGTACTTCAAGGCCTCGTCGGCGTCCTTCGTTCCGACCACCGCGTACCCGTTCGAGAACATGGCCACCGAGTCGTAGGCGAAGTCGATCACCTGCTTGCCGGAGGTGTCGACGTAGCCCCACTTCCCCGTCGTCGGGTCCTGGACGCCGATGAGCCCGCAGGAGGAGATCTTGAACTCAGGGCAGTATTCCCTGAAGTCTCCGAGGAAGGCGTCGGATTGAATGACGGTGTTGTTGGAATACAAGCAATATATATTGATATCCTGATACGTCCCTACGGTCTTTCCGTCCCTGTTGAGAAGAGTGAAGGTCTCGCCGCCCTTATGCGTCGTCGTGCCATCCCACTCTTCCTTGACGACGTAGAGGCCTGCGCTCTCCGCATAGCGTACCTGAGTGCCTGGGATGCCTTCCGGCAGTGCGTCGAAAACGTATGCGAAGCCGTCGGGGACCTCGCCCGAGGAGTCCATGAGGCCCCAGGTGTCCGTCCCCTCCTTCTTCACCAGGGCGTGGTCGCCGACGAAGCCATACAGGTCATAATCGTCAGCATACGTAGACCCCGCGGTCAGGGAGGTCCGCGCGACCTCCTTGAAGGTGAGCGGCAGCGAAGCCGCGGACGCGCTGCTGGCCGCGAGGGCCGGGCAGCACAGGGCCACCAGGAGCGCCACGAACAGGAGCCAACGGAACGGGACGCGCATGGAGCTGGTACCTCGGACTGTTCTCTTAGGCATGACGGTCTCCCATCGAATCGGGACGGAACCATTTGTGCCTAGGCTGTCTCAATCCCCGGGGAAATGCCCCACACAATCGGGTAGTCCGGGCCAGGCGGCTGAATAAAATCTATAAGGGACGTGAGCGACACACCGCCCGATGTCCTGAGCCCGCTGCTCCAGACCCGTCCTTCTCGCCAGCTGGTGGCCATCGGCTAGCCCATGATGACGTGCAGGAAGCCTCCCAGGCATATGGCGCAGAGGGCGACTCCCAACAAAGCCCTTGTCGCGGTGCCAATCATAATGTCATGCGCCGCCGCGCCTTCCCTCTCTGCAGAGAGCGAAAGCAGGATGGCCAACACGTCCACGGAGAGGAAGAGCAGCGAGAAGTCGAGAAGCCCGTGGACCAGCATGACGAGACACGCGGCGGCACGCGGCGAGCCTACGTCGCCAATCCGGCGTACGCTCCAGATGACCAGAATCGTCATGACGACAAGACCGACCAGCCCCGTGCTCACGCCCACCTGAAGATAACTGGAGTGGACGACGGTCGAGACGTAGTCGCTCGTTTGGAAGGACTGGTAGAGTCCCTCCCACGCGTTCGGTCCGGCCCCGAAGACGGGGAAAGAGGCGATGATCGCCACCGCATCGCGCATCTGAGAGAACCGCTCGGCGAGGGTGCCCATCCCCTGCTGAATCCTGCCGGTGGCGGCCAGGGCACCGAGACCGACCAGAAGGAGCACGGGAGTCCCGAGATACAGCCGCAACTTCTGGCAGCATCCTGCAAGGTCCCCCCAATACCAGCCGACGACGATGACGAGTGCGATGACGACGAGCTTTGCCGGCATCCACGGAGCCGCCGAGATGCCCAGCGCTCCCAGGAGGGCTACGCCCACAAGCAGAAGCTCGCCCTTACGACCATCAGATGACGCGTCCCTCAAGGCCAGGACCAGCTCGGCGAGAAGGAACAGCCCTATGGCGCCAAGCGACTTGGTGAGAAGGAGAGCAACCACGGCAGAGGGCCTAAGCGTAACGATCGGGCGGCCCTCCATGCGCATGGTCGCCAGCGAGATGGCCGCAAGCCATATCCCCGCGGCGTTCGCGTACTGGAATCCCAGCTGCAGCCTACCGGCAACGACGGCTCCCCACACAGGCACGGCTCCCGTGAGGACCACGAGCGCGCACACCGCATAGACACAGCCCGCGGCACCGGTCGCCTGGAGAAGATGTTGGCGCTCACGCGGGGACAGGCAAGCCGCGAGCAGGGCAAAGGCGAGGCAGGCGCACGGCAGGAGGGCGTGGTCGACGTCACCAGACCCCGACGCATTCACCAGAGCCGAGACGCCATAGATGGCACCGAGCCCAATGAGTCCCAGGTGAATGGCCCCAAAGCGAGCTCCTCGCCCGAAGACGGCAAAGAGCGCGGCAAAGATTGCCCCAAAGAACAGATACCCACGGGGAAAGAAGCATCCCTGGAGGAGAACCGCGCAGAGGATGAGACCAGCGGTGAGGTAGATCAGGGGCTTGCGCTCCTCGTCGACGCCGCTTTCCTGGCTGTGCTCCACGGTTTCTATCCTGCCACCCCACTTCGTCCTGCCGAGAATCTCGAAGTCCCGTCGATGCCAGACAACGCCCGCTTTCGAGCGGCACCCGAATCGCTGGCAGTATAGCCCTCTCCAACCCGATGGCTTCGTCTCGACCGCAAGCCTCTCCGTCTTCGGAGGGCTCTCCTCGGCTGCGACCAATGTCTCCGACGCAAAGGGGCCGCCGAGTGTCACCCGGCGGCCCCCGAAGGAAATCCTTCTCGATGCGACGCCTACCCCACGAGCCCGAGCTTCTCGAAGGCGCGCGCGAGCCCGTCCTCGTCGACGTCATCGGTCACGTAGTCCGCCGCGGCCTTGCAGTCCTCGCTCGCGTTGCCCATGGCGACGGAGTAGCCGCAGAGCTCGAACATGTCGATGTCGACGGTCGAGTCTCCGAAGGCGATCGTGTCCTCGCGAGTCTCGCCCAAATGCTCGAGGAGCTTAGCCACGGCAGCAGCCTTCGTAATGCCGACCTGCCCGAACTCGTCGAACTCGTGCGTATCGGACCGGACGCCCCAGGTGCGGGTGGTCGAACGACCCTCATAGTGCCTGGCCAGCTCGTCGAGGTCGACGAAGTCCTCCATGAGGAAGCTGATCTTCTTGACGTCATCGCGATAGAGCTCGTCCGTCTCGATCATGTGGGGGAATCCCTTGTGGCCCTGCTCGAGGGTAGCGGGAGTGCATGCCCCCATGACGTGCTCGGCGAGCTTGGGGAAGAAGAGGTCGTTGCAGTAGAGCCCTGGGTTCGTTTCGAGGTAGAAGCCGATGCCCTTCTCGACCAGCCAGTCGACCTGCTCGCGCTCGACGGCGGGATCGAGGTTGCGGTCATAGATGGCCTGACCGTCGTCCTCGACATAGGCACCGTTGCCGCCAATCATACCGTCGAGCCCCATCTCCCAAATGGGCTGGTACATCTCGGCCTTGCAGCGTCCCGTGCATGCATAGACGCGGTTGCCCGCGGCGCGCGCCGCACGAACCGCCGAGACCGCAAACTCGGGGATGGTCCCCTTGCGTCCGACGAGCGTCATGTCAATGTCCAGGAAGATGATCTTGCCCGCCATGTCTGTCTCCTTCTCATGTGTCAAGGTCTGCTTTCGCTGCCATGATACCGATGGCCTCGTGGGCGTTGGCGTATCCTATCAGACGAAACCTATAACGAATCCGCCCATTTCCGCGTTCGGAGGCAGATATGCTCAACGTCTTCACCGGGTTCTCCATGGATGAGGACGGCCATGAGCTCATGCCTCATGGGACCGAGGACTTCCCCTGCGTCGGCTACAAGGAGTACCACTCCGACCGGCCTGGCGGCGACTTTCCTTGGCACTGGCACAATGACTTCGAGGTCATCATCTGTGACAGCGGCGGCATCCGCGTCAAGGTCCCGGGCGCCTCGACGCTTCTCGGTGCTGGCGACGCGTGCTTCATCAACTCGGGCATCATGCACTACATCATCGGCGAGCCAGAGGGGACCATGCGCTCAATCGTCGCGTTTCCGCCCCTGCTCTTTGGCTCAGTCTATTCCGTCTTCGCCACGCGCTACGTCATGCCCGTGCTCCGCGACAGCTCGATTGCCATGGTGACCTTCCGCGGCAACGAACCCGAAGAACGCGTCGCCGCAAGCTGCATCGACCGAGCGATCTCGGCGCTCGAGCACGAGGAGTTCGGCTATGAGTTCGAGGTGCGCGGATATCTCTCTCGCCTGTTGGTCGAGGTGCTCAAGCGGGAGAAGTCGGCCACGCCTCCCCCCGACAGCCGGCTCTCGACCGATGCGGAGCGGATCAGGAAGATGTGCGCGTACGTCGAGTCGCACCTCAGCGAGGACGTGAGCGTCGGCGACATGGCACGCGCGGCGGGCATCGGGGAGCGCGAGTGCCTCCGCTGCTTCAAGAGGACGCTCGACAGCACGCCGTCGCAGTACCTGCTGAGAAGGCGCATGGACTTGGCCGCCCAGCTCCTGACGAGCGGGCCCTGCGCTTCCGTGGCTGAGGCGGCGCAACGGGTGGGAGTGGGCAGTCCGTCTCACTTCTCGAAGCTCTTCAGGCGAGAATATCGCTGCACGCCGAGCGAGTATCGCACGCGCATGCTCGCTGACGCCAACCGCAGGGCGGTGACGCGGGGCGAGACGCCCGTCGTGGGCGTCGACGGGTAGGGAGAAAGTTCTCAAATCTCCCTGTCGTCGCCTGGCACCTCGACTGGCTTCAGCCCAAAGTACGTCTCCGTCCTTCTCGTCAGTAGAAAGCGGAGCGGTCTCTTGCTTGACGTCTGAACGAGTCCGAGGTCCTGGAGTCGCTTGAGATACTTTCTTGTCTGCTGGTCACTCATTCCGAGATGCCGTGAGACTTCGGGAAGGCCGGCGCCGGGAAATGGCGCAAACAGGTCCAGCTGGACGAGCATGTAAATAATCTCTTTATCTTTCTCCGATAGATCGAATTGAGCCGAGAAACCCCCAAGACGGAGCGTGACCTCATCGAGCTGGTCTTCCTTCTCGCTAAGGCTCACGACGAGCTGGCTCTGGGCAACTCGCACGTCTTCGAGGATGTTCATCACGAAGAAGGTAAGCTCCCCATGGTTCAGCTTGTCCTCGGCAACTCTGAAGGAACGATAGTATGCGTCACGATTTTCCGCGATGAGTCGAGAGAGGGAGAGCGAGGTAAGCACCGAAAGCGGCCTGCTGAGGTAGAGGGCTAGCAGATACCTTCCGGTTCGCCCGTTTCCGTCATAGAAAGGATGGACGTACTCAAAGACGTAATGGGAGAGTATCGCACTGTACGTCTGTGGAATGTCCGCTGAGTCTGCGAGGGAAAGCATCTTGCCAATCGTCAGGATTATCTCGCTTTCGGGATAGACGCCATGATGAAGCACCCTTGAACCAGCACCAATGACCTCGACCTCTCCTCTCCGGAAGAGCTTTCCGTCTGGCCTGTCGCCCTCCTCCATGGGCTCGCCGCGCATCACCTTGTCATAGATTGCACGGACGTCCTCAGGTGATGTGGGGTACTGCCTGTTTTGATCACTCAAGTTCAGATACATCTTCGCAAGCTCGCGGAAGCGCTTTTCCTTGAGCGGATCATCTGGGATTGAAGTCGACTCGAGGATGTCGCTAATCTGCCTCCTCGTGCNNCATTCGTGCATACGATCTCGTCGGTGACAAGGCCGCGAATCAGGGCACCGCGGGCAACGGGAGGAAGCAAGCTGAGATTCTTTGACACGAGACGCTCCAGCCGTAAGACCTTCTCGTTGATGACGGAGAGATCCCTCGGCACCGCCAGGAAGAGCTCGCCTGACGGCGTGACGATGCCCGTGCGAAACGTGGAATCCGCTTCAAGACGGAGCTTGGCGAGACGCTCATTCTCAGAGAATCGACTGTTCGATGTGTCCATGTGGAACAGCTTCGCGAGAGGTTCGTAGGGCATCAGTGGCTCCGCTCTAGTAGAGATTACAGACAGAAATAGTGCCGATTATTTATACTATTTGCGATATTATATAAATAAGAAGTAGGATTTTCAAGTTATACATATCCAATATCGCAAAATAGAAAATTTAGAACGGCCAAATGCCATGCTATTTCACAATCACCTGGCTGTTTGGGCTCATTCGTCCGTAAAGCTCTGTCGACCATAGAGTTCTTTGGCGACATCCCATCTATTCGGGCACCGATGTCACCCGTCCCAACAACGACCCGCAGCTACAAAGCCCGCGCGCTACGCGGCGCGGTTGAGGCCAGTCCCCCAGACCGAACCAGCCGCACTGCGAGACTTGGGCACCGGATTCTTGGAGACATAGGCATCCGCATAGGAGTCCGTCACCTTATTGCCGATGGCAAGGAGCTCGTCCGTGACCCCGGGTGACACCTCGAGCACGTAGGCATAGGTGAGGTTGTCATCCCAGAGCGCGACGTCGGCGGTCTCCGACTCGCGAATGCGCGTGAACTCGGAGAGTCACTCGCGAGAATCCCCGCGCAGCGTCTCACCACCTCCACGCCCTTCTCCGTGACGACAAGGTCATAGACGAGGGAAAGAGTCGAGGTCAGGGCAATGAGGATCGGACCGCAGTCAAGCAGCGTCGGCAGGTCGCGAGTCAAGGCAGCAATGTAGCCTGGCAGCACCACCGAGAGGGCAGCCGACGACTCGACAATGTCGAGCCATCGCAAGGATCGCGTGTTTTCCCAGGAGGGATTGCCCTCCTGCATCACGGAGAATCGTGGAAGCGACGAGACATCCCTCAGGCCGCTCTCCTCGAACTCCTCGTGCGAGGCCTGAAAGAAGCCGTCGATGGCGTTCGTGGGCCTCATGTCCCCCGAAGTCCCCGACGCCGACGCCTGTAGGCTTCCCTGACCAACCTACGCCGCAGCATCACGCAATGCTCATCTCGATATGGTGCATATGGTACCCCTCAAGCGCGAGGTCCGTCTCGCCAGCTGATTTGTCCTTTAAACTGGAAATATTGTCGTATATATTTGATATTATGTCGTGTGCATGTCATGCTGCACCCGGAGGCGATGCTCATGGGCAGGAACATTCCGATAAAGGTCGCCCGCGCCGAGAAGGACATGACGCAGGGAGCGCTCGCCGAGGCGGTCGGTGTGTCGAGACAGACGATGAACGCCATCGAGCAAGGCAACTACAACCCAACAATCAAGCTTTGCCGTGCGATCTGCAAGGTGCTGGGCAAGTCGCTTGACGAACTCTTTGGAGATGACGAGTCATGAGAAACTGCGCATGCGACTTCGACGAGAAGCAGCTCATCGACCGTGGAATGCCTACCAGACGAGCTTCTCCGTCTCCCTGCTCACGGTCTTTGCCCTGTTCTTCGTCACAGATTTTCTCGAGGTTCCCATCGAACGCAGGGCGCTCTTCATGCTGGCCCTCTGGATTCCAATCACCGTGTGTCTCGTGCTGCTGATCTTCTCGGACGCCTATCGCGGGGTGCACACCCCCAGTTGGAAGAGCAGCGTCATCTCCTTGGCCATGGGCCTGGACGGCATGGTGCTCATCACACTCACGGTCATCGACATGTTCGGTGGCGGAACGGCGCCAGTCGAGAACGGCGGACTGACACGCCCCGCAGGCTATCTCGTCTGCGGGGCGTATCTCGTGGTGATCGGCGTCACGTACTGGATCAAGCAACGTTCCGACAAGAGGATGCTCGGAAACGGCTGACGAGTCTGGGCACTGCGAACGTGTCACCCGATGACGCGCCGACAAGAAGCGTGTCGCACGATAGGTTTTAGTACGTAAT
>DCZG01000077.1:2496-4800 GCA_002331575.1 Atopobium sp. UBA2090 | reverse complement strand
GAGATGGGTGGCTTCCCGCTCTGGCTCGAGGTCCTCTGCGCGGGCGTCATGGCGATAGGCACGGGCGTCGGTGGCCGCCGCATCATCAAGAAGGTGGGCATGGAGATGGTGCAGCTCGAGAAGTACCAGGGCTTCGCCGCCTCCGTCAGTGCGTCCGTCTCGCTTCTCATCGCCACCCTCACGGGACTTCCCGTCTCCACCACGCATACCAAGACGGCCGCCATCATGGGTGCCGGTGCTGCCAAGAGCATGCGCACGGTCTCGTGGGGCGTCGCCAAGGAGATGATCATGGCCTGGGTGCTCACATTCCCGGGCTGCGGCCTCATCGGCTTCCTGCTCGCAAAGCTCTTCCTGGTCCTGTTCTAAGGAGAAAACGACATGCCGCACGCCAAGAAGGAAGACATCTTCTACACCCTCCTCAAGGAGTTCGCCGCCAAGGTGGAGGAGACCGCCGAGCTCTACGACGCGATCCTCCTCGGCTATCCCGACACGTACCCGCAGATTCCCCGCATGCACGTGTACGAGCACGAGTGCGACGAGATGGTCAAGCGCATCATGGCCGAGCTCTATCGCGCCTTCGTCACGCCCTTCGACCGCGGGGACATCTCGAGCCTCGCCCTGGCGATGGATGACATCGTCGACAACATGGACGGCGTGATCGTCCGTCTCGACCTCTTCAACCTCGACGAGACGCGCCGCGAGGCGCCGCAGGTCGCCGAGCTGTGCCTTCACGCGGCACGCGAGTTCCGCGTGATGATCGACCACCTTCCCGACTACAAGAACGACCCCGTCGTCATGGAGAAGGCCATCTCCATCGGTAACATCGAGAACGAGGGAGACGACATCTACCACAGCGCTCTCTACCGCCTCTTCCACGAGGATTCCTACGACGCCCGACAGTCGCTCGCGTGGCTGCGTCTCTTCGACCGCATGGAGATGGGCATGGACGCCTTCGACAAGGCTGCCGGCGTGGTCCGCTCAGTCGTGATGAAGAGCGCCTAGCGAGAGGGACCGGCGCGGGCAGAACGCGCACGGCTTTTGTTAAAAGCTCTGCATGCGTGCGCGCGCATGGCCGGATTGCGGCTATGGTAGAAGCCCGGCTCATAGAGCGCGGGCGACCGTTCGTGCGCCCGCAGACGAGAGGATCAACCATGGTTGAGAAGAAGGACATCGACTGGGGCAGCCTCAGCTTTGCCTACCAGCACACCGACTACAGCTACGTCTCCAACTACAAGGACGGCGCGTGGGACGAGGGCACGCTCACGCCTGACCACACGATCGTCATGTCCGAGTGCGCCGGTCTCATGCACTACTGCCAGGAGGTCTTTGAGGGGCTCAAGGCCTACACCACCGAGGACGGCAGGATCGTCTGCTTCCGTCCCGACCAGAATGCCGCCCGCATGTACGACTCTGCGAAGCGCATCTGCATGCCGCCGTTCCCCAAGGACCGCTTCGTCGACGCGGTCGAGCAGGTCGTCAAGGCCAACGAGGCCTGGGTCCCGCCCTTTGGCACCGGCGCCACGCTCTACATCCGCCCGTTCATGATCGCCACCGGCGACGTCATCGGCGTCAAGCCGGCTGACGAGTACCAGTTCCGCATCCTCGTCACGCCCGTCGGCGCCTACTACAAGGGCGGCGTCAGGCCCGTCAAGCTGCAGGTCTCCAAGTTCGACCGCGCGGCGCCCCACGGCACCGGCAACATCAAGGCCGGTCTGAACTACGCCATGTCGCTCTACCCCTCCGTCGAGGCGCACAGCAAGGGCTATGCCGACAACATGTTCCTCGATCCGCAGACGCGCACCTACGTCGAGGAGTCCGGCGGCGCCAACTTCCTTTTCGTCAAGAAGGACGGGACCCTCGTCGTCCCGCAGTCGCACACCGACTCCATCCTGCCCTCCATCACCCGCCGCTCCCTCGTCGACGTCGCTGAGAACTACCTCGGTCTCACCGTCGAGCAGCGTCCGGTGCGCTTCGACGAGATCGACCAGTTCACCGAGTGCGGCATGTGCGGCACCGCCGCGGTCATCTCGCCGGTCGGCGAGGTCGACTCCGACGACAAGAAGATCATCTACGGCATGGAGGAGGTCGGGCCCGTCATGAAGAAGCTCCGCGAGACGCTCACCGGTATCCAGTCCGGCGAGATCGAGGACAAGTTCGGCTGGGTCCACGAGATCGCGTAGGGAGGAACCTCCGACAAGCAGCACTTCCCTTTGAGCCCCCGGCAGGCCTTCTCAGGCTGTCGGGGGCTTTTCTGTCTCGAAGCCGGTCGGTACCAATAGGGGAAAAGGATCCTTCCGGCTTATT
>DCZG01000077.1:0-2374 GCA_002331575.1 Atopobium sp. UBA2090 | reverse complement strand
CCTTTGGCAGGCTGAAAGGACGGGCGGAACAAGCGGTCGCCCGAGGAGAACAACTGGCCATCGGCAGGTACGAGCGGTCTTCTCGCCAGACGGTATACTTCTACCAGGGGAAAGATGGGGGGGGTGAGCGCATGGACCTGTTCTGCCTGCTGACGGGAGGTGCCTACAATATGGGCAACCTCATCACCAACCTTCTCTTCACGGTCTGCACCGTCATCCTCCTCGGCGAGCTGGGCCGCTCCTCTCGCACCATCGTCCGGCGCGTCGTCGACGGTCTGCTCCTCATCGCCCTGCAGACCGCCCTCGACGTCGTGTTCCAGTCGCTTCTGGCCCAGACCCAGTCGATGCCCTCGCTCTTCCTCATGATGACTGCCTACGCCCTGCTCCAGACCCGCCTCACGCCCATCGACCGAGTCGTCAGATGTGCGACCTTCATGGCGCTCTTCGTCATCACGGTGAGCATGACGGGCATGATTACCACGGCGTTCTCGCTCTTGAGAAGGCTCTCCTTCGGCTACTCCATTCCCAGCGCCATCTCGTACGCCGCCATGTTCTTCTTCGTGTTCCTCCTGAGGCGCTTCTCCGTCGAGCGCTTCTCCTTCATCCCGAGCCACTACGTGGTGCTCATCCTCCTCACGGACGTGGCGGGAGCCGTGGCGAGCAACAGCTTCATCACGACCTACTCGTACTACCTCGCCGCCAAGAATGACTCCTACCTCAGCATCTACTTGATGCAGTTCGAGCAGAGCTTCGCGAGCGTCAACCTGTTCGTGAACGTCAGCTTCATCATGCTCATCTCGATCTCGTACGTCATGTTCCACCTGCTCGCCAAGGAGCACGACGAGCGCGCGGAGCTTCTCGTCACCAAGAGGAGCGAGGAGGACAGCGCCGACATGGCGAACCTCACGCAGCGCACCTACGAGCAGCTGCGGGAGATGCGCCACGAGATCAAGAACCACGACGCGTACATGAAGTCGCTGCTCGACGCGGGAGAGTACGAGGAGCTCAAGGACTTCTTCGAGGTCTATTCGGCCGACCATGCCGAGGTGCTCCACCATGTCTCGTGCGGCAACCGAACCGTCGACGCGGTCGTCAACTCGAAGATCACCCTCGCGCAGTCTCGCGGCATCGAGGTCAAGACCATGCTCGCCGTCCCCTCCGAGCTGCCGTTCTCCGCAGGGGACCTCTACTCTCTCCTTGCCAACCTGCTCGACAACGCTATCGAGGGGACGAGCGCCTGCGGGCGCGAGGACGAGGGCATCCGGCTCAGCATCAGGCCCGAGGGCGACTACTACTTCTTCATGGCGACGAACCCCTGCGACCCCAAGCTCATGAGACGGACGAGGGGCGGGGTCCTTCTCACGAGCAAGAGCGACGATGACGTGCACGGATACGGGACGAGGGTCATCAGCAGAATCGCCGAGAAGTACCAGGGGAGCGCGAGGTTCACCGCCGAGGGCAAGACCTTCGTCGCCAACGTGATGCTCGCCGGTACGAGCGCCGAGTGAGAAGGACGCATCGCGTCCAGGGGGGAGACGGCAATGGCAGGGGAGAGGCTCAGGGTCGCCGTGTGCGATGACGACGAGGCGGCGCTCGGGATCATCTCGAGCTCGCTCAGGGACGTCTTCGGGGCGCATGGGGTGGATGCGACGACGTCGCTCTTCTCGTCCGCGGTCGACCTGGCCGCGGTGATGCCCGTCCGCCGCTTTGACCTGCTCCTTCTCGACATCGACATGCCCGATCTCGACGGCATCTCCTTTGCCCGGCAGCTCCGCGACCAGCAGGACCAGGTCGACATCATGTACATCTCCAACCGGGAGGACAAGGTCTTCGACTCGCTCCGCGTGAACCCCGTCGGCTTCATTCGCAAGAGCCGCTTCCTCGAGGACATGTCCGAGGTCGTGGGCGCCTATCTCGCCGCCCGCAAGGACCGTCATCGGAAGTCGGTGGTCGTGCTGCACGACCATGAGGCCGTCTATCCCGTGCAGATCGTCTCGATCACCTACATCGAGGGCATGCGAAAGCAGCAGGTGGTGCACGTGGACGGACAGGAGAAGAGCATCGTCCTGACGCGGACCATGGGGGAGCTCGAGGACGAGCTCTCGGGAGAGGGATTCATCCGGATTCACAAGGGCTATCTCGTGAACTACCGCTACATGCAGGTGATCGACGCAGGTGACGTGCGCCTCACCACCGGAGAGCTCCTGCCCATCTCGAGGCGCAAGGAGCACGAGGTCAGGGACCGCTTCCTCGAGCTCGTCCAGAACAACGACCGGATGGTCTTCTGACGTTCGGATACCACGCTTGACGATGGGCGCCCGGGGACGAGAGCATTCGTCTCCGGGCGCCCTCCTTTCGGCATGCGACACGTACG
>DCZG01000046.1 GCA_002331575.1 Atopobium sp. UBA2090 | reverse complement strand
ACTCCACGAGCAGCGTGCGCACGTGGCCGTTGCCGGTGCGGGTTATCGCCCCCCGCGACACGGTCTCTCCGCTCGAGCTCTCGGACGGGACCAGGCCGAGGTAGGACATGAGGGAGCGGGCGGTCGGGAACCGCGAGAAGTCGCCTATCTCGGCGGCGACGGAGAACGCCGTCACGGTCGAGATGCCCCTGACGGCGGAGAGCCTCCTGACGACGCCGTCGAACTCGGGCGTCGCGGCGGCCCCGGCGATCGCGGCGTCGAGCCGGTCGCGCCCGGGCTCCATCGCCACGACGCCGGCCAGGTACTCCTCGAGGACGNNGCTGCTCGAGCGGGTCGGCGAGGCGGACGCGCGAGAGCCACTCCCCGTGGGCCTTGGTCCAGGCCCTCCTCCCCGACTCGTAGACGACCCCCCTTCCTCAGCAGGAACTTCGAGAGCAGGTGGCGCGCCCGCATGAGGTCCTCCCTCGCGTCCTCCCGGGACCGCGACAGGTCGCGGGCCGCCTCCCGCGCGGGCGACGGGACGTGCACCTCGACGACGTTGCCCACGGCGAGCATGCGCGCGAGGAAGGTCGCGTCCCTCCCGTCCGTCCTCGCGCGGTCGCCCGACGGCCGCAGCATCTTCGAGACCGCCCCGACGACGCAGGGGACGCCCGCCGAGGCGAGCCTCCTCTGCAGGTCGAAGCCGGTGGGGCCGGACTCGTAGACGCAGCGGACCGGCTGCGGGAGCGCGGCGCACCATTCGGCCACGGCCCCCGCGTCGTAGCCGAACGAGGCGCGGAGCACCTCGCCCGTCTCGACGACGAGGGCCGACGCGGCTATCGACCTGGCGCGTGCGTCGAGCCCGACAAAGGTAGAATCGATCATGGCTGGGACCTCCTGCGGTCGTGGCGTGCCTGGACACTGACGTGACAAGGCTAATCCACGTTGCCCCCGGAGGGCCGTTGTGCGCAGAGAAGGTCCCGGTCACTTCTCTGCATATCGTCTAGGTAGTTGCTTTTCGTATCGCAGCTTACTTGAGTAGGGGATGACATGCGGACTTTTAAGATACTGACCGACGGCCTATCGAACCTACCCAAGACCTGGGTGACGGAGCATCCATACGTGACCGTCATCGACACGCCCATCATCATTTCCGGCAAGGGCAACCTGGTACTCGAGAACCTCGCTGTTGACGACTTCTGGCAAGTCAATCAGTACGTC
Source organism: Atopobium sp. UBA2090 (assembly GCA_002331575.1). Classification (GTDB taxonomy): domain Bacteria; phylum Actinomycetota; class Coriobacteriia; order Coriobacteriales; family Atopobiaceae; genus Olsenella_D. The sequence continues at coordinate 2,700 of DCZG01000046.1, read as the reverse complement.
AAGCATGGCGATCGCGCCACCACCAGCCAACCAGCGATCTTTGACCCCGAGGAAGAAGTCCCGGGCAGCGTTGAAAAACCTGTACAACGACCAGAGCGAGCGCAAGCTTGAGGAGATCAACTACGATAACCGCATGAGTGCCTGTGGCATCTCGAGCTTCGCGCGCTCTAGGCATGTATGCCAAGCAAAACATCGCTGACCCGCGGGGAACCATCATCGTCGCGCACGGGAGTGTCCCAAAGGACGCCGAGATCATTGCTGAAACGATGCGCGAGTACTTCCGGTGCGCACTATCTAATCTGGCCAGAATGGCGTGTTGGTGCCGGCGTGCAAGTCCATGGCGGCCCGACTTCCATCCACGTCAACTTCCGTACCAACATGATTGGCCGGGTAGATGCAGCCACTGCCGACGTTGCAGCCATCGTGAGTCAGCTCAAAGGCCGTTAATCCCTGGGGTTCCGTCATGGTAGTGGCGAGATCCTGATGGCCAGACGGTGTTGCCAAAGCGGAGGGTGGTCGCAAGTCCAAACCTTGCAATGCCCACCACGAAGACGCGGGGCAGAGCATATGTGCTCTGACCCCGTAACATGTCCATTGCAACCTGTGGGGAAGGTCAGATGCCGTAGTCATCCCAAACAACAGCGGAAAGTCCATTGCTCTTGTTGCTTGACCAAAACTGTTGGATGAGCATTCGTCCTGCCCGATCTCAACTTCGGGATTTGAGGGAGTTGCGCTCCCACCTGCGACCTCACTTAGCTTCTCGCTGGGGATGGGCTTAGCTCTCCCGCTGGGGCTCGATTTCCACCACCGACAGCACCATCTTNNGCCCCGCAGATGCGCATGTGCGGGATTCTGTGGTACCGTTTTCCAACCAGCACGTAAGGTATGGCCAGGTCATCGGTACGGGTGCGGGTACGTCCTTTAATGACGATGAAGGAAACCACACCCCGGACATCGTCACCAGCGAGAAGAGAGAGGGTACCGATATGAGGCAGCGCACGAGGAGGATTGCCACTGCTGGGATATCGGCCGTACTGGCGCTGACCATGGTGCCGATGCAGGCGTTCGCGGCCACGAGCGTGACCGTCGACAAAGAATACACGTCGGAGGCCAACGGTACGGGCGCGAATGGCGGCACGTGGTCGTGGGACGGTGCCGATGGCATGGCCCTTGACGGCTACAACGGGGGCTCCATCACCGCCAAAGGCGACCTTGACATCACGCTTTCCGGCGACAACACCATCACCGCATCGGCAGGCAAGCCGAGCTACGGCTCTGCCATATACGTCGACGATGGCGACCTGTCCATCACCGGCGACGGCACCCTGGACGCCGAGTCCAGCACCGCGACCTACGGGGTCATCGAAGCCGAGGGCGGCGACGTGGACATCGAGAACACCACGGTGACCGTCAACGCGACATCGAATGGCGGCTCGTACGGGATCACATCCTTCGGGGGCAATGTCAACATCACCGGCTCGGATGTGGACATCACCTGCGATAAGACGGGGGACGAGGACGGGTGGAACATCGGCATCCTTTCCAATGCAAATGGTGAGAAAAACGGTGGGCAGGTCAACATCACCTCCTCAGACGTCTCTGTCACCTGCACGGGGGACGCTTTCCTGAATCCGGGGATCATGGCCGACAACGAAACTAGCAGCGACCCGGCGTCCTCCGTCAATATCGTCGACTCGAACGTGAACGTGAGCGCTCCTGGCGGGGCCATCATCGCCGCCGGATACGACAGCACGTGCAAGAAGGGGACGATCAACGTCACGGGGAGCACCGTCACCTCCCCCGAAGGTGCAGCCATCCTCGACCTCCAGGGCGACGGTGCTTACGAAAACGGCCAGGTCATCGGCACGGGTACGGGCACGCTCACATACCTCTATCTCTATGATACCGACGGCAGTGCCAACCCGGCCATTGCCACCAGCGTGGCCGTCGAGAAGCCCACCACCCTGGATCCGGCCCCGGTGCCTGCTGCCGCGGCGACCCTGATGCGGACGGCGGCCAACGCCGAGATGCCCCCTTCGCTCCCCAAGACCGGCGATGACGCCCTTCCCGCCACGCTCGCGTTCTGCAGCCTCTTCGCCGCCGCCGGCGCGCTCCTGCTGGCACGAAAGGAAAGGGCGCGCGGGTAGTGGACAGACGGTGCGATGGCGAGGCAACGTGGCGGGAGGTGCGCCCGGAATGAGACGGTGCTCGATGAGGATTGTCGCGGTGGAATTTGTCAGCGTGTTCGTTCATCCCGAGAGTTCGCCTTGTCCTTGAGGCACCCAGGTAACATGCCCGCCGCATAGAGTGGCACGTTTCTCACGCACCCTTGGTCCCTGGACCCCGAGAGGGAGAGTCTCAGTAACTTCTCGATGTGATACTTTTCGCTATAGAATCGAAGGCTCTTGGCACACAAGTTGGTCTCAGCCTTCACCTCGACCGGATAGACCTCTCCGCCATAGTCGTAAATTAAATCGACCTCGCTGGTCGAGCTATTGTATGTCCAGTACCCGTGCACGACCTTGTCGGACGCCATCGGCTGCTGGCGGACATATTGCTTGGCCAAGGCCCCTTTGAACTTCTCGAACAACGCATTGTCTGACGGTAGCGTCGAAACATCGAGCCTGCTCGCGGCACCGAGGAGACCGACGTCGAACATGTTCAGCTTGAACGCGTTGACGTTCGCATACGATACCAAGG